>CALGOZ010000027.1 GCA_937960785.1 uncultured Pseudogracilibacillus sp.
ATCTCAGGTTCAACGGCAACGACTTTCCAAGGATTACGTACAGCTGATATTAATGCGTACATGGAAGCGTGGACAGATAATATTAAGGAAGTATATGAAGAGGCACTTGAAGAAGGAGATGTAGTTGAGTTTCTATCGAACTATGAAACAAGTGCAGAATTAACCGAAGCAGCCTTACTATATATGATTGAAAATGATGTCGACCATATTGAAGCTGCTTTATGGTGGTTAGAGGAGTATGAGGACGTATGGACTGAATGGGTATCTGAAGATATAGCAGAAGCAGTAAAAGAATCGTTGTAAAAATTAAATAAGGACATAGTAGCGTTCTTGCTACTATGTTCTTAATTAAAATTAAGGTAAGGATGTGAATTCTGCGAAAGCAGTAAACAATGGATGACTTTCCCGAATTTACTTTAGCATTAGGTAAGTATGTTGAAGATTTCGTTAACTATTTAGCGAAGACCTTTGCAAGTTTTTTTGATTTCATATTTGTCGTGTCATCGAAAACGATGAATGGTATTGAATTTGTTTTAGTTAGTATGCCTTGGTGGTTATTTATTGCAATTATTTTTGCTTTAGGTTGGTACTTTAAAAATGTGCTAACAGGAATAACTTTTGCAATCTTTATTTTCTTAATTGGTTCCTTTGGTTTATGGGATGATATGATGACGACAATTGCAATCATTGTAACAGCGGTCGCAATTTCCCTATTGATTGGAATTCCAATCGGTATTTGGATGGCGTTTAGTACGATTGTGTCAAAAATTATCCAGCCGATCTTAGATGCAATGCAGACGATGCCTAGTTTTGTTTATTTAATTCCGGGAATCTTTTTCTTCGGGTTAGGTAACGTATCCGCTGTATTTGCTACATTAATTTATGCTACACCACCAGTTATTCGTTTAACAGAATTGGCTATTCGTGAAGTAGATGAAGAAGTAATTGAATCTGCCTTGTCCTTCGGTTCCTCGAAGGGGCAAATTTTACGTAAAGTTCAATTACCTCAAGCATTACCGACGATTATGGCAGGAGTGAACCAAACGACGATGATGGCTCTTGCGATGGTCGTTATTGCGTCGATGGTAGGGGCATCTGGCTTAGGTGAACAAGTACTTATCTCGATCAATCGAATCGATATTGCACTTGGCTTTGAGGCAGGTATTAGTATTGTCTTTTTAGCCATTATTATCGATCGGATTACGAGTGGTGTCGCCGACAGATTCCAGAAGCATCGGAGGATTGAACAATGACAGTTAAAGTACAACTAGAAAATGTATCGAAAATTTTTGGCAAAAAGCCAACATCGATTTTACCATTGATTGAAGAAGGAATGAGTAAGGAAGAAATATTAAACAAAACCGGCCATACCGTCGGCGTATATGATGCCTCCTTATCGATCAAAGAAGGAGAAGTCTTCGTCGTTATGGGGTTATCTGGAAGTGGTAAATCGACGCTAATTCGCTGTTTCAACTTATTAAATGAACCGACTAGCGGTTCAGTGAAAATAGATGGCGTCGATATTGCAAAAGCAAGTGCTGAAGAATTAAAACAAGTTCGCCAGAAAAAAATTGCGATGGTATTTCAACATTTCGGTTTATTCGACCATCGTACTGTTCTAGAAAATGTAGAGTATGGCTTAGAAATTCAGAAAATGTCAAAAAATAAGCGGAGAGAAATTGCGTTAGAAAATATTAAACTCGTTGGACTAGAGGGGTATGAAGACCAATATCCCCAACAATTATCTGGTGGAATGCAACAACGAGTTGGCTTAGCTCGAGCCTTAGCGAATGATCCAGATATTTTACTCATGGACGAGCCTTTTAGTGCACTTGATCCGCTTATTCGTAGAGAAATGCAATTAGAGTTAATTCGATTACAAAAGAAGTTAAAGAAAACAATTGTATTTATTACCCATGACGTAAATGAAGCCTTTAAATTAGGTGATCGAATTGCAGTAATGAAAGATGGTCGTGTCGTTCAAATTGGAACACCGGAAGAGATTATTGAAAATCCCGTTAACGATTATATCGTCGATTTTGTTCAAGATATCGACCGTTCAAAAGTATTCCAAGCCGAACATATTATGATCGAACCTCGGGTGACGGTTTCGATTAACGACACAGCAAAAAAAGCAGTTCGACTAATGCGAGAACATAGTATTTCTAGTCTATTTGCTGTCGATGATAAAGAGCGAGTCGTTGGAATTATTACAATTGATGATGCCGTAAAATCGATTAAACGAGAAGAAAATGTTAGTGACTTTATTCGAACGAATATTGAGCTTGTTCGAGAGGACGAATATGTAAATGATTTAATTCCGAAATCTCTCGACACGAAATATCCACTAGCAGTCGTAAACAATCGTAAGCAATTACTTGGGATTATTTTAAGAGTCCATGTATTGTCAGGTCTCGTTTCTGAAGATTTAAACGGCAATAACGATTTATAATATAAATAAAAATAGCCTGGGTTTCCGAGGGTTAGGGGAGCCCAGGCTTTTTATTTCGTGCGAAGATAAGTTATAAATTATTGATCGATATGAACGACATCCACTTTACCTGTATGGGGGTCGATGACGAGCCCATGAACACGCACATAGGAAGGTAGAAGAGGATGTTCACGAATAATTTCTACACTTTGAGCAATTGATTGTTCAACAGTTTCAAAGCCGTGGAATTCTTGATGGAAGTCAATTCCAGAATATTCAAGGGCTTTAAAGGTTTCCTCGGAGATCCCTTCTTCAATCATTCGCTCTTGTAGTTCGTCTGTATTTACACAACTCATCCCACAGTCATGATGACCGATGACGACGACCTCTTCTGCTTCTAATTTATAAACAGCGACTAAAATACTTTTAATTACACTGTCGAAAGATTTTCGGATAATTGCTCCAGCATTTTTAATCATTTTTACATCACCATTTTGTATGTTTAAGGCTTTAGGTAGTAGTTCTACGAGGCGCGATTCCATACAAGTGAAAACAACCATCTTTTTATTCGGTATGGAATCAGTGGCATAAGGTATATATTCTTTGTTTTCTACAAACTTTTTATTATAAGCTAACATTTCCTCAATTCGAATTCCCACGTCAATCGAACTCCTTTTATTTATATAACGATTAGTATACTATATTTTTTTCATAAAAAGGAAGACTACGTTCAAAAAAAATAGCTTTACAAGAGAAAAAACGGTACACTATAAGTACGAAACAGTGTAAGCTCGCCGATTACGGCGGGTTTTCTTACTTTTATAAGTAATTTATCACATTATAACAGTAATACATAAAAGAATTTAAGTAATGAATAGAATATCGATATGTAGGTGGTCTTGGTGTTTCAAGTTTTTAAAAAATTAAGTTGGTTTTTCAAAATAATGTGGAAGCGTTATAGTTTTGCTATCGTCGCTTTAATGATGGCAAGTGCAATCGGCTTAGTGCCACCGAAATTGCTTGGTTTTGTCATCGATCATATCCGTTTTCAAACATTAACGAAGGATCTTTTATTTTATGTTGTACTCATATATGTCGGTCTTATGATTAGTCATTATATTTTGAGTTATTTATGGCATTACACATTATACGGTGGTTCGGTCACTTTAGAAAAATGGATGCGTTCCCGTTTGATGGATCACTTCTTATTAATGCAGCCGACTTTTTATAGTAAATATCGGACTGGGGATTTAATGGCTCGAAGTACGAACGATTTAAAAGCGATTTCGATGACGGCAGGCTTCGGTATTTTAACCTTGGTCGATTCAACGACCTTTATGCTTATGATTATCGCAATGATGGGCTTTACAATTAGTTGGCAATTAACGTTCGCTGCTTTACTTCCTTTACCTATAATGGCAATTACGATGAACAAATATGGAAAAATTATTCACGAACGCTTTACAAAAGCGCAGGCAGCCTTTGGAGTAATGAACGATGGGGTCTTAGAATCAATCCGGGGAGTTCGAGTTATTCGAGCCTATACGCAAGAAAAGGAAGATGCGGAACGTTTTGACCATATGACAGAAGATGTATATGAGAAAAACATGGCTGTAGCACGAATCGATGCACTTTTTGAACCGACAATTAAGTTGTTAATCGGTCTATCCTATACTATTGGAATCGGTTATGGTGCTTTATTAGTATTTCGAAATATCATTACCTTAGGAGATTTAGTTTCTTTTAACGTTTACTTAGGGATGCTTATTTGGCCAATGTATGCAGTAGGGGAGTTAATTAATATTTTACAACGGGGTAACGCCTCTCTCGATCGTGTAAACGAAATTTTAACTTACGAACAAGATGTAAAAGATCCGACCGAGCCGATTACAGTAAGGAATGTAACGTCAATTGAACTGAAAGATGTGTCTTTTACATATCCGAATACGTCAACACCTCAATTAGAAATCGAACATTTACACATTAAACAAGGTGAAACGATCGGTATTGTCGGTCGTACTGGTTCGGGAAAAACGACCTTGTTTAAATTACTGTTACGAGAATATCCGAACATAAAAGGTTCGATAACCTTTTCTGGGGTTGATTTTCATGACTTATCTATCAAACAAATTCGTAGATGGATTGGTTATGTACCCCAGGACCAAGTGTTATTTTCGATGTCGATACGAGAAAACATTAAATTAGGTAAAGAAGATGCAACTGATAAAGAAATTTACGAGGTTTTACGCCTTGCTCATTTTTTAGACGATATTAAAGCCCTGCCGGAAGGTCTTGATACTTTAGTTGGGGAAAGTGGTGTTTCGTTATCTGGAGGCCAAAAACAACGTGTAGCGATTGCTAGAGCTTTTATTAAAAATCCGGATATTTTAATTTTAGATGATGCTTTATCCGCCGTCGATGGAAAGACAGAAGCAAAAATAATTGCTCATTTAGTTGAGGAACGGAAAGATAAAACGACTTTCATTGCATCGCATCGTCTTTCGGCAGTGAAACATGCCGATTATATTATCGTCCTAGACGAAGGTAAAATCGTCGAATCAGGCACTCATAAACAATTAATCGCCTTAGACGGTTGGTATAAAGAGCAATATGAGCTACAACAGTTAGACGAAGCAGGTGATAGAAATGTCTAAACAATCAACAGAACGACGGCTTTTTAATTATGCTTGGCAATTTAAACGGGGCATTATCCTAGGAATTATCTTTTTAATGGTTGCTACGGCTTTAGAATTAGCGGGACCTTTTATTGCAAAAACGATTATCGACGATCATATTTTAGGTATTGAATCGGTTTGGTATGAAAGTGAAGTGGAATCTGAGGCATCGACCGTTTCTTTTAATGGAAAAACTTACGTCCGCGAAGACCGGATGACAACGCCCCCTACAGATCAAGCGATAACGATTTTAGCAATCGATCGCGATTATTACGCAGTAGAAGGTAAAGCTCCTTTAGAGGGAAGTCGTACGTTTTCTGACGGTAAGATGACGATAGAAGCAACAGAACGTGTACAATTACCAGCAGAGAAATTAAAGGTGTCGGAGCTGTATCACTTTTTTAAAGTAGAGCAAAAACCTATTTTTTATTGGCTTTTATTATATGTTATTTTATTACTTATTGCAGCCGTCTTTGAATATTTTCAAACGTATAAATTGCAAGAAGCGTCGAATCAAATTATAAGACAAATGCGTAATGATGTTTTCCAACATACGCAAAAGATTCCCCTCTCTTATTATGTAGACCAACCAGCGGGAAAAATTGTCGCTCGAATTACTAATGATACCGAAGCGATTCGAGAACTGTATGAACGCGTTTTATCGATTGTGATTACACGAGTTATTTATATGGTTGGAATTTTAGTTGCAATTTATTTGCTCCAACCGAAAATTGCTTTAATTGCTCTCCTTATTGTTCCTTTAATTGTTGTGTGGGCTTGGATTTATAAATATTTTGGATCACGCTTTAACTTAGCGATACGGAAAGCGAATAGTGAAATTAACGGTACGATTAACGAATCGATTCAAGGAATGTCGATTATTCAAGCCTTCCAAGCGGAAAAACGTCGTAAGCGCCAATTTGAAGAATTAAATGAAGAAATTTATACTGAACAAAAAAAGTTAATTACATTAAATGCCTTAACTTCTTTTAACTTAGTAACTTTTATACGAAACTTAACCTTCGTTTGTTTTATCGTTTATTTTGGTAATTTATCTTTTGAACCGAACACGGCTATTTCAATCGGAATGTTGTATGCCTTGGTCGACTATTTTAATCGCTTTTTCGAACCGGTAACAGCAATCGTCAATCAATTCCCACTAATTGAACAAGCCCGGGCATCGGGAAATCGAATGTTTGCTTTAATGGACCAAGAGGCGGAAACGATGGATTACCGGCCAATCGAACGTTACCATGGTGAGATTCAATTTAAAGATGTATCCTTCGCTTATGAAAAAGATAAGTATATCTTACATCACATTTCCTTCCATGTGCAACCGGGTGAAACTGCAGCCTTTGTCGGACCTACCGGTTCAGGTAAAAGCACGATTATGAATTTATTATTTCGGTTTTATGACCCACAAAATGGGGAAATTACGATTGATGGTGTTCCAACGAAGGAGTTATCTCGGCAACAAGTCCGGAGTCATATGGGAATCGTTTTACAAGATCCCTTTTTATTTACAGGTACAATCATATCGAACGTTACGATGAATAATCCTAATATATCCCGGGAGGAGGCGATTCGTGCATTACAAGCGGTTGGCGCAGACCGGTTTATCTCTCAATTACCGAAGGGATATGATGAAGCTGTAACCGAAGGAGGTAGGACCTATTCCTTAGGGGAAAGGCAGTTAATTTCCTTTGCTCGTGCGCTTGCATATGATCCAGCAATTTTAATCTTGGATGAAGCAACTGCAAATATCGATACCGAAACAGAACAGACCATTCAAGAAGCATTACGAATTATTCAAGAAGACCGCACGACCTTAATTATTGCCCATCGTCTGTCGACTATTCAAGAGGCGGATAAGATTTTTGTTTTAGAAAATGGTAAAATAAAAGAACAAGGAACCCATGAAACGTTACTTAAAGCAAAAGGTATATATTACGACATGTATCGAATGCAAAAAGGTACGACTACGAATTAAAAGTAGAGGATATAATGGAGAAAAAGAACGACTATGCGCACGATATTATTGACCAAGATTTATATGAGGAACTTGATGAAGACGAGCTTCTTGAATTAGTCGAAGAGGCTCGTCTTGAAGCCTTGGAAAAGGCTCGCCGTCAAGAGGAAGACCCAAAACCCCGTTCGCCTTTTCCGAAAAGTTTAGTCTGGCTTATCGCTTTTGTAATGTTATTTAATATCGTCGCATTTTTACCGCAAACTTTTTCAATACCGGCTGTCGACTTCTTAATTACATCAGCAAAATTATCGACAAAGCCCTTAATTCGTGAATATAAAGAAGCTGTCGTCGTATTGGAAACTGAGACAAGTAAAGGTACGGGCTTTTCGATTACGGAAAGAGGCGATATTTTAACGAATTATCACGTAATTGAAGGAGAAGAAAGAGTGGCCGTCGCTTTCCCAAAGCTAGGTCTCTTTAACGGTCATGTAAAAGAGACATATCCGGAGGTCGATTTGGCCGTTGTAGAAATAAATGAAGAAAATATGCCTCATTTACCTTTAGCTTCTTCATTTAATTTAGACGAAACAAGTAAACAAATTTATTTTATCGGAAATCCACTTAACTTTAATGGAGTAGCAAATGAGGGGGAAGTAATTCATTGGACGTATGTAAGGAGTAAAGGAGATCCAGTCGTTATGCTCGATGCACCGGTTTATCGGGGAAATAGCGGAAGTCCCGTATTCGATCAAGCTGGTGAAGTGATTGGAGTTATTTTTGCGACGATGGACCATGACGAGTTCGGTCGGGTCGGTTTGTTCGTGCCGATTGATTATGCCCATGAACGAATTGAGGTGGACATTGATGATTGAAAAACGAAAATATGGCAAGATAGGAAGGCAATATTGGGAGGATATTTTCTTTCTCCATTATGAAGTAGAGAAAGCACATTTGAGTCCTCTTATTCCTACACCGTTACAATTAGATACCTTCGAAGGTAAAGCGTGGATGACGATTGTTTGTTTTGTTGCAAAGGACAGTCAAATTACTAATGTACCAATTTCCCTTGTAAAGCGAGCCATTCAAACGAACGTACGAACGTATGTAAAAGTTCCATACTCAAAAGAGAGAGGCGTTTATTTTTTTAATTTATTACTTAATAATCGTTTCGTAACAGAATTTGCTCGAGCAATTACATCGCTCCCCTTTCAAGCCGTAAAGAGTAAACTCGATGGGGATACAAAAAAATTAACTTTTCATACGAAATTATTGCGAAAAAAAGCTTCGATTTTCCATGCAACATTTGAGCGATTGCCAAGACGAGATTGTTCCAAATTAGCTAGCTTTTTAACGGAAAGGTATGCTGTTTGGCAACCTTGTCGTCATCGTCTCGTCAAATTTCCAATTATTCATCGAACTTGGGAGCTTTATAAGGCAAAGGCGACGGTTCACACTCAAAACGCACATCCCTGTTTACAAGACAAAATACCTTCATTAATCCACTGGAGTAAGGGAAAACAAGCAGACCTCTTTTTTCCTGAAGCGATCGCTCGAATTGATCTTAATTAATCTTCGATTGTAAATGTATAAATTGTTTGTTCTCCGGTTGCAAAATCTAAGTAGGCAATTAATTGATCGTGTTTGCGAACGACTTCTTCTTGACTTAACGCATAATAATACGCATTTAAAAATCGCTCTATTTTTTTCTTCAATAGATCATCTTCAGAACGCAACATGAGGGTAAAGAGATCGTCCCATTTCCCCCAAAGTACATAATACAATGCTCGTTCATAATCAGTCATATTGTTCCCTACTTTCCTTCTTATGTACCTTTATTGTTACCTTATGCAAGTCGTTTGTTACAAGTTCATCATTGGTGACGTTGCCAATATAAGGTTCATCGCATAATTCATCTTCCTCGTAACATAATAAACGTAAAATAAAAAAGGAGGATGAAAGTTGAACTTACGAAAATTTATATCGATTCTTGCAGTTACGTTCTTATTTTTAACGGGTTGTCAAATGGGAACAGAAGACACGACTCGTGATGATCGTTCCCCTTTAGAAGAAACTCGTCATACGCGAGATGATCGCGGTACAAACGATCGTTTAACGGATAACGTTGAAAATAAAGATCGTTTACGCACCGATAATCGTCGTGGAACGGACCGGGAACACGATCGTTTTGAAGTTGCAGAAGAAGCAGCGGAACGTATCGTTCAAGAAGTTGAGGAAATCGGTCAAGCGTATGTATTAACCTCTCGAAAAAATGCGTATGTTGCAGCAACTTTACGTGAAAATGATCGTTCACCTGGCGATCGTTCAGGTCAACATGATCGAGAACGCCGGATTGAAACGAAGGATACCCGCGATAGTAATGTAAGAGCTGATGATCGTTCTAAGGATGAACATCCATCAGCAGGAGATGCATCGAATATTCGTGACCCAGAACGTAACGTTCAAAACCGTAACTACCGTGGCGATGAAATTTCTGAAGATGTAAAGAAAAAAGTTTCTGACATTGTAAAGGAAACCGATAAAAGCATCGAGAACGTCTACGTAACGACGAGTCCTGATTTCTTTAATTTAACGACAGATTACGTTGACGATTTCCAAAATGGTCGACCGGTAGAAGGGTTTTTTGACAAAATCGGTAATATGATTGAACGAGTATTTCCACAGAAACAACGATAAACTATTTAAAGATG
Source organism: uncultured Pseudogracilibacillus sp. (assembly GCA_937960785.1). Lineage (GTDB taxonomy): Bacteria > Bacillota > Bacilli > Bacillales > Amphibacillaceae > Pseudogracilibacillus. The sequence continues at coordinate 9,784 of CALGOZ010000027.1, forward strand.
AACCGGGATAACGAAGAGATGAAATTCAGCGTAAGTAAGCTGAATTTCATTTCTTTTTTTATAAAATGCGCCCGATTATTTTAAAAATATGATACGATAAACGAGTAAGTAAATTTTATTAAGAATTTTTTCACTTTTATTAATAAAGATAGGAGGAGAACGTATGCCAAAGGAAGTATTGCAATATTTAGAAACAAATCGAGATATGTTATTACATAAATTAAAGGATTTTCTAAAAATCCCAAGTATAAGTACTGATTCAACTTATCAAGAAGATGTAAAAGAAGCTGCTCAATTTGTTGCAAATTATGTTGAAAATATCGGCTTTTCTAATGTTGAAATGATGGAGACAGAAGGGCATCCTCTCGTCTATGCGGAATATATGGAAGCAGGTCCTGAGGTGCCGACTGTTTTGTTTTATGGACATTACGACGTACAACCGGTCGATCCTCTCGATGAATGGGATAGTGACCCTTTTGAACCGGAAATTAGGGGAGACCGTCTATATGCCCGTGGAGCAAGCGATGATAAGGGACAAGTTTTTATGCATTTAGCTGTCTTTGAAGCATATATGAAAACGAAGGGTGCTCTTCCGATTAACGTTAAATTATGTATCGAAGGAGAAGAAGAAATCGGCAGCGCTAATCTTTACCATGTTTTGGAGGAAAAACGCGAACAATTTGCAAGTGATTTTGTCGTTATTTCGGATTCAGGAATGGTCGCGAAAAATCAACCGACTATTTTATACGGTTTAAAGGGCTTTACCGGTTTAGAAATTACTGTTCACGGTCCAGATCAAGATCTCCATTCTGGTTTATATGGAGGAGCGGTACGAAATCCTATTATGGCGTTAACGCACATTTTAGCCTCGATGAAAAACGAGGATGAAGTGATTACGGTTGATGGTTTTTACAACGACGTCATTCCTTTAAGTGAAAAAGAAAGAGAATTAATTGCAAAAGTAGACGGCGAAGATTATGAAGCCACGACCGGTGTAACCGAAACAGTCTCAGAAAAAGGTTACAATGCAAAGGAGCATACGATGGCTCGTCCAACTTTCGAAATTAATGGAATTTATGGCGGTTATCAAGGTGAAGGAACAAAAACAATCATTCCTAGTTCTGCTACAGCGAAAATTACATGCCGTCTCGTACCAGATCAAGAGCCGGAAGAAATTCAACAACTTCTTGTTGAACATATAAAACGAGTGACACCCACAGGAGTAAATGTCGATGTAACGTTGGAAAAATTATCATCAAAAGCATACATGGTGGAGCCAGATCATCCATTAATTCAAACAGCAGCAAAATGTTATGAAAAAGCTTTCGGTAAGGAGACTGTTTTCGTCCGGATGGGTGGTTCGATTCCAGTTGTAGAATGGTTAGATCAACTGTATCAAGTGCCAATTATTTTGCTCGGATTTGGAACTCCAGAAGACCGTCTCCATTCTCCGAATGAAAGCTTCCCATTAGATAGTTTCGATAAAGGTATGCAAACGATTGTTTACTATTGGGAGGAAGTAAGCAAACAAGAAGTTAACAACTAAGATAGAAAATGCGATAAATTAGGTGGTCTTTTCCTACCGAGTCTTATCACGGATATATATGGTACGACTCGGTAATTTTTTACTTTAGCTGTCCTCTATTATGAATTACGTAGGCCAACCCATAGAAAATTTTATTAGTGTCCACCAAAGCGTCGCTCCTATAACCCAACTAGAGAATTGTTTTGTTCGAGCCCAACCTAAAAAAGGCAAATATACTCCGACTTGGAAAATTTTGCTTAAGTTCCCTATATAACGACAAATACGGGCCAACTAAGGAGAAAATCTGTTTTAGCTTTCCCATGTAGGTGAGAATGTAATCCAACTCACGAGTCATTTTCAATGAGTGTTCTTAGAGCTTTGCCAATACCGTCCAACTCAGAAAATATTATATGAGTCTACCCTCATGATTACTAAGATAGCCTAATTAGAGGAATCATTAACAAAATCCTTCCTTTAAAAATAAAACGGAAAATTTTCGTCTCTTACTAACCCTAATTATATAAACGGCTTGACCAGGTTCTATTATATAAAAACGATGAGACTGGGGCAAAACCCTAAGATGAATGGATGAACGGAAATTCTCTATGATGTAGGAATTCAGTCCATTCTTATTTAATTTAGGAATTTTTTTGTGTATTATTTATTTTTACGTCTTCTCCTAGGTTTGTCGCTAAAAACGCAATTCGAACTTCATTTTATTGCTGTTTTAAAATATTCTAACGTTTCTCCTTCTTGGAAAAGTTTTATTGCAGAGTTACCTAATCTCTCTCCCTCTATCTCCGCGCTGAGTAAGTTTTAAGCGTTTTGTTTAATGACTTACCCAGTGGCGCGCTCCAGTGAGTAAGCTGAAGTGTTTTTTCTCATTCACTTACCTGGTAGAGCG
>CALGOZ010000028.1 GCA_937960785.1 uncultured Pseudogracilibacillus sp.
CCAAAAGCTAATCAAAACTAACTAGCCCAAACCGAATCTTAAACTAATCGAAAGCCACAACCAAAAGTTAGTCAAAACTGCTAATCCAAACCAAAGTCTAAACTGTTCGAAATGTCTAAAGCAACATTTAAGGAGAAAACTTTTTAGAAACATATTGAAAACGATGTATAAATCTAAGCTTAAATAAAACAAAAAACCCCTAAAGCAATTATAAAACTGCTTTAAGGGTTTCCTTTTGATCATTGTATCTAGGAGTCGATTGTTTGCCCAATCAATGCACTTCCTAGCAAACTATTTACTTATTAAATTATATAAACAGAAGCTATCTAATCAAACTGATTGTTTTCTAGCAAATAATATTAGTTCCTCAATTGCATGGACTGAAATCCGCGTTATTAAATATTCCGCCTTATCAAACAATCTAGTTTAGTTTGAATCCAAGAATCTAATTACTTAATTCGATTGGACTCTTTTCTTTATCGTCTACTTCATCTGATGATTTCTCTTTATCGCCAAGCCACTTTTCAACTAAGCTCTGACGGATATAAAGTTGATTCTCATCATAGAAGTAATCGGATGGATCGACAGGTTCCCAAGAATCCGTCGGAGTATAGAATCGTAACAAATCACCTTGCAATACTTTATCAGAAAGCTGAAGCTCGTGAATTACTTGTTGGTTCATCTCTTGTAATTCTTCGTTTGGCTCTTCAATTACTTCACCAGTATGGTTGTCGTAATAGGTTCCTTTTACTTTCGCGTAATCTTCAGTAAAGAAATCACCATTACGGAAGGCGATTACGTTATTATGCTTTTCACTGAACATATCTGTACCAAACACGATATAATCTCTAGAGTCTATACCGAGTAAATGCATAATCGTCGGCATCACATCAATTTGTCCGGCATACTCAGAAACCGTACCTTGTCCTTCAACACCCGGAATCCGGATTAAGAAAGGTACACGTTGTAAATTAGCATATTTATAAGCATCCATTTCCGTGTCGAAAATTTCACTCAATGCACGTAAATGGTTATCGGAAATTCCATAGTGGTCACCGTATAAGAAAATAACTGAATCTTCATACAGGCCAGCTTCCTTTAAATCTTCAAAAAACATTTCTAACGCTTCATCAAGATAGCGCGCCGTCTGGAAATAACGGTCAACGGAACCGTCGAGCGTCTCCGCTGGATCAATTGTTGCATCCTCTTCATCGATTAAATATGGGTGATGGTGCGTTAGTGTAATAAAATGCGCATAGAATGGCTCAGGGAACGATTCAAGAATTGGCATTGACTCTTTAAAGAAAGGTTTATCCTTCAAGCCATAACCAATCACTTGCTCTTCACTCATATCATAATAATCTTCATGAATGAAGTAGTCGATTCCGAATTGTTTATAAATTTCGTCCCGGTTCCAGAACGATTTTCCATCACCGTGTAGCACTGCTGATGTGTAACCTTGCTCTTGCTTTAAAATAGCCGGCAATGCTTGGTAAGTGTTTTTCCCTTTTGTTACAAAGGCACTACCTTGAGGCAATCCATACAATGAATTATCAACGATCAACTCTGCATCTGCAGTTTTTCCTTGTTCTGTTTGGTGGAAAAAGTTTTCGAAATACGTAAATTCATCTTGATGATCATTTACTAACGAATTTAAAAAGGGAGTGACCTCTTCGCCATGAAGCTCAAAGTTAATTAAGAAGGAATGGAAGGATTCTAAATGAATTTTAATAATATTCTTTCCTTCAGCAATTCCGAATAATTCTTCATTCGGTTCTGCATATTTTAACATTGAGTAATTACGAACTTCGGTAACATCGTCACTATCAGCTAAGACACGTTCTGTTGATGTTTTTAAATTTTGAATCGCATCGTAAATGGTAAAGTTATAAGCACCTAAATATTTTACGATATAATTTCGGTCAAAGGTCCGTTTTAACAATTGCGGACGGTCCATCTCGGCAAGGGCTAAGTTTACAGAGAAAACAAGCACCCCTGCTGCAATAATTAATGCCGGACGACGTAACTTCATCCGTTCGTTTGACCAAATTTGTTTACTCGTTAAAAATAAGACTAGCAAAATAACAACATCAAGGAAATATAAAGCATCGTGCCATTCCATTAGATTAATAACGCTACTACCGAGACTTCCGAAGTTGCTCGTTTGTGTGAGCAAGGGAAGTGTAATAAAGTCACTATTAAATCGATAGAACACAACGTTTGAGTATAATAAAACACTCATGAAAAAGTGGATTAACCAAATATAACCACCAACACGTCTCCCTCGAGCAAATAATGCAATACCTAGGAAGATTAATGTGGAACTTAACGGGTTAATAAATAGTAAAAAATGTTGTAAACCATTTTGAATATCCAAATTAAATTCGAATAGATAAATCAAATACGATTTCAACCAAATAAACAGAGCTGCGATTGTAAAAAACTGCATCTTAGAAGATATAAATCTTCTCAATCTGCTTCACTCCTTACTCTAATTTGGATGGACAAATATATATAGTACTAAATTTTACAGCAAAAGTCAATTGTTTTTAGGTGATATGGGTTTCATCTAGATGATTAAAGGCGTGATAATTGCGACGTGTAATCTATATGTATGAAGTGGCTGTTAAAAAGTTATAGGAGTATGACTTTGAATAGATTACAAAATAGTCTCGTAAATGTTCAACAGTAAGTATATGAATGATTGTTTCGTTTATTACAAAAAATGCAATAAAACTCTAGTACATACTATAACTTTTTTTACAAAAACATGCAATGGTTAAAAATAACTTATTTTAAGAAGGATTAAAGGGGCAGAAAATTTAAATGAAGCGGTAAAGGTGCGCTTATCTATATAAAAATTACTATAAATCTTTTAAGACTTCAATCACTCAGCTAGTTTCAATGTGATATGTACCATTTTTGCAACGGAATTTTTTAAAAGGACTTCTCCGCTGTGAATCCTTTTATAAAACTTCTTTAAAAGGAAAGCAACGAAGAAGTCCGTTGTGATTCTTTTTCACTGGAACCCAGCTTACGCAACGGATCCCAGCACTGTAATATCTATTAATAAAATTTTTTCCGGCAAAGGGTCGCACTGCGAAAGATAGTAGGAATTTCAAGTACAACATCCAACGAGGGCTTGTATATGAGTAAGTTTTAATCAAAACAGCTTGTAACTTACTAAGTGGACAGACCTACTGGATAAGTTTTTATCGGAACTTATCGAGGCTTATGCACCGAACAGCCCTGACTAGTAACCTGTGATGAAAATTCATCTATACTTACGCATTGAACGATCCTATAGATCGCATCAAGATAATTTAAACTCGCTAACTAAATCTTCTAGGCGATTTGCGATTGATGACAACTGACTAGAACTAGCCGATACTTGCTGCATGGCACTACTAGTTTGTTGGGTAGCTGCGGAAGTTTCTTCAACGCCGGCTGTTGCCTCTTCTGTAATCGCTGCGACTTCTTGAACGGAGCGATTCATTTCGCCAGTCTCTTTAGAAATTTCCTCTAAGTTGGTCGTGACATCGTTAATATGGGCGACCATTTGTTCAATCGCAGTGGAAATTTCATTAAATGTCTTACCGGTTGTCGTAATTTGTGCTGCACCACTTTCAACTTCTTCATAACCCGCTTCTAATGATGAGGTTACATTAGAAGAGGCGCGCTGGATATCAGTTACGATTTTTGTAATATCGGTTACCGAGTTGGCAACCTCTTGAGCGAGCGTTCCGACTTCCTCAGCAACAATAGCAAAACCTCGCCCCTGCTCTCCGGCTCGAGCAGCTTCAATTGACGCATTCAACGCCAATAAGTTCGTCTGCTCCGCAATATCTTCAATGACTGCAACCAATTCAGAAATTCTAGCCGACTCCTGCTCTAGGCGTTTTACATCTTCGACGGAAGTACGGACAATTTCGTTAATTTTCTCCATCTGTTCCGTAGATTGATCCATTAATTTATAGCCCTCTAACGTCTGCTTTAAAACTTGTTCCGAAGTGTGATATACGTTTGTTCCTTTTTCGTTTGCTTCATTTACTTTCAACGAAAAGGACTCCATTAACTCCGATAAGTCTGTTGTATGATCTGCCTGAGTAGATGCATTTGCCGCCAATTGCTGCATTGTTGCCGATACTTGTTCTGTGTTGGCAGTAACTTCGTGGGACGCATCACTTAAGCCTTCACTTTCTGTAGCAATCGTTTGCGATACATGCTGAACTTGTCCGAGTAAGTTACGCATCTGCTCGTTCATCTCGTTGGTCGCGTTAATTAATTGACCGATTTCGTCCTCAGAATCAATCGTTAAAGGTTCTTTACTAATATCGCCCTGCGCAATATCGTTCATTCGTGTAACGACCCGCTGTAGACCGCCCGTTATTTTTCTCATCATCAATAGAGAAAAAAGTATTACTAATAAACTGACAACTACAAATGTCACTACAATTGGTGTAATTACACTGCGAGCTTTTTGTGCAAAATCTTCTTTATTTACGATTCCCGCTACAATCCAATCGGTCGTACTATTTTTAGAAAAACCGATTAAAAGATCTCGACCATCTTGATTATATTCAATAAGGCCACTTTCTCCACCGGCAATCATCTCTTCATAATAAGCTTCGTCCGACTGATTTTCTCCGACTCTAGACTCTTCTGGATGAGCGATTAGTCGGCCTGTTTCATCTAAGATAACGGCATAACCAGTTTCACCGATTTCAATATTGTTTGTCATATCGATTAATTCTTGGACTTGAATGTCGACAGCAACGACTCCAACAAGTTCATCGCCATCATAATGGGCTTTTGCTGCCGCCACGACAACTTCTCCAGTACTTGCATCGACGAATGGTTCTGTCCAAATAACTTTATCCTCCGCCTCCGTTGCTCCCTGATACCAGGCAGTTTCTGCTACGACGAAGTCTTCGCCCAAATCAGCAACCGGATACAAAATAATTTCTCCTGTTTTTAAACCAGTATATAAATTAGTAATCGCTGGTGTTACATCGACAGTTTCCTGGAAAGCCTCTAACAACTCTTCTTCATTATGTAAGGGGTCTAATAGCAGTTCATGCACTGCAAATCGTTCCAGAATACTTTCGATATTAGAAAAGTAAATATCGAACGTATCACTTAACGTTTCCATTTGCGACTCGACATTGCTCGAGAGCTCCTCCGTCGTAAGCGTCGCACTCGACTTATAACTTACAAAGGAAATAATTCCTCCAACAAAAACAAGTAAAATAATAAAAGGTATTAATAATTGCCGAAACAACGACTTCCTAAACCACCGAATAAAGAAGTTGTTTTCTAATGCTTGTTTCATTTAATAAGTTACACTCCTTTATAGTCTTTTAATCCTAAGCCAAAAGAACCCTAACGGATAGTATAACAACATTTTAGCAAAAACACCATATACAAAACTACTAAAAAACTGGCAATCAATTGTGCGAACTCACCAACTGAAGGCTCATTTACGCATCGACAGATAAATGAGCGCAAACTGGTAGGGAGACTTTTGTAGGCGAACTTGCCATGTATCCATAATTAAGATAACTTTTATATGTATTCTTTTACTAATACTATCTGAAGTTTTGATTCCATCATTTTGAATTAAAAGTAAGCTACCAGTGTCCACTAAATTAAGTTTTCCTTATAGTCATAAGTGGAAAAGAACTAAGGATTTTATTAATAAATTAAAAAAATGCCAAGAAAAGTGAAATCTAGCGGTAAGCTCGAAAGAAATTTTACACAACCCTATTGTTAAGGTAAAGATGCGGAAAAATATCGTATCCTCCTTACCACAAACATACTTTAGCAGTAAAATTGGCGTTCGTTTTTGTCTTATCTTATCCGCAGTGACGTCGCCTCGGAAAGTTTAGCGTTGAATTTCGCTTGTTTCTTTCCGCTGTGGTGTTGCCACGGAAAGCTTGGCGCTGATTTTTGCTTAACCCTTTCCGCTGTAGCCCCGCCGCGAAAAGCTTATCGCTAATTTTTGCTTAACCCTTTCCGCAAGACCGCTCCCGTGCTAA
>CALGOZ010000029.1 GCA_937960785.1 uncultured Pseudogracilibacillus sp.
GCGCACCTGAAATTGATGAGAAGTGTGTTTTCGTGTGCGCTGGCTGTTCTAGCGCACCTGAATTCGGTGAAAAACGCATTTTCGAGTGCGATAGAACGTCTCACGCACCTGAAATAGGGAAAAGTTTTATTTTCAAGGGCGCAAGGAACACTTAATACCTTATAACCTCCTCTATTTTTTTCCACTATAGCAAATTATTATATTGAAAATCTAAACTGTTTCTCTAACTGTTGATAAACTGATAATGAAAAGTGGATAAAAGTGATGAATTGTGAGCTGAATGTGGATAAAAAGAGGTGTGTGTGTACAGTATCACAATATTCGTGGAAAAGTGACAAAAGTTATCCACAATCTGTGCACAACCTCTGGATAAGTACGTATGTTCTTATTTGTCGAAATGTGAACTCTTTTGTACTTGAACCGTTGAACTTTAAAATAAAAAAGGATACGATGAAAGAAACAAGATTCGAAACTTACGTTATAGGTGGGATATTATGTCAGAAAAAATTAAAGTCGGTATTATCGGATATGGAAATTTAGGTAGAGGGGCAGAAGCGGCCATTAATCAGCAAAAAGATATGGAATTAGTCGCTGTTTTTTCTCGTCGTGGACAAGTCGATACAATCGATCCGAAAGTACCATCTTTACATATTGACGAAGTAGAAGCATATAAAGAAAAAATTGATGTGATGCTCTTGTGTGGAGGCTCGGCTACAGATTTACCAGAACAGACACCGTATTATGCCCAAATGTTTAATACGGTCGATAGCTTCGATACTCATGCGAAAATTCCTGAGTATTTTGCATCAGTTGATGAAGTAGCGAAGGAAAATGGCACATTAAGCATTATCTCCGTCGGTTGGGATCCTGGTCTATTTTCGATTAACCGAGTGATGGGAGAAGCGGTTTTACAAGAAGGTGAGACGTATACCTTTTGGGGTAAAGGTTTGAGTCAAGGACATTCCGATGCTGTTCGTCGAGTCGAAGGAGTAAAGGATGGTGTGCAATATACGATTCCTTCAGAAGAGGCCATGGATCAAGTTCGTGCAGGTGAAAATCCTACCCTTTCAGCCAGCGAACGCCATAAACGTGAATGTTACGTCGTGTTAGAAGATGGAGCTGATGCAAAGGAAGTAGAACATACAATTAAAACGATGCCTAACTATTTTGCGGATTATGATACGACTGTTCACTTTATTACGGAGGAAGAATTACGTCGCGATCATCAAAAAATGCCCCATGGAGGCTTTGTCATCCATAGCGGTAAGACCGGCGCGGGAAATAATCAAGTTGTTGAATTTAGCTTAAAGCTAGAGAGTAATCCAGAATTTACGGCAAGTGTGCTCGTCGCTTATGCACGGGCAGCCTACCGACTTCATAAAGAAGGACAAGTCGGTGCAAAAACAGTCTATGATATCGGGCCAGGATATATCCATCCGGAGAACCCAGCCACATTACGTAAACGTTATTTATAAAAGATAGAACAAATTTTATGCTACATAAAACGTCGTCATATTTTTCATAAATTAGGCATAAAGTAAAAATGAAAGACAGACGGCTTTATGTACTTATTGAGGGAATTTTTAGAAAATAGTTGACATCTAATTTTTTATAAGGTAAAGTATAATGCACAATCAAATATGAATAATTAATTCTTATCCAGAGAGGTGGAGGGACGGGCCCTATGAAACCTCGGCAACAGACTTAGCAATAAGTACTGTGCCAATTCCTGCAAGCAACAAATGCTGAAAGATAAGAAGAGAACGGATGAATGTATACACCTCTTCTTATTTTTGCATAAGAAGAGGTTTTTTAATTTGAGAATACATTTCCTCCTTTCTTTCAGTACGGATGATGTTGCGAAAAATAAGTTCGGAAAAAGAACTGCGATGTCGTTTGTCCTTTGTTCGCAAAGAAATGAAAAGGAGAGATGAGAAATGGGGAAGTTGAGCAAAGAACAAGTTGCTCATTTAGAAAAAAGCTTGCGCTCACTCGAGTACGGATCCATCTTAATTACCGTCCATAACGGGAAAGTGACGCAAATTGATACGACGGAAAAAAAGCGTTTTACAGCACAAGTTAAGCAAGCATAAATAAATCGAAAACGTAAGTTGCTGACTAGACAACTAGAGGCACATACGTTTGTAGAAAAGTGTGACTATCAAACTCGCACGACTACAAACGGTGTGCCTCTTTTATTTTTATGAAAGGAGAAGGAAAATGACAGGACGATGTAAGAGAGAAACGTTCCTTGTACAGATGGGGAATCGACGCGATGAGGTCCATCGAGCGGTAAGTACACCAATCTATTTTTCAACGGCCTACCGTCATGAAACCCTTGGCTTACAAGACGGTTATGACTATATCCGAACGGGAAACCCAACGAGGGATGTGCTTGAAGAGGCAGTAGCCGAATTGGAAGGAGGAACAAAAGCCTTTGCAACTACTTCTGGAATGGCTGCAGTACAACTAGTATTTGCCAAGTTTAAAAAGGGTTCACACTTTATCTCTTCTCGGGATATTTATGGGGGAAACTTCAGACTCTTTGAAGTATTTGAGGAAAAGTACGGTTTTGAATTTACTTATTGGGATGGAAAAGATGAAGCAGAGATCGTCGACTTAATTAGACCGAATACAAAAGCTATTTTTATTGAATCGCCGACAAATCCGTTAATGCAGACAGTCGACTTAAAGAAAATATCAGCAATTACGAAAGTTCACGATATATTGCACATTGTAGATAACACTTTGTATACACCGTATATCCAGCGACCATTAGAATTAGGGGCTGATGTCGTGCTCCATAGTGCGACGAAATATTTAGCCGGCCACAATGATGTGCTTGCCGGGTTAGTCGCTGTCAAAGATGAAAAATTAGCGGAAGAACTTGCCTTTTTACACAATTCAATTGGAGCGGTACTAGCACCATACGATAGTTGGAGTTTACTTCGCGGGATGAAGACACTGGCATTAAGGATGCGCCAACATGAGAAAAATGCCCGTCGCCTAAAAGCTTATTTAAAAACACATCCCCTCGTTACAAAGGTGTACTATCCGGGGCGAGGTGGCATGTTAAGTTTCGAAGTAGCAGATAGAAGGCTCGTCGAACCATTTTTACAATCGTTACAAATTTTTACGTTCGCGGAAAGTCTCGGTGGTGTCGAAAGCTTTTTAACGTATCCAATTACGCAAACTCATATGGATATCCCTGAAGAAGTAAGGTTATCTTATGGGTTATCAGACCGATTGCTTCGGGCTTCTGTCGGTGTCGAACATCCAGATGATTTAATTTACGATATCGATCAAGCTTTAGCAAAAGCACAAGTAAAGGAGGGTGTATAACGTGGGACTTTTACAACGGTTAGAAAAAGAAGTGTTAATTGCAGATGGAGCGATGGGAACTATTTTATATTCCCACGGGGTAGACCAATGTTTTGAACAGTTGAATTTGACCCATCCGGACCAAATCCAACACGTTCACGAAGCGTACATCCATGCGGGTGCTCAAATCATTCAAACGAACACATATGGAGCGAACTATATTAAATTAGCTCGTTACGGATTAGAAGATCATGTGAAAAAAATTAACACTGCCGGAGTACAAATTGCAAAGAAGGCGAGTCGAGGCCGAGCATTCGTATTAGGAAATATCGGTGGGATTCACGGGGGGAAAGTATTAAACGAAAGCGAAGCTGAAATAAAACGTAGCTTCCGAGAGCAGTTATATAGCTTACTTCTCGAAGGGGTCGATGGACTTATTTTTGAAACGTATTATGATCTCGACGAATTAAAGACAGTTTTACAAATTGCTCGGGAGGAAACAGATATCCCGATTATTACGAATGTATCAATGCATGAACCAGGTGTATTAGAAAATGGTGTCACTTTACGGGAAGGATTAGCCCAATTAGAGGCACTAGGAGCAGATGTCGTCGGGGTTAACTGTCGCCTTGGCCCAGCCCAAATTGCCACGGCCCTAGAGAGCGTTCCATTACCTGAGAAAGCCTACTTAGCAGCTTACCCGAATGCCAGCTTACCAGCGTATCGGGATGGTGTTTTATATTATGAAAATGAACCGAGTTACTTTAAAACAGCAGCCGATACACTACGGAAGCAAGGTGTTCGCCTCTTAGGTGGTTGTTGTGGAACGACGCCGGAACATATTCGGGCTCTAGCCGAAGGTGTCAAAGGAAAAAGACCAATTGAATCAAAGGTTGTGACACGAAAAGCGACAGTAACCGTCGCCCGAGAAATAAAACGAAAAGAAAAGCCTCTTCCAGATTTAGCGAAAGAAAAGCCAACAATTATCGTCGAACTCGATGCACCGAAGCATTTAGATATTACTGAATATATTGAAGGGGCCCGAGCCTTGAAAGAAGCAGGGGTCGATGCTATTACATTAGCCGATAATTCCTTGGCGACACCACGAATTAGTAATGTGGCAATCGCAACGTTATTACAGCAAGAAGGAATTCGACCACTTGTTCATTTGACGTGTCGGGACCGTAATTTGATCGGCTTACAAGCTCATTTAATGGGGCTTCATACGTTAGGGATTCATGAAATTTTAGCGATTACCGGTGACCCTACGAAAATCGGCGACTTCCCTGGAGCGACCTCCGTTTTTGATGTAAATTCTTTTAAATTAATCGAATTAATTAAAAAAGGTAATAAAGGAATTTCCTTTTCCGGAAAGTCATTACGGGAAAAAACAGCCTTTAGCGTTGCAGCGGCCTTTAATCCGAACGTCGCTAACTTGGAACGAGCCGTTCAACGAATGGAGAAAAAGATTGAAAGCGGTGCGGATTATATACTTACACAACCGATTTATAATCCGGAAAAATTTGCTGAGCTAAAAGAGGCGACCCAGCATATCGATGTACCAATTTTCGTCGGTATTATGCCTCTGACCTCCTCGCGCAATGCGGAGTTTTTACACAATGAGGTGCCTGGTATTACGCTAACAGAAAATGTGCGAAATCGGATGAAGCTCGTTGCTGACGATAGAGCTCAATCAACAGCAGAAAGTATACAAATTTCTAAGGAACTTCTCGATGCTGCGTTAGAACATTTCCAATCGATTTATTTAATTACACCGTTCTTGCGCTATGATATCGTCGTTCCGTTAGTTAAATATATTCATGAAAAAACGAGTACAACAGCTTATACAGCTTTATAAAAAAACTTTCAAATGGAGGAGTATGAAAAATGACAAACATCATTAGTTCAAATTTAGGTTATCCAAGAATAGGTGAACAACGCGAGTGGAAGCGAGCGTTAGAAAGTTATTGGGATGGTGCGATTACAGAGGAACAATTAGAAGAAAAAACGACAGAAATTCGTCTCAATAACTTGAAGAAACAAAAAGAGCTAGGGGTCGACTTAATTCCGGTAGGGGACTTCTCCCTTTATGATCACGTCCTCGATACAGCAGTAACCTTCGGAATTGTTCCGTCACGTTTTTCTTATGACGGAGGAGTCGTTGATTATGATACGTACTTTGCAATTGCACGAGGAAAAGATGACGCCGTTGCATCAGAAATGACGAAGTGGTTTAATACGAACTACCACTATATCGTACCAGAATTAAACGATGTAACTCCTAAATTAGTCGAAAACCGAGCGTTACATTACTACGAAGAAGCAAAGGAAAAATTGCAAATCGATGGAAAGCCTGTTATTTTAGGCCCGATTACTTTTTTAAAACTATCGAAAGGTTATACCGAAGAAGAATTTGCTAGACTAGTAGATACCTTTATTCCTCTTTATGTCGAGCAACTGAAAGAACTAGAAGCAGCAGGAGCGACTTGGGTCCAAATCGATGAGCCAATTTTTGTAACGAAAGTAAGCGAAGAAACGTTACACCTAACGAAGAAAGTTTACGACACCTTTGCAAAGGAAGTACCAGGGCTAAAACTCCTCTTCCAAACCTACTTCGAGAAAATATACAACTATGCAGAAATTACCCAACTTCCTGTGGCTGGATTTGGGATTGACTTTGTCCATGGAGATTCTTTAGAGCAAATTCGTCAGTTCGGCTTCCCACAAGGAAAGACTTTAGCGGCCGGAATCGTCAATGGTCGAAACGTATGGCGGGCTAACTTAGGAGAGAAGTTGACAATTTTAGAAACGTTAACCCAATTTGTAAAAGATGGAGATATAATCGTTCAACCATCATGTTCCTTGTTACATGTCCCTGTGACAAAAACATTAGAAGAAAAAATCGACCAAGTTATATTAGATGGCTTATCCTTTGCCGATGAGAAGTTAGACGAGATCGTCACATTAACGAAAGGCTTACAGAAAGGGCGCCAAGCAATTAGTAGTGAGATTGACCTTGTTGATGAAGCCTTGGCGAAATTAAAAGATACCTACCGTTCGAACGATGAGGTTCGTAAAGAAACAGCTGCACTTACAACAGATGATGCAAAACGTAGTGAACCTTTCACCGAACGACTTGAACGACAAAAGGGACACTTCAATTTACCTTTATTGCCAACGACTACGATTGGAAGTTTACCACAGACGCCAGAAGTTCGACGCACTCGAACGAAATGGCGCAAAGGTGAAATTACAAATCAAGAATACGAAACGTTCGTAAAGAGTCAAATTAAGAAATGGATTGAAATTCAAGAAGACCTCGATATCGACGTATTAGTTCACGGTGAGTTTGAACGAAACGATATGGTCGAATATTTCGGAGAAAAACTAGGGGGCTTTTCTGTCACTGAATACGGCTGGGTCCAATCGTATGGTTCCCGTTGTGTAAAACCACCGTTAATTTACGGGGATGTCACTTGGGATGGACCAATGACTGTGAAGGAAAGTGTCTATGCCCAATCGTTAACTAATCGTCCGGTTAAAGGAATGTTGACAGGACCGGTAACGATTTTAAACTGGTCTTTCGCCCACGATGCAGCTACCGATGAAGAAATAATGAACCAAATTGCCTTAGCTCTACAAAAAGAAGTAGCTGCCTTACAAGATGCGGGGATTAAAATTATCCAAGTCGATGAACCAGCCTTACGCGAAGGATTGCCTTTAGATCCGGCAAAATGGGATAACTATCTAGAAGCAGCTAGTTATGCCTTTCGCCTAGCGACCGCAACAGCGCATGCAGATACCCAAATCCATACGCATATGTGCTATTCGCAATTCGAGGATATTTTCGAAGCAATCGATGCGCTTGATGCAGACGTCATTTCGATTGAAACGTCCCGAAGCCATGGGGAGCTCGTCTCCACCTTCGAAGAAAACACATATAAAAAGGAAATCGGCTTAGGAGTATACGATATTCATAGTCCACGAATCCCTGCTAAGGAAGAAATCAAGAGTAATATAAACCGCGCTCTTCAAACGATTCCAGCAACTCAGTTTTGGGTTAACCCTGACTGCGGACTAAAGACTCGTAAAGAAACTGAGACGATTGAAGCTCTCAAAGTAATGGTTCAAGCTGCAAAGGAAGCCCGTGAACAATTAGAAGTAAAGCAATAAAATAAATGAAAAAGGACGGAACTTGTTGTTAAAGAAGTTTCCGTCCTTTTATATTTTATTAGTAAAAGTCACAAGCTACTCCTACAAAAGCCTAATCCGCTTTCTTGGGAACCTTTTGGCATAAAAACGTTCAACTTACTCAACGTAAAGCTCCACTGAGAACGTTTTTCAAAAATTATATGCCAACTTGCTCAACGAAATGTAACCAAACCCGTCGCCATTCCGAAAGGTGAAAACGAGAGCCCACAACTTACCCTTATCAATTATTCTTTTTAAACCGATTCCCCGTATTTGCATAGATAATCATCCCTATCGTTACGCCAATAAATAAAATAAGGCCAACGATAAAGAAAGCTTGCTCATTGTAAAACTCTCCGAGAAACCAAAGAAAGACACAAAAAGCATAGATAAACATCATTTTACCCATAAACTTTGTAAGAGCATCTTCATCATATTTTGCTTTTTCTTTTTGCGGTAAGGTATTGTAACCAGCGATTAAGAACGAACCTTTCCCTAGTGAAAAAATAATCCCGAGCAGTATAAATAAACTAGCAATAAAAAGAAAAACGCTCATAGCAACCATCGCCCTTCCCACCTTTTTAAAAACTTAAAATTCACTTTACTATAAAGATTAACGTAAGTCTATCTGTAAAAGATTTTAAACTTGATAAGCATCAATTTTTTAATATGAAAAGTAAAGTAAACTATAAGAGAAGTTACGGAAAAACTATAACGACATAGGAGGGGATGACTATGCAACGATTTATCTTTCAACATAAAAATAAAATAACGTTGCTTAATGCGATATTTATTGTGTTTGGATTTGGCGCTAGATTTATCGGTCAAAATATTTTTCTTTTCGAACTATCGTTAATCTTAGCTACGGTAATCGGGATTACACCAATTGCAATTCAAGCGTATCAATCATTGAAGGTGAAAGTTGTAAGTATCGATGTGCTTGTCACTATTGCTGTTGTTGGAGCATTAATGATTAAAAACTATGAAGAATCCGCAATTGTTACTTTTCTCTTTTTATTCGGTGCTTACCTAGAACAACGAACATTAATGAAAACCCGTTCAGCTATTAAGGAATTGACAGAACTATCGCCAGAAACCGCACTAAAACAGATGGAAAATGGGGAGTTCCAAGAAGTCGATATATTCGATGTCGATGAAGGGGATCTTATCTTAGTTAAAACGGGTGCGAATGTTCCCGTGGACGGAACCGTTCAATCCGGGGAAGCCCATATAAATGAGGCGAGTATTACAGGTGAATCTATACCAGTAAAAAAACAAGTCGACTCCTTAGTTTATGCTGGTTCCATCGTTGAAAACGGAACGCTCTACGTTCGGGCAGATCGTGTCGGTGAAGATACTACTTTTGGAAAAATAATTGAGTTAGTTGAAGAAGCCCAAGACTCAAAATCTTCAACTGAACGCTTTATCGATAAATTTGCAAAATATTATACACCAGCAGTTTTACTACTTGGAATAGTTATTTGGCTTATTACAAAAGATATTGAACTAGCCATTACAGCGCTTGTCTTAGGTTGCCCTGGAGCCCTCGTAATAGGAGTGCCAGTCTCAAATGTTTCCGGAATTGGTAATGGTGCTCGAAACGGTGTGCTTTTAAAAGGAAGTGAAGTGGTCAACGATTTTAGTAAAGTAGACACGGTAGTTTTTGATAAAACAGGAACCTTAACCATCGGAAATCCAGAAGTAGCCTCTGTGGAGATCTTTACAGAACATATAAAGGATACGTATCGTCTCCTAGCAAGCGTCGAAGCGGAATCAGACCACCCTTTAGCAAAGGCAGTACTACAATATATCGGTTCGGTGGATCTTGTGCCTGTTGATCACACCGAAGTCGTAAAAGGCGAAGGGATTGTTGCAACAATCGGCGAGAAACGCATCGCTGTAGGAAATGTCGCCTTAATGAAACGCGAAAAAGTAGCCTTCACGAAATCGATGAAAAGGGCGATTGATGAATTCGAACGAAAAGGAAACTCCCTCGTCCTTACTGCAATTGATGGAGAGCTTCATATAATAATGGGAATTAAAGATCAAATTCGCCCCGGAGTTAAACAGCAACTCCAGCAATTAAAGCGTTATGGTGTAAAACACTTAATCGTCTTATCCGGTGACCATCAAGGAACCGTTGATCTCGTTGCAGAAGAACTCGGTTTAACAGAAGCTCACGGAAATATGTTACCTGAAGATAAGGCGAACTATATCGAACGGCTACAAAAGGAAGGTCGCACAATCGCTTTTGTCGGCGATGGAATTAATGACAGCCCATCTTTAGCTTTAGCTAATATTGGAATTGCAATGGGAAGTGGAACTGATATTGCAATCGAGACGTCAGATGTCGTCTTAATGCATTCTGATTTTAGTCAACTCGTTCACGCTTTAGGTCTAACGAAAGCAATCGTCCGAAACATGGTACAAAATATCGTAATTGCTATCGGTGTAGTAATCCTTTTATTATCTGGACTCTTATTCAGCGATTGGATGAACATGTCGATTGGTATGCTAGCCCATGAAGCAAGTATTTTCGTCGTAATCTTAAACGGTATGCGCCTACTTCGCTTCCGTAATTAAAAGTGTAGCAATGGAAAACTTAGAACAATAGCAAACCTATAAGCGAAAGACAATCTTAAAGAAAAATAAAGAAAAATACAAAACTTGATGCACGTCAATTTTTTTCAAAGGAAATTCGTTTATGCTCTATATAAGGATAAAGGATAATGAATAGAAAGAAGGAAAATAATATGGAACAGAAAAACCGTTTCAGTAAATTAGTTCAAAGTAAACACGAGCAACTTGATTTATATACGAATGCAATTACAAAAGCTCATGGAGAAAGTCATCCGGAAGCTTTTAAAGTTCGCCGGCTATATGAAGAACTTCACGAAGAAATATTAGAAGCAAAAGAAGCCTTTGATGAAAAGCGTCTCTCATCAATCTTTGCATCCTTGAAGGCAGTGACGAATAACTTTATGATTCCTGAAGATGTTTGTGAAACGTACGCCTCTGTCTACAAGGAGCTAGCCTTGTTAGCAAATGAATTTGATGAATATGTAAAGGAGGAAATATAATGAAACAAGCAGTAATTCAATTAGAACCGTTAGCTTGTCCATCTTGTCTACAAAAAATAGAAAGTGCTGTAAAGCGTATCGATGGTGTAGAAGAAAAGTCCGTCGAAGTCCTTTTCAACTCAAGTCGAGTACGAACAGACTTTAACGATGAAGCAACGTCGATCAATACAATTGAACAAGCGATTGAAAAACTCGGCTACAACGTCGTGCGCTCGCGAGTGAAAGATAAATAAAAGTAATTACCGTTCAGATTCTAGTAAGTAGCGTCTGAACGGTTTTTTTATAAAAAGGCTCTTTAAAGTTGCACAATAGTTTTCAATAGGCCTCCAACTAGAATCCCCGGTAAAATCTTCCCTTTTGATGTATATAAGGAAAAAATTAACGAATACTACTCGTTACAATAAGGCTTGCTACATCGGAAAGGATGATCTATTATGACACTTAAAAGCTTCCGCCTAGGTGTTCTTTTACTATTTTTTATTTTTCATACAAATTTTAATCTCTTCGCTTATCCATCTTCGCCTGAACCTCTAACAGAACAGAAAAAGCAAGCTGTCATTATTGAAGTAGAAGGGGATCCTTATAAGATGAAAAAGACGATTGAAGTTTCTTTTCCCCAAGCAGAAGTTATAACGATCTACGACGAATTACTTCAAGGTATAGGCTTAAAGCTTGAAACTAAAGATTTAACAAAACTGTGGCGAACTGAAGGGGTAAAGACTGTCCATCCTGCTAGTACATATGTAGCAACTTTACAACCCTGGAAAACTAAAAGTATTTATGATCAAAAAACTAATCTTTCCAAAAAAGAACTGCAAAGCTTAAAAAGTGACGCTTCTATCGCCTTTCCTTCTGAATTAAATAATACAAAGTTTACTGGAAAAGGTATAAAAGTCGGTGTAATTGATACAGGTATTGACTTTTTCCATCCTGATTTAAAGCGAAATTATAAAGGAGGTTTCGACCTTGTTGATCTAGACGATGAACCGTACGAAACGACGGAAAAGGAAGGGGAACCAACAACTCACGGCACACATGTTGCAGGGATTATAGGAGCAAATGGTTTAATTAAAGGAGTAGCCCCTGATGCAGAATTGTACGCCTATCGGGCTTTAGGACCAGGTGGTGTCGGAAGCTCTATTCATGTCATTGCGGCGATGGAGCAAGCATTAAAAGATGGCGTCGATATTATGAATTTATCTTTGGGTAATTCAATAAACGGGCCCGACTATCCGACGAGTAAGGCAGTAGTCGAAGCCTCAAAGCAAGGAATAGCAGTTATCGTTGCGAACGGAAATAGTGGTCCTAATGATTGGACAATCGGCGCTCCAGCTACAGCAAGTACAGCCTTTTCAGTCGGAGCTTACACACCGATTCAGAAGAACGTCTACTTGTATGAGCCAATTTCAAAAAAGGAAATCCCCCTTCAACCGCTTCCGATTGGCACCCCTTGGGAATTAGATAAAGATTACAAAATTGAATTTTTCCAAAAAGGGAAGGATTTAACGAATCGAATTGCGTTTCTATCTTTAGAAGAAGTTGACGACTTATTTACTCAAATTGAAGCAGCAGAGGAACAAAATGCAGAAGCAATACTAATCGAACAAAAGGAGGGATTCGTATTAGATTTTCCTCCTATTGAACATCAACTCGATATACCGATTGCCCTTGTAAAAGAGAAGGATGGTCACTTTTTAGCAAGAAATAAAGCATCTCGTTATTTTCATACGAAAATTACTACTTACGAAAATTTAATTGCTCCTTTTAGTTCTCGGGGTCCGGTCACGTTAAATTGGCAAATTAAACCGAATGTCGTTGCCCCTGGTGTTAATGTGTTTAGTACCGTCCCAAAAGGGTATGATTTATATAATGGAACAAGTATGGCAGCCCCCCACGTAGCAGGAGCTGTAGCCCTTGTAAAAGAAGCCCATCCCGAGTGGACGACAGAACAAATTTTTGCCAGTCTAGAAACGACAGCTCACCATCTTACTGAGCAGACGTCGACTAATTATATAGCACCCTTTATTCAAGGTGCGGGCTTAATCGATCCTAAAAAGGCAATCGAGGCTGAAGTATTAATCGAAAATGGTCTACTAACCTTTGGAAAGACAGAAACCTTACTCGAAAAACGCGAGCACGAAGTTACGTTTCATAACGTAACTAATCAAGAGAAGACGGTCGTGTTTTCCTATCCGAAAAAAAGCGCAGGTCTAAAATGGGACTTACCAAAGAATTTGACAATCAAACCAAATACTACAGTCACTGTACCGATTACCGTACATTTGAAAGATCTCTTTTTAGATGAAGGGTTACATGACGGCTTGATTACGATTCATATAGACGAAGAATCGTATGACCTTCCCTATATTTTTATAAATCGGACCGAATCATACGAAAAAATCGCTGGATTTTCTTTCTCTTTAAACGAAGTTACAAATCGGGATTATACGTATTCTGTATATGCAGTTGAAGAGCTCGAGTGGCTCGAAGTCCAACTGTACGAACCTGATACGTTATTTTTTGTAAATACATTGATGAAAATTGATGATCTTACTCCAGGAATGAATGAAGGGGAAGTACGAATCGAGCATATTAAGGAAAAAGGCTTTTTCTACGGCCTCGTTTTAGCAAAAGTAAAAGATGGTGAAATTGTTAATCTAGAGACGCCGATTTATATTGAGTAAACAAATACTAACTATCTTTTTATAAAAAAACTTTGTAAAAATGGCAACTTTTTGAACAAACTAAAAATCATATCGATATATTTGCACAAGCTACTTTAACGTATTATAGTTAAAGATGGTTTATCGAGATTAAACTCTATCGTTTGCCAATGTGATATTATTTACTCGCTCACGGTCACTATAAGTTATCAGTGTTCAAACTTTCGTAAAATATAGCGTTTATGAAGAAGAAAAACGACATTTTTAAAAAAAGTGAAAATGAAGCAATATAAGCTTATACATTAAATTGACATTGAGCAATCGCTAATGTAAAATTCATCGTATGGAATTAATGTATAATTAACGACAACTATGCACTATTTACATACAATATGTCGTTTTTTATACACTTTTCTTATACTTATTCCTTTTTAGGAAATCACTTGTTTGAAAGTGAAGAAGCGCAATGGCAAACTATGAAAAAATGGTAGCACGACAACGAAAGTGGTTATTATACGGTATCGCAATTGTAGCAATTGTTACGTTTCTAGTACCGTATGAAGATATCATGTTCGGACTACTATTAGGAATGGCTGTCAGTTTCTATAATCTCTGGTTGTTGCAAAGGAAAACTCGAGTGTTAGGAGAATCCGCAGCCCAAAGTGGTAAACGAACTGGAATGGGAACTGTTTCGCGTTTTGCGATGGCAGCCTTAGGTGCTCTAATAGCCTTTCATTATGATTTAAGCATTATAGCTTTCATTTTTGGGCTTACGCTAGTTTATCCGATCATAATGATTGATTTTCTACTTTTTAATAGAAAATAGTATAAGAAAGCGGGGTGAGAAGATGAATGAAACAAGTTCACCAGTCATTGAAAACCTCTTTGGTATTCCATGGCTATCGGTTAACTTAGCCAACGTCTTAATGATTGTCGTCACCTTCACAATCGTTTTAGTCCTGTCTATTTTAGGGGCTAGAAACTTACAGATGAAGCCGACCGGTGCCCAAAACGTGATGGAATGGATTTTAGATTTCGTCAAAGGCATCATTAACGACACGATGGATTGGAAGACAGGTAGAAGGTTTTTACCATTAGCTATTACGTTATTCCTGTTCATTTTAGTCGCTAACTTACTCGGTGTAATGACGACGATTATTATCGATGACAAAGTATGGTGGACATCACCGACAGCAGATCCTGTAGTGACGCTCACTTTATCGACGATGGTTATTTTACTTTCGCACTATTATGCAATTAAGTTACGTGGAACAAAACATTACATCAAAGGATATTTTACTCCAGTATGGTATTTGTTCCCAATCAAAATCGTTGAAGAGTTTGCGAACACTTTAACCCTCGGTTTGCGTCTATTTGGAAACATGTTTGCAGGTGGAGTACTTTTAATGCTACTCGTTGGCCTAGCGAAGATGGGACCGATTGGCTTTATTGGAGGGGCAATTCCGTTTATAGCATGGCAAGGCTTCAGTGTCTTTATCGGAGCCATCCAAGCGTTTATTTTCGTAATGCTTTCGATGGTCTACATTTCTCACAAAGTAAGTGAGGATAGTTAATTAGCAAAGGAATAACCAGTTTTATCAAAAATAAATCTGGAAATTATACTATATATTATTTTTTGAGGAGGATTTACATTATGGGAGCTTTAGCGGCAGCAATTGCAGTTGGTTTAGGTGCATTAGGTGCAGGTGTAGGTAACGGTTTAATCGTTAGTAAGACAGTTGAAGGAGTTGCACGTCAGCCAGAATTACGTGGACAGTTACAGACGATTATGTTCATCGGTATCGGGTTAGTTGAGGCGATTCCAATTATCGGAGTAGTTATCGCGTTAATGGTAATGGGTAACTAATAAAAAATAGAAGTGTTACTCGAGGCGAAGCAAAAGTATAACTTCGCCATCGTTCGTTGTACAATAATTGTTTTATGTTCGCGAAAGGAGTGAATTGTGTGCTAGGTGGTTTCATGATATTAGATACGATTATCTTACTTTTCTTCTTTATTTTGCTTATGGTCCTCGTTGTAAAGTTTGCCTGGGGTCCCGTAATGGACATGATGCAAAAACGTGAAGACCATATCGCGGAGCAAATTGAAGTAGCGGAGACGAATCGTATCGAAGCGGAAAAAGCATCGAAAGAAGCAGCAGAACGACTACAGCAAACACGCCAAGAAGCGCAAAAAATTCTCGATGATGCGAAAAGTGCTGGACAACAACAAGAAGAAAGCATTATCGCAGCTGCTAGAGAAGAGGCGGAGCGTATTAGACAAGCCGCTCAGGAAGAAATCCGTAATGAAAAAGAAAAAGCGTTACAAGCTTTACAAGACCAAGTCGCTTCATTATCCGTTCTTATTGCAAGGAAAATGATTGAAAAAGAAATTAGCGCACAAGATCAAGATAAATTGATTGCAGAATATATTAAAGAAGTGGGAGAAGAGCAATGATTACTGTAGTAGCAAAGCGTTATGCAGAAGCTCTTTTCCAACTCGCACAAGAAAAAGAAATCGCAGATCAATTAATTTCTGAGCTTGGTACAGTAAAAGAAGTATTCGAAGACAATGAGGAGTTCGTAGAGTTTTTAAGTCATCCTCGTATTCCACTCGAGAAGAAAAAGGAAATGATTGACGAAGCTTTCAAGTCGTTTGATCGTACTGTTTTAAATACATTAAAAATGTTAGCCGAGCGTCACCGTTTAACTGAAGTGGCCGCAATTGTCGACCATTACGTATACTTATACAACGAAGCGAGAGGAATTGCGACTGCGACAGTTTATTCCGTACGCCCTTTAACAGATGACGAAAAAGCATCTCTCGAAAACTCATTCAAAAAGAAACTAAATATGGATTCTATTACGTTTACGAATAAAATCGATGAAAGTCTACTCGGAGGCGTAAAAATCCAAATCGGAAATACAATTTATGATGGTTCGATTAGCGGTAAGTTAAACACGTTGAAAAATCGTTTAACCTCCGCAAATCTTTAAGGATAGGGGTGACATGGTATGAGCATTACTGCTGATGAAATTAGTACACTAATTAAACAGCAAATCGAAGACTATGATTCAGAAATAGAAGTTTCTGACGTCGGAACAGTAATCGAAGTCGGAGACGGTATTGCACGAGCTCACGGTTTAGATAACGTGATGGCTGGTGAATTAGTTGAGTTTTCTAATGGTGTCGTAGGAATGGCACAAAACTTAGAGGAAACGAACGTCGGGATCGTAATTTTAGGTCCTTATACAGATATTAAAGAAGGCGATGAAGTTCGTCGTACAGGTAGAATTATGCAAGTACCTGTTGGTGAGGAGCTAATTGGTCGAGTTGTAAACCCATTAGGACAACCAATCGACGGGCAAGGACCGGTTGAGACGTCAAAAACTCGTCCAATCGAATCCGAAGCTCCAGGGGTAATGGCACGTCGTTCTGTTTACGAGCCGTTACAGACAGGTATCAAAGCGATCGATGCCCTCGTACCAATCGGAAGAGGTCAGCGTGAGCTTATTATCGGTGACCGTCAAACAGGTA
>CALGOZ010000030.1 GCA_937960785.1 uncultured Pseudogracilibacillus sp.
AACTTATCAAAGTAAAATACCAAGGTTTACACAATAGACTTTTAAACGACAATCGAACAATGTTACTTCCAATCCCCTTCTAATCGATATAAAATAAAATACGGTACCCAGTTTAACTGAATACCGTATTTTAGCTTGCTTTTGTTCAGCCCCTTTAATGGGAGTTCATCTTTTAATCCGACTGTTTTTTTAATTTTTTTGGTGTGACGAATAAAGTTTTTTGTTCAGTGTAGGTTACGAATCCAGGTTTTGCACCTCTGGGCTTTTTTACATATTTTACTTTTGTATAGTCTACCGGTACCGATTCCGATTGACGCGCTTTACTATAATAAGCAGCTAATTGAGCAGCTTCAAGTAGTGTTTGTTCAGATGGATTCGCACTTTTTATAACGACATGCGATCCAGGAATATCTAACGTATGAAGCCAAATATCCTCTTTATTGGCTAAACGATGCGTCACATATTCATTTTGATTATTATTTCTTCCGACATAAATTGTCGTTCCATCCGAAGATAGGAATTGTTCTGGTTTTGGTTTTTCTACTTTTCGACGACCCCGTTTTCGTTGACGTTGATAGCCTTGTTCTTGTAATTCAAGACGGATTTCTTCAATATCCTCTTCTCGAGCTTGTTCTAGTTGTTGCAGAACTGACTCTAAATATTGTACCTCATCCTTTGCCTTCTTTAGCTCAACTTGAGCTCGTTTTTGAGCTGTTTGTAATTTTCGATATCGATTAAAATAACGTTGAGCATTTTCGCTCGGTGTTAAATCTTCTTGTAGTGGGATTGTAATTTCAGGTTGCGCTTCATCGTAATAATCAACGACTTTAATCTTTTCCATACCCTTTTCCATTAAGTGCATATGAGCAGTTAACAGTTCACCATATTTTTGATAGCTCTCGAGCTGGTTGGCTTTTTGTAATGTCTTTTTATGGATCTTGATTTTTCGTTTATTTTTCTTCAATTCATTTTCAATTAAACGGGTTAAATCACGTACTTGTTGGACGACGCGATCTCGTTCAGCCTTATTTTCAAAAAAAGAATCGAGCATTTCACTTACAGAGGAGTATCGCTCTTTTTCTTCAACATAATGTACGGGTAAGACGTGGAAATCATCCCGTCTATTTTTATAAATTGCAGGTAGGAATGCTTTTGTTTTGATTTCTTCTTGCATTTTTTTAAATTGTTTTTCGTATTCTTTTTGGCCCCCTAAATGCGTTCGTTCAACGAGTTCCTTAGCAATAAAAGGGGAAAAACCTGTCACCAGTTGAACGATTTGACGATCCATTTTTCCGGAATTGAAATCTAATTTTCGCACAAGTTGTTCGGGCTTAATTTCTAATGGATGAAGCTTGTCCTGGGAAGGTGGAAGCTTATAATCCACTCCAGGCAACACTGTTCGATACCGATTAATTGAAGGAGGAATATGTTTCATTGCGTTAACAATTTTTTTAGTTTCCTTCTCAATTAAAACGACGTTACTGTGACGTCCCATAATTTCAAGAATTAGTTGATGATAAATTCGGTCACCAATCTCATCGCGACCTTGAATATCGATTGTGACAATTCGTTCTAAACCGTGTTGTTCGATCGCTTCGATACGGGCCCCATTCATATATTTTCGCAGAGTCATACAAAACATCGGTGGCTCTTCTGGGTTTTGTAATCGTGTGTTCGTTAAATGGAATCTTGCGTAGGATGGATGAATCGAGATTAATAATGTGAAATTCATCCGATGATTACGAATTGTAAAAAGAAGTTCCGTATTTGTAGGTTGATAAATTTTGTTTATACGCCCACCGATTAATTTGCTTTGTAATTCATGGATTACTGCATTTGTAACTATACCGTCAAAGGGCATGCTATTCACCTCTTGCACATATTATATCATTAATAGAATTTCCCTTGCATACATATGTATCAGTAGATTTACATAATGGGGTGGGATGCGGATGGATTGGTATCGAAGTTCAATCGATGCAATAGAACAACATTTACACGTACATCATACGACAGGTTTGACGACGGAGGAAGCAGAGAGACGAATTCGTACACACGGTTTTAACCAATTAATTGAAAGCAAACGAAAACCGAGTTGGCTCATTTTTATGAATCAGTTTCAAGATTTTTTAGTAATGATCTTACTTGCAGCAACATTAATCGCCGGATTGTTAGGAGAGTATATTGATGCCTTAGCCATTATGTTAATCGTTTTATTAAATGGATTAATTGGTTTTTTTCAGGAGCATCGTGCAGAAAAATCATTAGAAAAATTAAAACAACTTTCAGCTCCAAATATGCGTGTGCTACGGGATGGAGCATGGACGACGCTACCAGCCGAGCATGCGGTAATTGGTGATATCGTCCGGATACAGGCAGGAGACCGGGTACCTGCTGACTTACGTATTGTACAAGCAAATGATCTTGAAACGGAAGAATCGATGTTAACCGGGGAATCTTTACCCGTAACAAAACACGCAGCAAAAATTACCCAAACAGATGTCGCTATTCAAGATCAAACGAATATGGCATTTAAAAGTACGTTAGTTACAAAAGGTAGTGGCTTAGGAATCGTCGTATCTACTGGTATGTTAACTGAAGTCGGTAAGATTGCGACATTGATGGACGAGACTGGACCAGTTCAAACACCATTAGAATTAAAATTGAAAGATTTAGGAAAGATTTTAATTTACGTTGTTTTCGTTTTAACGGCATTAACCGTCGGAATTGGAATATACCATGGACAGTTAATGTATGATATGTTTCTAGCCGGAGTATCCTTAGCAGTTGCGGTCATACCTGAAGGATTACCAGCAATCGTCACCGTCGCTTTATCTTTAGGTGTACAACGAATGATTAAACGAAAGGCAATTGTTCGGAAATTATCAGCGATTGAAACGTTAGGTAGCACTTCCGTTGTTTGTACCGATAAAACTGGCACCATTACTGAAAATAAAATGACCGTACAACAACTCTACATTGGCTATGAAACGATTGAAGTAACTGGAGAAGGGGACCGGGCGACAGGCTCCTTTTTGCTCAATGACAAAAAGTTAACAGCAAAAACCAAGACTCTATATGATACGCTTCTTGCCGGGGCCTTATGTAACCAAGCAAACCTACAAGTAAAACGAGCCCGTTATATCGTCGATGGTGATCCGACTGATGGTGCTCTATTAATCGCAGCTAGAAAATTAAATATTGAGTTAAAAGATACAAATACGTTCCGAACCCTTCACGAGTCCCCTTTCGATTCGACTCGGAAACGGATGACTGTCATCGTTGAAAATGAAGCAAAAGAACGATTTTTAATCGTAAAAGGTGCACCCGAAATGATTTTACCTCGGTCAAAAGAAGCTTTACGTTTAGACGGTAGCAGAGCGCCTTTACATCGGGAAAAAATTGCTACAAAAATGGACGAGATGGCAGAAAAGGCATTGCGAATTATCGCCGTTGCCATCAAACAATTACCGCCGAATAAACGAGTGACGAAGGAAGATATTCCAATTTTAGAAAAAGATTTAACTTTTCTAGGTTTGTTCGGGCTCCAGGACCCACCACGAAAAGGTGTACGTCAAGCAATTAAACAATGTAAAGAAGCGGGAATAAAAACAGTAATGATTACAGGGGACCATAAAAAGACAGCGATCGCAATTGGACGAGAAATCGGATTATATAATGAAGAGGATTTAGTTTTAGAAGGTCATGAATTAAATAATATGTCGGTTAAATCATTAGCAAATATAATCGAACAGGTGACAATTTTTGCCCGGGTAACACCTGAGCATAAGTTGAAAATTGTAAAAGCGTTTCAACAAGTAGGTCATATCGTTGCGATGACCGGTGACGGTGTGAATGATGCACCCGCAATTAAGGCGAGTAACGTTGGAATTAGTATGGGGATAAGCGGTACCGATGTAACGAAAGAAGCCTCCTCCCTTATTTTACTAGATGATAACTTTCATACGATAAAAGAAGCGATTCGTGAGGGACGGAATATTTACGAAAATATACGAAAATTCATTCGCTATTTATTAGCATCAAATGTAGGTGAAATTTTCGTTATGCTCGTTGCGATGCTTTTAGCTTTACCGCTACCGCTAGTTCCGGTACAAATTTTATGGGTAAACTTAATAACTGATGGATTACCAGCGATGGCGTTAGGCCTCGACCCACCGGAAACTAACGTCATGCAACGAAAGCCACGGAATCCTCGTGAAGGAATTTTTTCAAGAGGTTTAGGGCAAAAGATTTTAACCCGAGGTATACTAATTGGACTTGTATCGCTTATAGCCTTTGTCGTCACGTTACAACAGTCCCCAGACAATCTAAATTATGCTCGTTCTGTCGCTTTTACAACTCTTGTCTTAGCGCAGTTGATACACGTTTTTGATTGTCGTAGTGAACGAGGTGTCTTTGCACGAAATCCTTTTAGTAACATTTACTTACTATTAGCAGTATTGTCGTCCTTTTTACTCCTTTTAGTCGTCATTTATGTACCGACTTTACAACCGATTTTCCATACAACACCTTTATACTTGGTCGATTGGATGTTAATCATTACATTAAGTGCCTTGCCGACGGTGTTGTTTAGTTTTCCAAAAAAGTCAACTATTTAAAAAAACGAGGCGTCCTCTACACTTTTTTTAGAAAAGTCCGTAGAGAACGCTTCTTTTTTTATCACATCATTTACAAAGAACATTGAGAAACTAGTTGGAATTTTTTATAATAGATGTGCTTTATCTTTATTTAATTTGTTGAAATTCAGTTGCTTGCGAATTAATAGAGAAAAAGTGTATAAACTTGTATACTATACATAATGGAGTGATGATCATGGTAATGAGCATGACAGGCTATGGAAATGAAATCTTTCATTTAGAAAACGACACAGTATTGCACGTTGAAATTCGTACAGTTAACAGTCGTTATTTAGATTTTAAAGCTCATATACCACGTTCGCTATATCACTTGGAAATTCCGATGAAAAAGTTAATCCAATCGTATATCGAACGGGGCCGAGTTGATTTATACATAACGACAATAGGAAGCACATTAGAAGATAGATCATTACACGTCGATTGGGCATTAATGGATGAGTACATTGAACAAATAAAAGAAATTCAATCCCGTTATCGTCTATCAGGGGAAATTCCCCTCTCGATCATCACTGCAATCGATGAATTAATTTCAATCAATGAAGAAACAAAGCGAACGGAAGAGTTAGACGAATTTATTTTAAAAAGTATCGAAACTGTTTTGGAAAAAGTAGAAGAAACTCGTCGAAATGAAGGTGTTTTTCTAATTGAAGATATAAAAAGGCGGATTTCAAAGATTGAAAACACAATTCGCAAAATTGACGGTCGTAGACAAATTGTTTACGAAACGTATCGTGAACGGATAAGAGAACGAATCGATTCGCATTTTTCTGAAGAACAGCCGTACGACGAATCAGCCTTAATGCAAGAAGTTGCCTTATTAGCTGAAAAAAGTGATATAACTGAAGAAATTACCCGCATCGATAGTCATCTAGCTCACTGTGAACAAGTAATACAGCAAACAGGTGCCATCGGTCGAAAGTTAGACTTTATCATTCAGGAATTACATCGAGAAGTAAATACAATCGGCTCGAAATCAGTCGACCCTACGATTAGTGAATGGGTTGTACAAATTAAAAGTAATTTAGAAAAAATAAAAGAACAAGTACAAAATATTGAATAACGAGATGTAAGTAGGAGGAGCACTATTGTTTGAACAAAAAGGAATATTATTTGTATTATCAGGTCCGGCCGGTGTCGGAAAAGGAACCGTTCGACAAAAACTTTTTGAACAAGAAACAGATTTGAAATATTCTGTTTCTGCAACAACACGAAAAAAGCGCCTCGGTGAGAAAGAAGGCGTCGATTATTTTTATAAAACAAAAGAAGAATTCGAAGAGATGATTGAACGAAATGAGCTGTTAGAATATGCTAAGTATGTCGATAATTATTATGGAACCCCTAAACAATATGTTTTAGATGAATTAGCTAAAGGAAACGATGTCTTTTTGGAAATTGAAGTTCAAGGAGCATTACAAGTAAAGAAAAACTTCCCCGAAGGAGTCTTTATTTTCTTAACACCTCCAAGTTTAAAAGAACTTAAAAACCGAATCGTTAACCGAGGTACTGAAACAAAAGACGTAATAATGCAACGATTAAAAGAAGCGAAAAATGAAATTAAAATGATGGAAAACTATGACTACGTCGTGGTCAACGATGATGTAAGTAAAGCGGTCAAAAAAGTAAAGTCGATCGTCATTAGTGAACATTGTAAACGGGCGAGAATTGAAAATGAGTATAAAAGAATTTTAGAGGAGGAATTTTAATGCTTGAACCATCGATTGATAGTTTACAGGAGAAAATTGATTCAAAATATTCTCTCGTAGCTGTTTCTGCAAAGCGTGCACGCAAATTACAAGACGGTGAAAAGCCGTTAATTGAAGAACCGAAATCCCATACATTTGTCGGTATTGCATTAGAAGAAATTGACGAAGAGAAAGTATTTATTAAAGAAGAAGCGTAACAAAAGAACCCTTGCTGTACCGGCAAGGGTTTTCCACTATTTTTAACCGGTAAGCCAATTTAAAAAGAGGTGTTCATCTTGTGGAAAGGAAAAAATGTACTAGTAGGAGTAACCGGAGGAATTGCTGTTTATAAAGCATGTGATTTAACGAGTAAATTAACACAACTAGGGGCGAACGTTCGTGTCATTATGACCGAAGGCGCAACAGAATTCGTCTCACCGTTAACCTTTCAAGCTTTATCACGAAACGATGTATACGTCGATACGTTTATCGAAAAAGATGTAAAAAAAATAGCCCACGTCGATATCGCCGACTGGGCCGAAATTGCAATCGTCGCCCCTGCAACGGCAAATACAATTGGTAAGCTAGCGCAGGGCATCGCCGACAATATGTTAACAACAATTTTAATAGCAACGCGAGCCGATGTCTATATTGCTCCAGCGATGAATGTGCACATGTATGCCAATCCAGCTGTGATGGAGAATATGCAAAAATTAGACGATTGGGGTTATCATTTTATCGAGCCAGGTTCTGGTTATTTAGCTTGTGGCTACGTAGGAAAAGGTCGTCTAGAAGAGCCCCAAACAATTATCGATACAATCTATCACCATCAACAACGAACATCGTTACTCGAAGGAAAAAATGTTTTAATTACAGCGGGTCCGACTGAGGAAGCCCTAGATCCCGTCCGTTACTTTACAAACCATTCAACAGGCACAATGGGCTTTGCTTTGGCAGAAGCAGCAGCACGAAATGGTGCAACGGTTACGTTAGTTACAGGTCCGGTTCAGTTAGATACACCCATCGGCGCGATTCATCGTGTCGATGTAACGACAGCAGAAGAGATGTATAATGCAGTTTGGGATTATTATGAAACGAGCGATATCGTTATAAAGGCTGCAGCTGTTGCCGATTATCGCCCTAAAGAAATTTATGATGAAAAGATGAAAAAAGGAAACGGTGGCTTAACGATTGAAATGGAAAGAACGAAAGATATTTTGCATTCGTTAGGCGAACGAAAAGAAAAACAATTTCTCGTCGGGTTTGCAGCCGAAACGACGAACCCCCTCGAATATGGGAAAGGAAAATTAAAAGAAAAAAATCTCGATGCAATTGTAATTAACAATGTAAGTGAAGAGGGAGCCGGCTTTGGTACGGATACGAATATCGTAACTTATGTTAATAAAACGCACGAACTGACGACGTTAGAAAAAGCACCGAAATATATGATTGCTGAACAATTAATCAAACTCATTCATCGCGATTATAAAGGATGAGAAGGATGGAAGTAGCTAGAGTAATCGTCGATGTACCAACGACAAACGTCAATCAAACGTATGACTACTTAATCCCTGAAAGATTTCACGGAATTGTAAAACGAGGAATGCGCGTAGTTATACCATTCGGGCGCCGGAAAATTACCGGCTTTGTTGTCGAGTTATTAGAAGACTCAAAGGTAGAAAATCTAAAAGAATTGCACGATGTGTTAGATTTAGAACCAGTTTTAACCAACGAGCTGTTACAGTTAGGAAAGTGGCTCGCTGAAGAAACGATATCTTTATATATTACGACTTATCAAGCGATGTTGCCCCAAGTATTAAAGGCAAGCTATAAAAAAGAAATCGAAAAAGTAAACACTATTGACCATCCCCATTTAGCGAAGTTTTTTAAAAACAAAAATAAAGTCGCATACGAGGAAGTTGTCCAAGGATTACCTTCAATTTCGATTCTTAAAGAAGCACTTAATAGCAAACAAGTAAAACTAAACTACGTTGTAAAAACTCGTGAACAAAAGCGGTATGAAACAATCATTGTACCGGCTTCAGAAGAAACGTTACAAGAAGCTTTCGATTCTTTGTTGCCACAGGCAAGACGCCAAAAAGAAATTATTACATACTTTCTAAAACATCCAAAGCCGATTAAGCAAGCAACACTATACGATAAACTATCGATCAATCGTGCTCATTTAAATCCATTAATAGAAAAAAAGGTGCTTTCGCTAAAAAAAGAAGAAGTATACCGTGATCCGTATCGACAACCGGTAAAGCAAACGACAAAGTTACCGTTAACGGACGAACAAAGTCGCGCCTTAAAAGAAATTGAAAAATGTATCGATGAAAATAAGCATGAAACCTTTTTAGTTCACGGTGTTACAGGAAGCGGTAAAACCGAGATTTACTTACAAGCGATTGAACGAGTAATAAACCGAGGGGAAGAAGCAATTGTATTAGTTCCGGAGATTTCGTTAACTCCACAAATGGTCGAGCGTTTTCGTGGTCGTTTTGGTGAGCAGGTCGCTGTGTTACATAGTGGTTTATCAATTGGTGAAAAATATGATGAATGGCGAAAAATTCATCGCAAAGAAGTGCAAGTCGTCGTCGGAGCGCGTTCTGCTATATTTGCTCCTTTTGAAAATTTAGGAATTATTATTATCGATGAAGAACACGAAACAACGTATAAACAGGAGGAAGCACCTCGCTATCATGCAAAAGATGTAGCAATTAAACGTGGACAATTAAATCGCTGCCCGGTCGTACTAGGAAGTGCAACTCCAACCTTAGAGGCTTATGCTCGTACGACTCGGAATGTGTATCGTTTACTCACACTAGAAAAACGAGTAAACGACCGTCCCCTTCCCCCAGTAGAAATTGTCGATATGCGTAGCGAGCTCCAAGCGGGAAATCGTACGATGTTTTCTCGCCTCCTCGTTCAAAAAATAAATGAACGAAGAGAAAAGGGCGAACAAATCGTCCTACTCTTAAATCGAAGAGGCTATTCCAATTTTATTCTTTGTCGCGATTGTGGTTTCGTCGATGAGTGTCCGCATTGTGACATTTCTTTAACATACCATAAACGTGACCATCGTTTAAAATGTCATTATTGTTTATATGAAAAACCTTTACCAAATCGATGTCCATCTTGCGAAAGTGAAGCGATTCATTTTTTTGGAACAGGAACCGAGCGAGTGCAAGAAGCGTTGTACGATGCAATTCCAGGAATTCGTGTGTTACGGATGGATGTCGATACGACCCGTCGAAAAGGAGCCCACGAACGTATTTTGCGACAGTTCGAACAGAAAGAGGCGGACGTTTTACTCGGGACTCAAATGATCGCAAAAGGGCTGGACTTTAAAAATGTAACGCTCGTCGGCGTGTTGGCTGCTGATGCGATGTTACACTTGCCAGACTTTCGCTCAGCGGAACGAACCTTTCAGTTACTTACACAAGTTAGTGGACGGGCGGGCCGTCATGAATTGACCGGGGAAGTTGTCGTTCAAACGTATACACCGGATCACTATAGTATCGTTTTAGCAAGTCGTTACGATTACCCAGCTTTTTATCATCATGAAATGGAGTTGCGACGAAGCTTTCGTTACCCACCGTATTATTATTTAGTTCGGATTCAACTAGCCGACGAACGACGTAATAACGTCTATGCTAAAAGTGTGCAAGTAGGAAATTTTTTACGTCAACATTTAACGAATAAAGCGATTATGTTAGGGCCATCACCGGCACCGATTCCAAGGTTGAAAAACCGCTATCGCTTTCAATTATTAATCAAATATCGTCATGAACCTCATTTACTAGACGCCCTGCACGATTTATCGCAACAATTTGTAAAAGAGCGTCGTCAAGGATTGCAAATGACAATCGATATAAATCCGTATCAATTTATGTAAAGGAGAAGTAGAAATAGATGAAACGTGTTGTATTTATGGGAACTCCCTATTTTGCTGTACCTATATTAGAAGCATTAATTCAAGAAGACATAGAGATAGTATTAGTCGTAACTCAACCAGATCGACTTGTTGGCCGAAAGCAAAAGTTAACTCCTCCACCGGTAAAACAAGTAGCATTAAAGCACGATATACCAGTTTTTCAACCAGAGCGGTTACGCAAAGACTTTGAAACAATATTAGACTATCAACCGGATTTAATCATTACAGCAGCCTACGGCCAGTTATTACCGAAAGAGTTACTCGATGCGCCACCTTTTGGTAGTATAAACGTTCACGCATCGTTACTTCCAGAACTACGTGGTGGTGCTCCAATTCATTATGCGATTTTACAAGGCAAAAAAGAGACAGGTATTACAATCATGTATATGGAAGAAAAACTCGATGCCGGAGATATTATATCCCAAGTGAAAATTCCAATCAAAACGACTGACCACGTCGGTACGTTACACGATAAATTGGCCAATTTAGGAGCAAAACTTCTCATTGAAACATTACCGACTATTTTTGACCGTACGAACGAGCGAATTCCTCAAGAAGAGGAAAGAGCAACCTTTGCACCGAATATTACTCGTGAACAGGAAAAAATCGATTGGAGAAAAACAGATGAAGAAGTCTATAACCATATTAGGGGTTTACATCCATGGCCTGTCGCCTACACTAAATTTAAAGACGAACGGATGAAAGTTTGGTGGGGGGAACGGGATGGTAAGACTTATGACGGAGAACCAGGTCAAATCGTTGCAATCGATGAGACGACGATTACAGTCTTATGTGGTAATCAAAAGGGTATTCGTCTAACGGAGGTTCAACCAGCAGGAAAAAAACGTATGAAAGTAAGTGAATTTTTACGAGGGCATTACGATAAATTACAAGTAGGCGATTGTTTTTCATAAAACGTAAAAATGGTTTTATATTAACCTTTTATTCCCAACTGTTCTTATGCTATGATTAAATAATCAATATTAAAACGTAGAAAAACATCGTCGGAAAAGATAGATTGCAAAATTGAGGTGAAAGGGATGGAAGGGTATTTTCTTACAGACCGTGGAAAAGTTCGGAAGACGAACGAAGATGCAGGAGGGTTATTTTACAATAATTCCAATCAATTACTTGCAGTCGTTGCTGACGGAATGGGAGGGCACCGAGCAGGTGAAGTTGCGAGTAATTTAGCAGTTGAATTTGTCGAAGCAATGTGGAGAATAACAGAGCACTTTTCGACGGTTGAAGAGGCAGAAAAATGGATGTTAGAGCTAATCGATACAACGAATGAAGAAGTGTATACACATGCCCGAAAAAATGAAGCTCATCAAGGAATGGGAACGACGATTGTAGCTGCTCTATTAACAGATGAATTTGTCACTGTCGGCCACGTAGGTGATAGTCGGTGTTATTTATGGAAAGTAGACTCTTCTTTTATACAAATAACAAGCGACCATTCCTTAGTAAATGAATTAATAAAAACAGGACAAATAACCCCTTCGGATGCCGAAGTTCATCCACGAAAAAATGTCTTAACAAAGGCTTTAGGAACTGAAGAAGTTATAAAGCCAGACATTCAAACGGTCGAGTGGGGAAAGACTGATTGCATATTGTTATGTTCCGATGGTCTTTCGAATAAAGTTGACGATGAAGAATTAAAAACGGAATTAGAACAGATGGAATCGATCGAACGAACAGCGACAACACTACTCCAACTAGCAAACGACCGTGGTGGGGAAGATAATATTACATTAGCTATCGTTCGAAATGAAGAAGGTGAAATAACATGATTGTCGGACATTTATTAAATGAACGTTACCGTATTAAACGTCGAATCGGTGGCGGTGGGATGGCTAATGTATATTTAGGCTTTGATTTAATTTTAGAACGAGACGTGGCCATTAAAGTATTACGAATGGAATTCGTAAATGACCCTGAATTTGTCGAACGATTCGATCGAGAAGCCCAGGCAGCTACGAGTTTATCCCATCCGAATATCGTTAACATTTATGATGTCGGAGAAGAAGATGATATTTTGTATATTGTAATGGAATATGTCGATGGACTCACATTGAAAGAATATATACAAAAGCATGGCCCTCTATCCGTCGAAAAAGCAATCGATATTATGGATCAATTAACAGCAGCAATCCAACATGCTCACGAGACAGGCCTAATCCATCGTGACATTAAACCACAAAACGTTTTAATCAATCAGAATGGCACGGTAAAAGTCACGGACTTCGGAATTGCTGTAGCCTTAAGCGCGACAGCCCTTACTCAGACGAATTCCGTATTAGGCTCGGTTCATTACTTATCTCCGGAACAAGCTCGTGGAGGAAAAGCGACGAAAAAGTCTGATATTTATTCCTTAGGTATTGTTTTTTATGAATTATTGACGGGGGAACTTCCGTTTTCCGGACAATCACCTGTTTCAATTGCCCTTAAACATTTGCAAGATGATATTCCGTCGGTTCGTGCAAAAGACGAATCGATTCCGCAAAGTGTCGAAAATATTATATTGAAAGCAACGACAAAAGATCCCTTCCATCGTTATCAATCCGTATCAGAAATGGGACATTATATTTCAGTCGCCCTTGAACCTAGTAATCTAAATGAACCAATTTATGAACCCCCTTATGAAACGGGGGAAGAGACGAAGGCAATACCGATTATTACCGACGAATCGATGCCAAAGTTAAACGAAACCGATACACCGACGCTCGTTCATGAAGTTGAAGAAGCTTCGGAAAATAAACAAATAGGTCAAGAGCAAAAGTCGCCTCCGACGAAGAAAAAACGTAAACGACGTCGCTGGATTATTAGTATTGCTTCAATCCTAGTGATTGCCCTTATTTTCTTTACTTTTTTACTATTTAGTTCACCGAAGGATGTCGTTGTTCCGGATGTTACCGACTTAGAATATGAAGAGGCTGTTGAGCAATTAGAAGCTTTAAAGTTAAAAGTTAACAAAGAAACGATACCTTCAGAAGAAGTAGAAGAAGGTAAGGTCGTTAAATCTGATCCAGAGGCGGGACGAACAGTAAAAGAAAAGTCGACCGTAGATGTCTATGTAAGTGAAGGTAGAGAAAAAGTTGAATTTGAAGATTATGTCGGTAAAAACTTTGCACAAGTAGAACGGATTTTAGAAGAAGATGGTTACGAAGAAATTCGCTCCTATGATGTCATCTCAGATGATCCAGTAGGGCAAATAGTAACCCAAATTCAACCCTTACCCGGTGAGGAAGTAATCCCAGAAGAGACGACAGTTATTTTTGAAGTAAGCTCAGGCCCTAAGAAGGTTTCCTTAGGCAATCTAGTTGGTCTATCGTTAGATCAAGCCCGTGATTATGCAAAACGAAATAGTTTAAAATTAGAAATAAAAGAAGCTTATTCGGATTCTGTTGAAAAAAATCACGTCATATCCCAAAATCCTCGGGCAAATTCTGAATTAGAAGAAGGTAGCACTGTTACGGTTACTATTTCCAAAGGACCTGAAGAAAAACCACCGAGAACTCACTCGGTCACTTTTACAGTTCCTTTTGAACCAACAACAGGACCAGATGGAGAGTTACAAAAAGAACAACTCGTTCAAATATACGTCGGCGATATGAATGAAAATATTAGCAACGTATTTCATGAAGCAAAAATAAACCGAGATAAAGAATACGAGTTAACGTTAGTAATTGCGGAAAATGAAGTTGCCGAATATCGCGTGTTACGTGATGGTGTAGAAATTATTCGTGAACGAATTCCATATTAAGAAAGGGTGGCTTAATGGCAAAAGGCAGAATTGTAAAAGCATTAAGTGGTTTTTACTATGTTCAAACAGAAGACGATACGCTCTATGCTTGTAAAGGTCGAGGAGTGTTCCGGAATAAAAAAATCACTCCTCTTGTGGGGGATCTCGTTACTTTCGATATTATTAGTGAAGATGAAGGCTATATTACGACAGTTTCGGAGCGGAAAAATGAACTCGTTCGTCCACCGATCGTTAACGTCGATAAAGCATTAATTGTAAGTTCGATTACAGAACCAAAATTTAGTGCACAACTTCTCGACCGCTTTTTAGTTGTTGTTGAGTCAAAAGGAATTGAGCCGATGCTCGTACTCTCGAAGAAAGATTTAGCGACGGAAAAAGAAATAGAGACGATTGAACGCTATAAAGCTCAGTACGAAAAAATTGGTTACAAAGTCGTCTATTTCTCCCTAGAGGAACCTGTCGATTCAACTTTATTACAATTTTTAAAAGAAGATATTACTGTCATTATGGGACAAACCGGTGTGGGAAAATCAACGATATTAAATGCAATCGAGCCTAGCTTTCAAATTGAAACAGGTGAAATATCGAAAAGTCTCGGACGTGGCCGACATACGACACGGCATGTAGAGTTACATGAAATAAATGGAGGACTCGTTGCAGATACACCGGGTTTTAGTTCGATTGATTTTGCGCATATTGAAGCAGAACAATTAGGCGATTATTTTATCGATATTAAAGAACAAGCAAAGTATTGTCGCTTTCGTAGTTGTCTTCATTTGAATGAACCACAATGTCAGGTGAAAAAAGCAGTTGAAGAGAAAGTTATTTTTAAAGAACGGTATAAACATTATAAATTATTTTTACAAGAAATATTATCGAGAAAGCCGAGGTATTAACAAATGGTTAAATTAGCACCGTCAATACTATCAGCAAATTTTGCAAAACTTGGAGAAGAAATAAAGGAAGTAGAGAAGGCTGGAGCTGATTATATTCATGTCGATGTAATGGACGGTCATTTTGTTCCAAATATTACGATTGGCCCACTAATTGTTGATGCAATTCGACCAGTCACAGATTTGCCTCTCGATGTTCATTTAATGATTGAAAACCCAGACCAATATGTTGAAGCCTTTGCAAAGGCAGGTGCTTCAATTATTACCGTACATCAAGAGGCTTCCGTTCATTTACATAGGACGGTTCATTTCATCAAAAGTTTAGGCGTAAAAGTAGGTGTAGCAATTAATCCTTCTACGCCAGTCACAATGCTTGAGCCAATTTTACATGATATCGACTTAGCTTTAGTTATGACAGTAAATCCAGGATTTGGAGGTCAATCGTTTATTGAAGAGACCGTTTCAAAAATAAAAACGTTAGCCGAATGGAAAAGAACTCGAGGTCATACGTATGAAATAGAAGTCGATGGAGGGGTAAATTCTGAAACGGCGAAAATTTGTACCGATGCTGGGGCAGAAGTACTCGTTGCCGGTAGCGCAATCTTTAATGCAACTGATCGAAAAGAAGCAATGAATAAAATTCGTAAATCGATTGAGGGTTAATTTAGTTCTATCTTAATCAACCGTCGCATATAATAAAGTAACGTTGCAAAGGAACGAATAGCTTGTCACTTTCATTTGTAAACGGAGGCGGATGATATGAAGTTTTATACGGTAAAACTCCCCCGATTTATCGGTGGGTTTGTACGGGTTTTGTTAGGAATGTTTAAGAAAGAATAAAAAAATAGGACGAACAATGTAAAACTCCACTTACCGAAGGTGTAGGAAGTGGAGTTTTTTTGTGTAAACAATTAAAAAAAGGCTAAGAGTCCCTAGATTCGCTCCTCCTAACCTTTTTACTACTATACACGTTTTACTTTACCAGATTTTAATGCACGTGCAGATACATATACACGCTGTGGTTTACCGTCAACCATAATTCTTACCTTTTGTAAGTTAGCTTTCCATTTACGGCGCGTTGCGTTCATCGCGTGGGAGCGTTTATTTCCGCTACCAGTTTTTTTACCAGTAATGACGCATTTTCTTGACATCGAAACCCCTCCCTTACACGTAAATCCCATTTCGTACTAGTCTAATTTACCATAGGATAGACAATTATGCAACATTCATTGTAGCTGTTCTCAAATATTACAACGAAAAATGTAGTAAAATATTAGATAAAATAAGTATAACAGTATATGATATGTGTTAATATGATTAATTTATTTCAATAGATACTTTACTTATCTAAAAAAAACGGTACAATGTATTCGTAATAAAAGTTGAAGGCAGTTTTGTTTGTTCGGGGAGGAACGAAAAGTGTTAGAACAATCAATCACAAAAGAAAAATGGTTACAAATGATTCAATCGGGAGCAAATTATTTAGCAAAACATAAAGAAGCAATTAATAAACTAAATGTGTTTCCCGTACCAGATGGTGATACAGGAACGAA
This sequence comes from uncultured Pseudogracilibacillus sp., assembly GCA_937960785.1. Taxonomy (GTDB): domain Bacteria; phylum Bacillota; class Bacilli; order Bacillales; family Amphibacillaceae; genus Pseudogracilibacillus. The sequence goes on from CALGOZ010000030.1 coordinate 16,487, forward strand.
TATGAACCTGTCGATGACTTCTGGTGTAAAAGAAATGAAAAAATATACGATTAACTCGTTAAAGGAACAAATTAACGGTTTTACAAAAGGGCTTTTAATGGGAGCCCGTGGAAACTCAGGCGTAATTTTATCGCAATTGTTCCGAGGGTTTTCGGCTCTTAATTTAGAAAAAGATGAATTAAATATTGAGGATTTTACCGACGCTTTAAATAAAGGTGTCGATATCGCATATAAATCGGTAACGAATCCTGTAGAAGGTACAATTTTGACAGTTGCAAAAGATATGGCTAAAGAAGCGACAAAGTGTGCGAAGGAAAAGGGGAATTTCATTTCCTTTTTTGAGGCTGTCGTAGCAGAAGCAAAGCGATCCCTCGAGCGCACGCCGAATTTATTACCAGTTTTAAAAGAAGTCGGTGTTGTTGATTCAGGAGGGAAGGGGCTTGTCGTTATTTATGAAGGATTTCTCGCTGGATTGAAAGGGGAGACGATTGAAGAAGTTGACGAACCATCTTTTGAAACCCAAGTTGAAATCGAACATGAAGAGATGCAGTCAGCTCTTAGTATCGAATCAATTGAGCGTGGATATTGTACAGAATTTTTCATCCAATTAGATGATGAAAAAACGTCACAAAACCCTTTTGACGAAGCTACTTTCCGGACGCGACTAACGGAGTATGGTGATTCGTTACTCGTCGCTAGTGAAGGGGATTTGGTGAAAGTGCATATTCATACTGAAATTCCTGGGGACGTTTTAACATTAGCGCAAACGTATGGCGATTTAAAACAAATCGATATTGAAAATATGCGGGAACAATATAAAGATGCGGTACAGTCCTCCCTTGAAGAAGATAGTGAAGAGCTTCCTTATGCAATTATAACCGTCGCTCAAGGAAAAGGTTTGAAAGAAGTGTTTAAAAGCATTGGAGCAACAGCAATTATCGACGGTGGGCAGACGATGAACCCTAGTACAGAGGATTTTTTACACGTGATTAATCAACAGCGGGCTGAACATATTTTTATTTTACCTAACAACAAAAATATTTTACTCGCTGCTGAGCAAGCGGTAGATTTAACCGATCGACAAGTAACTGTGATTCCGACAGTAACAATACCTCAAGGAATTCAAGCATTATTTGCTTTTGATGACGGGTTATCCTTTGTCGAAGTAGCCGAAGAGATGAAAGAAGCAGCTGTCGAAGTTAAGACTGGATTGGTTACATATGCAACTCGCGATACGAAAATAAATGATCTTGTCGTTCATAAAGATGATTTTATCGGACTTAACGATGAAACAATCGTCGTTAGTGAAAAGTCGAGAATTACTGCAACAAAGGCGTTACTCAAAGATTTAATCGACGAAGATGATGAGATTGTAACGCTTTTTGCCGGCGAGGATGTAACCGAAGAAGAACTTGAAGAATTAGAGGTTTATATCGATGGGACTTACGAGGATGTAGAAGTTGAGTTTCATCAGGGAGATCAGCCGATTTACGCTTATATTATAATGGTCGAATAAGCTATAAAAACGTTAGTTATGCTACCCTTTCTGAGGGGCAAGGCTAACGTTTTTATTTTTTTATTACTATCTATTTTCGATTTGTTATAATACGTGTAGAAAAAACATCGACACGGTGTTAAAAAGGAGTTCGATTTAGTTGCTTTTCGAAGACGTAACAATATTAAAAGGTGTCGGAGAAAAAACAGCGGAAGATTTACGGGCGATGAATATACATACGATTGAAGATTTACTATTTTATTTTCCTTATCGTCATGAAATTCATGAAGTGAAATCTTTAAATGAACTAGTTCATGACACAGAAGTGACTTTAGTTGGTACGATTGAAATTGCGCCCCATGTTCGATATGGAAGAACAAGACTTACCTTATTTACTATGAATGTAGAAGGAGCGAATGTACGGGTCGTTCTTTTTTTCCCACTTTTTCAAAAGGAAAAATATAAAAAAGGAACGACCGTTACCGTGCGTGGTAAATGGGATGCCCATCGGTTACAAATAACGGCTAACAAGCTTTCCTTAGGCAGGCCGAAAAAATCTGTTGAAATAGAAAGTGTATATTCTGTAAAAGGTAATCTTACATCAGGTCGTTTACGCTCCTTTATCCGCCAAGCCTTAAACAAATATGGTAATTTAATAGAGGAAATTTTCCCGTTAAATTATTTACAAAAATATAAGTTACCAGATCGTAAAGAGGCACTAAAGACGATGCATGAGCCAAAAAGTTCCTACGAGCTCAAACATGCCCGTCGACGCTTTATTTATGAAGAACTGCTATTATATCAATTAAAAATGCAACTTTATAAAGAAACACGAAAGGAAAAGCGAATCGGACCTTCAATTGCAATTGAGAAGGATCTTGTTGAACAATTTAAGGCGACACTACCATATACATTGACGAATTCACAGCAACGTTCCCTCGATGAAATTATCGCCGATTTGAAAGGGAAAAAACAAATGTACCGCCTATTACAAGGAGATGTAGGATCGGGTAAAACAGCAGTTGCAACGATTAGTTTATATGCTGTAGCAAAGGCAGGCTATCAAGGTGCTTTTATGGTGCCGACAGAAATTTTAGCTGAACAACATTATGAGACTGTGAAAGAAATGCTAGGCAATAAAGTAAAGGTCGCCTTATTAACAAGTAGTATAAAAGGAAAAAAGCGCGATAACATTTTAACTAATTTAAAAAATAATGAAATCGATATTATAATTGGAACCCATTCTTTAATTCAGGAAGAGGTTCACTTTGCTAATCTTGGTTTTGTTATAATTGATGAACAGCACCGCTTCGGTGTCGACCAGCGACGCCTTTTATTAGAAAAAGGAGAAGCACCTAACGTATTACATATGACAGCTACCCCCATCCCACGGACGCTAGCAATCACCGCCTTTGGAGACTTAGATATATCAACGATCGATGAACTACCTAAAGGGCGAAAGCAAGTAGAAACCTACGTTATACGAGAACATTTACTCGACCGCTTGCTAAACTTTATCGAACAGCGAGTAAAAGAAGGGGAGCAAGTTTATTTTATATCACCTTTAATCGAAGAATCTGAAGCCTTCGACTATGAGAATGCCATCGATTTATACCATAAACTAGAAGCTCACTATCCTAGCTCAATCCATATTGGGCTATTACATGGACGGATGAAAAATGAGGAGAAAGAAGAAGTGATGAAACAGTTTGTTCATCGAGAAATTGATATCCTCGTTTCAACGACGGTAATAGAAGTAGGTGTTAACGTGCCAAACGCGACTGTGATGGTTATTTACGATGCTGAACGATTCGGCCTTGCTCAGCTTCATCAATTACGAGGTCGCGTCGGACGAGGTGAAAAACAAAGTTACTGTATTTTAATTGCTGATCCTAAAAGTGATGATGGTAAAGAACGAATGCGTATAATTGCTGAGACGAACGACGGATTTAAATTAGCTGAAGCTGATTTAAAGTTGCGGGGGCCAGGAGATTTTTTCGGAAAAAAACAGAGCGGTCTGCCGGAGTTTAAAGTTGCCGATCCTATTGAACATTTCCGCGCTCTTGAAGTTGCTCGCACAGATGCACTTGATATCGTACAAAACAAAAAATGGAAGGCCGATCCAGATTATCAACCTTTATATCGTTATGTTGAACAGTTAGATATTGTTCAGTTTGACTAATTTACAATTACAATCGCTTGTTACAATTAGTACTTGCATTTTTAAAGTTGGTGTTATATATTACTTTTATGACCAAGTCTTAAATGTACGATGGATGTGGATATGATGAGAATGGAAAAACGAAAACGTCAAAAACTTCTAAAAGAAAAAATTGAAGCGACACCTTTTATTACAGATGAAGAGTTAGCGAAACATTTCAATGTTAGTGTTCAAACGATTCGACTCGACCGTCTAGAATTGTCCATTCCTGAATTGCGGGAACGAATTAAATCGGTAGCGACAAATAATTGGAATGAGATGGTAAAATCGTTACCCCTAGAAGAAGTAATTGGTGAAATAATCGATTTACAGCTTGATGAACGGGCAATTTCTATTTTAAACATTCAGGAGGAACACGTTTTTTCTCGTAATAAAATCGCTCGCGGTCATCACCTCTTTGCCCAAGCGAACTCCTTAGCTGTTGCGGTAATGGACGATGAACTTGCCTTAACGAAAAATGCTGAGATAAACTTTACAAGACAAGTAAAAGTAGGGGAGCAAGTCGTAGCAAAAGCCGAAGTCGTTGAAAAAGTAAACGAACGAGAAGCAATCGTCAAGGTGAAAAGTTATGTAAAAAATGAACTCGTCTTTTCAGGAGTTTTTCATATGTATCGTTCGAGTCTTAAAAAGGAGAATGATGAATGAAAATAGCAATCGATGCAATGGGCGGTGACAACGCTCCTAAAGTTATTATCGATGGTGCGATGAAAGCAATAGAGCACCGGGAAGACTTAGAAATCGTATTAGTCGGCGATGAAAATAAAATTAAACGCCATATAACAAAAGATGAGCGAATTTCAATTATACATACGACAGAAACAATTGGGGATGAAGATGACCCAATTCGTGCAGTCCGTAGAAAGAAAGATGCTTCTCTCGTCTTAGCAGCAACGGAAGTAAAAGAAGGTCGAGCTGACGCTTGTATTTCGGCTGGTAATACGGGTGCATTAGTAGTAAGTGGTTTATTTGTTATTGGAAGAATGAAAGGAATTGATCGCCCAGCCTTAAGCCCGACATTACCGACGACAAATGGTGAAGGCTTTTTGTTACTTGATGCAGGTGCAAATGTCGATGTAAATCCAAAAAACTTGGTACAATACGCCATTATGGGATCGATTTATTGTGAAAAAGTACGTAATATTAAAAAGCCACGAATCGGTTTACTTAATGTGGGGACTGAAGAAAGTAAAGGTAACAACGTAACGAAAAAAGCTTATAAACTATTACAGAAAGCACCGATTAATTTCATAGGTAATGTAGAAGCTCGCGACGTAATGCAGGGTGTCGTCGATGTTGTCGTAACTGATGGATTTAGCGGTAATATTACGTTAAAGGCTATTGAAGGAACTGCACTGCATGTAATGAATATTTTAAAAGATACTTTTATGTCCTCGATAAAAACAAAAGTATTAGCTGGACTAATGAGAAAAGAATTAGCTAGTTTAAAAAAACAGTTTGATTACCCAGAGTATGGTGGTGCAGCTTTGTTCGGTTTAGCTGCACCAGTGATCAAATCCCACGGTTCATCGAACGAAATCGCTATTTATCATACAATTAATCAGGCATGTCATATGATTGAACATAACGTTGTAGAAACAATTGGCGAAACTGTACAAACGATTGAAAAAGAAGAGGAGGCATCTGAATGAAGAAAATTGCATGTATGTTTCCAGGCCAAGGTTCACAAAAGGTAGGAATGGGAAAGCAATTATACGAAGCTTATGAAGAGGTGCGAGAGCTTTATAAAAGAGCAAACGAAGTACTTGATAAAGATATTACAAGCTTAATGTTTGAAGGACCTCAAGAACAATTAACAGAGACCGAAAATGCCCAACCAGCACTACTTTTATCTTCTGTAGCAGCTTATACATTGTTTGAAAAGGAAAAAATTACACCAAGCATGGTGGTCGGTCATAGCTTAGGAGAGTATAGTGCCCTCGTTGTAGCAGGAGCAATCCCAGTAGATGAAGCCCTCCCACTAGTACAAACGAGAGGTCGCCTGATGGAAAAGGCGTATCCAAAAGGAAAAGGGACGATGGCAGCGGTTTTAGGAATGAAAGAGGAAGAAATCCAACCAATCGTCGAACAAATCGATGATGAAATTGTCGATGTAGCTAACTTAAACTGTCCAGGTCAAATTGTTATTTCTGGTTCAAAGGCGGGAGTTGATAGGGCAAGTGAATTGTTAAAAGAAGCTGGAGCCCGTCGAGTCTTGCCACTTAATGTTAGTGGACCGTTTCATTCTCGTTTAATGAAAGAGGCGAACAAAGACTTTGCTAAATATTTAGATGAAACAACAATTTCAAATGCAACGATTCCGGTTTACGCTAACGTTACAGCTAAGCCTGTCAAACAGAAAGAAGAAATTAAACAATTATTACTCGAACAACTGTACTCACCGGTTCGGTTTGAACAGTCGATTCGAAACATGATTGATCAAGGTATCGAAGCTTTCGTCGAAGTAGGAACAGGCTCAGTTTTATCTGGTCTCGTACGGAAAATCGACCGGAGTGTGAAGACTTTTTCAGTACAAGATGAGAAAACTTTCGAAAAGTTTTTAACTTGGTATAAGGAGGACGCTTAAGATGTTAAAAGGGAAAAACGCCCTCGTCACCGGTTCTTCGCGGGGTATTGGACGAGCGATAGCCTTAAAATTAGGTAAGCTCGGAGCAAATGTTGCCGTTAACTATGCAGGTAATGAACAAAAGGCGGAAGAAGTTGTTACGGAATTAGAAGAGCTTGGGGTAAAAGCAATAAAAATCAAAGCCGATGTAGCAAAAGAATCTGATGTTAAAAAAATGGTTAAAGAAACAATCGATACTTTCGGTTCTTTAGAAATTTTAGTTAATAATGCGGGAATAACCCGCGATAACTTACTTATGCGTATGAAGGAAGAGGACTTTCAAGACGTAATTGATACGAATTTAAAAGGAGCCTTTTTATGTACAAAGGCTGTAACGCGTCAAATGATGCGTCAGCGTTATGGACGTATTGTCAATATCGCTTCTATCGTAGGGGTTAGTGGTAATCCAGGACAAGCGAACTATGTTGCAGCAAAGGCGGGAGTTATTGGGTTAACGAAATCGAATGCTCAAGAATTAGCACCACGTAATATATTAGTAAATGCGGTAGCTCCAGGTTTTATTACAACTGATATGACTGATGAATTAACCGAGGAACAAAAAGAAGCAATATTTGATCGCATTCCTTTAAAACGATTAGGAGAACCTGAAGATATTGCCAATGTCGTTGCCTTTTTAGTTTCTGATGAAGCAAAATATATTACCGGACAAACGATTCATGTCGATGGCGGAATGGTGATGTAACTACTTTAAAGGAATAATTATGCTAGTAATTACCCATATTTTCACCTATACTATTGGAAGGGGGTGAGTTGTATGTCAGACGTATTTGAACGAGTGAAAGAAATCATCGTTGAGCAGTTAGATGTTGAAGAGGATCAAGTTACACTTGAAGCATCTTTCCGTGACGATTTAGAAGCGGACTCATTAGACGTTGTTGAGCTTGTAATGGAGCTTGAGGACGAGTTTGATCTTGAAATTGCTGATGAGGAAGCCGAAAAGATTGTAACGGTAGGAGATGCTGTTAAGTTTATTGAGGAAAATCAGTAAGTATTACACGGCTTTGTCGTGTACATAATAAACAATTAGTAACGACACTCTACGTACAAGTCTCGCTTTTCGCGGGGCTTTTCATTTTAATTAAGGAAGGTATATGAGTATGAATGTTTCAAAGTTAGAGGAAAAATATACTATTACATTTCAAAATAAGGCACTCTTAGCGCAAGCTTTTACCCATTCATCTTATGTAAATGAACATCATAAGGGACGAATCGAAGATAATGAACGGTTGGAATTTTTAGGCGACGCTGTATTAGAACTTCTCGTCTCTCATTATTTATACGACCGTTTTAAAACGTTATCAGAAGGAGAACTGACAAAGTATCGGGCAAATATCGTCTGTGAACCTGCGCTCTATCATTTTGCGACAAAATTAGGATTAGACGAATTTGTAATGCTTGGTAAGGGAGAAGAGCGAACCGGGGGAAGAATGCGCCAAGCGTTGTTAGCTGATGTATTTGAAGCTTTTTTAGGCGCAATTTATTTAGATAAGGGAATCGAAGAAAGTAGAAAATTTTTAGAAACTTGGGTATTTCCTTTAATTACTGATGATGTTCTTTTACATAGGATGGATTATAAAACAGCTTTACAAGAACTAATTCAAGAGCGAACAAAGGCTACTTTGACCTACCGAATTATTCGAGAATTTGGTCCGTCTCATGCAAAGCAATTCGTAGCGGAAGTAAGTATAAGTGATACAAAGCGCGCAACCGGACAAGGAAAAACAAAAAAAGAAGCCGAACAAAAGGCGGCTCAACAATTGTATTTACAATTAACGAGAAATAACAGAGATAAAGGCATTACAAAAGATTAACGGTCTTTATTTAAGCTTCTCTGATTGAACGTAACTCATCGACAAAGGCTTGCACTTCCGCTGGACTTAAGGAGTCGATTTGTTTGATATGATCGTATAAAAACTTCAGATCGTTATATTGATCTAAACGGTAAAACTTTTCATCAAACATAATTCGATTAGCTACATCAAGCTTTGTGGCAAGTTCATCGAGAATATATTTTAAGTTTTGTTCAGAAGCAACTTGTAAATCGATTGTCATCACTCTACCTTTCTTATAATAGTATCAACTATTTAGCATGTAGTTTACAATGAATTATATACAATGACAACTAAAAAGCGGTCGTAAACGGCAAATTTTATCGTTGTGAGGAGATTTATTATGTTTTTAAAACGTTTAGAAACAATCGGCTTTAAATCTTTTGCTGAACGAATTACGATTGAATTCGTTCCTGGTATTACGACGATTGTCGGTCCAAACGGAAGTGGAAAAAGCAACGTAATCGACGCCATTCGCTGGGTATTAGGAGAGCAATCGGCTCGTTCTTTACGAGGACAACGGATGGAAGATGTAATTTTTCAAGGCAGTGAAACGAGAAATCCGTTAAATTTTGCTGAAGTATCTTTAATTCTGAATAACGAAAGTGGCGAACTTCCGATTGAATACCAAGAGGTTAAAGTGACCCGTCGTGTATATCGCTCAGGAGAGAGTGAATTTTTAATTAATAAACAGCCGTGTCGTTTAAAAGATATCGTTGATTTATTTACGGATACCGGATTAGGTCGCGAGTCTTTTTCAATTATTGGCCAAGGGAAAATTGATGAAATTTTAAGTTCTAAAGCAGACGAACGTCGAGCTGTATTTGAAGAAGCAGCTGGAGTTATGCGCTACAAACGTCGTAAAGAGGAAGCGGCCTATAAATTAAAAGAGACCGAAGATAATTTAGCCCGAGTCGAAGATATTATCTATGAAATCTCCCAACAAATTGAGCCATTAAAAAAACAAGCGAAAATTGCAAAAGAATATAAGACGTTACAAGCTAAACTTACAGAAAAGGAAATCGCGCTTCTCGTAACGGAAATCTCAACATTACATGAAAAGTGGCAACAACTACTCCAAAAAATTGAAAGGGACACATTAAAACTAGTCGAGCGAGAAACTACTTTACAACAGTTCGAAGCCAAAATCATTACCCGTAGAGAAGAAGTAGAGCAATTAGAGACGACGATTCAATCGTTGCACGAACGTTTAATCGAAGTGACTGAACAATTAGAACAAACGGAAGGGAAACGTAACGTCCGTATCGAGCAGACGAAACATCATGAGGAAAATAAGCAGAAAATAAAAAAGGAAAAAAAAGATTTACAAATAGCGTTACAAACTTTAGAAACTAGGATTGAAGAAGAAGAAAAACAAGTTAATGCAATTCATAAACATTTACAATCAATTCACGAAGAAATGAAACGTGTTGAAGCAAATTTATATAGCCGTCATGATGAACTAGGGGACGAAATCGATCGTCTAAAAGGAGATTTAATTGAATATTTAAACGAACAAGCTGTCTTAAATAACGAACATAATGCTTTGACCGAGCGACTTCGCCAACTTAAAGTTCGATTAACTTCTGAAGACAATCGTAAAGAATCTATGCAGTCACAGTATCAGCAGTTAAAAAAAGAACGAAAATCTTTACTTAAGCAGAAGGAAGAGAAGGAAGCCCAACTAACTTCATATAAACAAGCAATCAATGACTTAGAAAAGACTATTATTGATGAAGTCGCACAACTAGAAGAAAAGCAACGTCAATTTTATGCCCTACAAGAACAACGAACGAGAAGTAACTCACGTAAAGAAATGCTTGAAGAAATGAAGAAAAACTACCAAGGTTTTGCCTACGGTGTTAAAGAGATTTTACAAGCGACAAAACGAGGCGATTTACAAGGAATAATTGGTCCAGTAATCGATTTAATCGAGGTACCTAATCGCTATATTATCGCTGTTGATACAATTTTAGGCCACCAATCACAATTTATTGTCGTCCCTGATGACGCAACCGCTCGTGCAACAATCGCTTGGTTAAAACGTGAAAATAAAGGAAGAGCTACTTTTCTACCTTTACAATCTATCGTTGCTCGTTTTCTGCCATCTCAAGTTCGTTCCCTATTAGAGGAAGAACAAGGCTTTATCGGCATTGCTAGTGAATTAGTTCGAATTGAACCTCATTATCAGAAAGTTATCGAGCATTTAATGGGAAATGTAATCGTCGCCGAAACGTTAGCCGATGCGAACCGAATCGCATCTCGGACGAATCGACGATATCGAATTGTAACCTTAGAAGGAGACGTTGTATTTCCTGGAGGCTCGATTTCTGGGGGAGCCCAAAGAAAACGGAATGTGTCGCTTTTTACTAGGGAAAAAGAGTTGAACGAATTAACCGAAAGGGTACGCCAAATCGACCAACAATTGACAAATTTACAAAAAGAGCAAAAGATACGAAACGAAAAGCTCGAACAAATTCAAGAAAAAGAAAAGGCACAAAAAGAAGCGTTACAAGCTTTACAGAATGAATACGATGTAATTATAGGAAAAGTTCAACAATACGAAATAAAAGAACAATCCCTTAAAGATCGATTGACAACCTACGAACACCAACATAATGAGTACGAAGCTGAACGAGCATCACTAAAAGAAAAAATTGAACAAAACCAAAAACAGTTAAAAGATGCAAAGGGAAAAATTGCACGTACGCAAGAGACGATTCAAATGAAGACAGAAGAACAAGCAAAACTGTTAGAGAATAAGGCGAAGAATGAAAAACTATTACATGAACTACAATTAAAAAATGCTGAACAACAAGAGCGGGCAAAACATTTTGAAAAAATCGTTCAAAGCTTAGAAAGCGAACGAAAAAGTACGCTAGAAAAACTGGAAGATATCGATGAACAATTAGTGGCTATCGAGACATTAGAAGCAGAACAGGAATCACTTGAAACAATTGAAAAAAAGCTTACAACTTACCGTAAAGAACGTCAAGCTGTAAGTACGAAAATAACAGAACTACAAGCGAAACGAAAAGAAAAAATGCAAGAAATTGAAGACGACAGCCGTGAACTTGAAGCACGCCGTAAACTTTTTGAAGAAATGAAAAAAACATTGCAAGATAAAGAAATTGAAGCGAGCCGACTCGATGTAAAATTAGAAAATCGTCTTCAAACGTTGCAAGAGACGTATACGATCACATACGAAAAAGCTTACGAAACCTACGGCAAAGTCGAAGATGTAGCGAAACGAACAGATGAAGTACAGGAACTACGTCGAAAAATACGGGCTCTCGGTACAGTCAATTTAGGAGCAATCGAGGAATACGAACGCTTAAAAGAACGGGAAACATTTTTAGACGAACAACGAAACGATTTACTCGAGGCAAAAGAAACGTTGTATGAAGCAATTCAAAAAATGGATGACGAGATGATTACACGCTTTAAGGCTACTTTTGAAACTATCCAACATGCATTTACGGATGTTTTCTCTCAACTTTTCGGTGGTGGATATGCAGAGTTAGTTTTAACAGATCCAGATAACTACTTAGAAACAGGCATTGACATTATTGCTCGTCCTCCGGGGAAAAAGTTAAAAACATTAGAATTACTATCTGGTGGTGAGCGGGCCTTAACTGCGATTGCGTTACTATTTGCTATTTTACGAGCTCGTCCCGTCCCCTTTGTTATTTTAGACGAAGTAGATGCGGCCTTAGACGAGGCGAATGTCGATCGTTTTGCGACTTATTTGAAAAACTTTAGTAAGGAAAGTCAATTCGTCGTCATCAGTCATCGTAAAGGTACGATGGAAGAGGCTGATGCATTATACGGAGTAACGATGCAGGAGTCGGGGGTTTCCCGCTTTGTATCCGTTCGTTTAGAAGAAGCTGATGACCTAGTGAAATCAACTTAGAAAGGAAAGATTAAGATGGGATTTTTTAATCGTTTAAAAAGTAAGTTTATAAAAGAGGAAAACAAAGCAACGACGACCACATACAAAAAAGGGATGAATAAAACTCGCCAATCGTTTACCGAAAAATTGAACGATATGTTCGCCCGTTATCGTCAAGTCGATGAAGAGTTTTTTGAAGAATTAGAAGAAGTCCTTATTATGGCTGATGTCGGTGTCATGACAGTAATGGATTTAGTTGATGAATTAAAATTTGAAGTCCAACGTAAAAACATTAAAGATCCGAAAGAAATGAATGAAGTTATTTCAGAAAAGTTAGTCGAGATTTATTATGCGGATGAGGACGAGTCAATTTCGCAGCTAAATATAGAAGCAAATCGTCTAAACGTTATATTAGTCGTCGGTGTAAATGGAGTAGGGAAAACGACTTCTATCGGAAAATTAGCAGCCCAATTAAAGGCTGATGGGAAGGAAGTAATGCTAGCTGCAGGTGATACGTTCCGAGCTGGTGCAATTGATCAACTAGAGGAATGGGGTAAACGGGCTGATGTTGAAGTAATTAAACAATCGGAAGGAAGCGACCCTGCTGCGGTTATTTTTGACGGAATAAAAGCAGCCAAATCCCGTAATGTAGACGTTCTAATTTGTGATACGGCTGGACGTTTACAAAATAAAGTGAACTTAATGAATGAATTAGAGAAAATTCAACGGGTCATTAAACGAGAAGTACCCGATGCACCTCACGAAGTCCTTCTCGTATTAGATGCAACGACAGGACAAAATGCCTTAAGCCAAGCAAAAACCTTTTCCGAAGTAACCGATGTTTCGGGAATCGTCCTAACGAAGCTCGATGGAACAGCGAAGGGTGGTATCGTCCTTGCGATTAAAAATGAAATGAACTTACCCGTAAAGCTCGTCGGATTCGGAGAGGGAATCGATGACTTACAAGCTTTTGACGCCCATGCCTTTGTATATGGCTTGTTCGCCGATCTTGTAGAACAAGAAGGATGACTATCATGCTAGAAAAAACGACCCGTCTTAATATGCTATATGACTTCTATCATCAATTATTAACGAAGAAACAGATGGAATATATGGAATTATATTATCGTGAAGATTATTCTCTTGCAGAAATTGCCGAGTATCATCAAGTGTCCCGGCAAGCAGTTCATGATACAATAAGACGTACAGAACAACATTTAGAAATGTATGAAAAAAAATTGCGTCTTTATGAAAAGTTTCGAAAACGTGAGGCTAAAATAGCAAAATTACTCCGATTATTAGAAGATCAGGACTTTTCACGAGTGGAATTGCGTCATACAATCGAACAGTTACGAAAGATAGATTAGAAAGGAGATTAATGGATGGCCTTTGAAGGATTGTCAAGTCGTTTACAAGAAACGATCAAAAAGATTACAGGTAAAGGTAAAGTTACTGAACGTGACGTTAATGAAATGGCCCGAGAAGTACGCTTAGCTCTTCTTGAGGCAGACGTTAACTTTAAAGTAGTTCGTGAATTTATTAATGATATAAAGGAGCGCGCTGTCGGTCAGGAAGTAATGGAAAGTCTTACTCCTGGTCAACAAGTAATTAAAGTCGTACAAGAAGAATTGACAGAATTAATGGGTGGCACCCAAAGTAAAATTGCCGTAAGCGATCGACCACCAACCGTTATTTTAATGTCTGGTCTTCAAGGAGCAGGTAAAACGACGACAACTGGTAAACTGGCGAACTTGCTTCGTAAACAATACAATCGTAAACCCTTGCTCGTTGCTTGCGACGTATATCGACCAGCAGCAATTCAACAGTTACAAACTTTAGGAAAACAATTAGATATGCCCGTTTTTGAAATGGGAACCGATACAAGCCCCGTTGAAATTACGAAAAAAGCTCTCGAGTACGCAAAGGAAGAGCATTTAGATTATGTGTTAATTGATACAGCAGGACGTCTCCATGTCGATGATGAATTAATGGAAGAACTAAAAGAAATAAAAGAAGTAGCAAATCCTGATGAAATATTCCTCGTCGTCGATGCCATGACTGGACAGGATGCCGTGAATGTTGCGGAACAATTCGATGAAGAATTAGACATTACTGGTCTTGTATTAACGAAATTAGATGGAGATACGCGAGGAGGGGCTGCTTTATCGATTAAAGCTGTTACAGGAAAGCCGATTAAATTTGTCGGAATGGGAGAAAAGCTTGATGAATTAGAAGAATTCCATCCAGACCGTATGGCATCGAGAATTCTTGGCATGGGAGATGTATTGACCTTAATTGAAAAAGCCCAGTTGACAATCGATGAGAAAAAAGCGATGGAAATGGAAGAAAAAATGCGCACTATGTCCTTTACATTAGAGGACTTCCTTGAGCAAATGGATCAAGTAAAACAAATGGGTCCACTCGATGAATTAATTAATATGATCCCAGGAGCAAACAGGATGCGCGGAATGAAAAACGTCCAAGTCGATGAGAAACAAATCGCCCAGATTGAAGCAATTATTCAATCGATGACGATTGAAGAGCGACGTGACCCATCAATTTTAAATGCAAGTAGAAAACGTCGCGTAGCTAAAGGTTCTGGAACGAACGTATCTCAAGTCAACCGCCTATTAAAACAATTTAACGATATGAAGAAAATGATGAAGCAAATGACAAATATGCAAAAAGGTAAAAAACGAGGAAGAGGATTTCCGTTTCCATTTATGTAACTTTACGGTGTCATGCAATATTACTTTACACATTAAAAAAAGCATGGTACGATAAACTATGTGAAAAAAATGGAGGTGTAAAAATAATGGCAGTAAAAATTCGTTTAAAAAGAATGGGTGCTAAGAAAAACCCTCATTACCGTATCGTGGTAGCAGATTCCCGCTCACCTAGAGATGGGCGTTCAATCGAACAAGTTGGAATTTATAATCCACAGACTGAGCCAGTAACGTTAAAAATAGATGAAGAAAAAGCTTTAGACTGGATGTCGAAGGGTGCTCAACCGAGCGATACGGTTCGTAACTTATTTTCAAGTCAAGGAATTATGGAAAAATTCCATGAACTTAAAAACAAAAAGTAGAAGAAGTGGGGTTTTATGAAACAATTAATTGAAACAATTGTGAAGCCTCTCGTCGATCATCCTGAAGATATAAAAGTCGACCGGCGCGAAGAAGCAAAAAAGGTCGTCTATCATCTAACGGTTAACGAAGCGGATGTCGGTAAAGTAATCGGCAAAAACGGTCGGATTGCCAATGCGATTCGCACAGTCGTCTATTCCGCTCATACTGAAGAGAATAAAAGGGTATACTTAGATATAATGTAACGTAAAAGAAGACTGATTCAGCGCTATGATTCAGTCTTTTTTTGTACATAAGAAGTTTTCTAGTCTTAATTGATGAAAAATGAAAAAAATAATTAGCTATTGTATGATAATATGTAGTCATAAGCATGTGGCTTACATATAATATTAAGATAGAGAAGTGAGTTCTAATGTCTAATAATGAAAACATGTTTCTGATTGGTGAAATCGTAAATACGCACGGGGTAAAGGGCGAAGTTCGTGTTCGTCAAATAACTGATTTCGATGAACGTTTCGATAAGGGTAATACCGTTTATGTAAAAGATAAGTCTGGTAAATATACAGAATTAACGATAGAGAGTTCTCGTTTTCATAAATACTTTCGCTTATTGAAATTCAAACAATTTCCAAGTTTAGAAGAAGCTGAATCATTAAAAGGTTACACTTTATATATAAAAGAGAGTCAACAGACGGAACTAGAACCTGGCGAATATTATTACCATGAAATTATCGGTTGTACAGTCGTAACGAATGAAGGTGAGACAATTGGCATCGTCGATCATATTTTAGCTCCCGGAGCAAACGATGTATGGGTCGTAAAAGATGAAAAAGGGAAGGAATATTTAATTCCGTATATTCCCGATGTTGTAAAGAAAGTCGATGTTGAGGAAGAGATAATTATAATCGAAGTAATGGAAGGACTATTAGACTAATGCATATCGATGTTTTAACGTTATTTCCAGAAATGTTAAAAGGAGTTTTACAAAGTTCGATTTTAAAACGGGCAAACGAGCGAAATCACTTTACCTACGATTTAATAAACTTTCGAGATTTTTCCAATCATAAACATAAAAAAGTGGACGACTATCCATATGGCGGTGGGGCAGGGATGATTTTAACGCCTCAACCGATATTCGATGCTGTTGAATATGTTAAAAGTAAGCGGGACACGGAACCACGAGTTCTTTTAATGTGTCCCCAAGGCGAACGTTACACACAGAAGAAAGCAGAAGAATTAGCAAAGGAAGATCATCTAATTGTAATTTGTGGCCATTATGAAGGATATGATGAACGGATTCGTAGCTTAGTAACCGATGAAATTTCAATCGGCGATTATGTTCTAACAAGCGGTGAAATCGGAGCGATGGTTATTGTAGATAGCGTCGTTCGATTATTACCGGGTGTCTTGGGGAATAAGGCCTCTAAGGAATATGATTCTTTTTCAACTGGGCTTTTAGAGCATCCTCATTATACTCGTCCAGCCGAATATAAAGGAATGAAAGTACCTCAAGTGCTGTTGGAAGGACATCATGCCAAAATTGACCAATGGCGTCTAAAAGAATCGCTCCGTCGTACGTTAGAAAGACGACCTGATCTAATAGAAAAAAGAAATTTAACCGATGAAGAGCAACGTTTGTTACAGGAAATTAAAAAAGAAACTAATACGTAAAAAATATTAGCCGAAAGACGATATTATTACTTGTGAATTTGTCAATATCTATGTTATATTATAACATGTGCTTAATTTGTTTAAGTGAAAACGATGTTCCGCTACTTGTATATAGTATCGAGTATGAGCATTAGTTTGGAAGGAGTGAAACAAATGCAACAATTAATCGAAAGCTTAACGAAGGATCAGTTGCGTACTGATCATCCAGATTTTCGTCCAGGGGATACGGTTCGCGTTCACGCAAAAGTAGTCGAAGGTAATCGCGAGCGTATTCAGGTGTTCGAAGGTATTGTCGTTAAGCGTCAAAACGGTGGCATTAACGAAACGTTTACAGTAAGAAAGGTATCTTATGGTGTAGGTGTAGAGCGTACTTTCCCATTACACTCACCACGTATTGATAAAATTGAAGTAACTCGTCGCGGTCGCGTCCGTCGTGCGAAGTTAAACTACTTACGTAAACGCAGTGGTAGAGCAGCGCGTATTCAAGAGAAGATGTAGGGTTTTAAATAATTGTCAAACGAAGGAGCTTCTGCTTTCATGCAAGCTCCTTTTTTTATAAATAAAATATAATGATAAACTATAAATGAGGTCATGTTTTCTCAAATGTGAATCTCGATTTAGTTTGAGTTGGGAGGGGCAACATGACAAAAAAAGAAAGGAAATCAGATTTTCTAAGCTGGTTAAAAATCGTCGTCGTAGCGCTTATCTTTGCTCTTTTAGTGCGCAAGTTTCTTTTTTCTCCAATTATTGTAGAAGGACCTTCGATGCAACCGACTTTATTTTCACAAGATCAAATGATTGTCAATAAGTTTTCCTACTATTTTAAAGAACCAGAGCGATTTGATATCGTCGTTTTTCATGCTTCTGAACAGAAAGACTTTATAAAACGTGTAATCGGTCTTCCAGGAGAGCATGTAAAAGTCGAAGATGATGTCTTATATATTGACGGTGAACCGATTGAACAACCTTTTTTACCGAACGTTTCAGCAACCCATGAATTTTATCATGTTAATACAGCGGATTTTTCGTTAGAAAATTTAAAGGGTAATTATGAGACTATTCCGGAAGGTTATATTTTTGTATTAGGTGATAATCGACATAATTCCACCGATAGCCGTCACGAAGATGTCGGTTTAGTACCCCTCGATCAAGTCGTAGGTAAAACGAATGTAATTTATTGGCCACCAAAACGTATGCAAATAGTGAAATAAAAGATGGTGATATAGATGATTCAATGGTATCCAGGTCATATGGCGAAAGCAAAACGGGAAATTGAACAGAGTTTGCGACATGTGGATGTCGTAATCGAGCTTGTCGATGCACGAATTCCAAAAAGCTCACAAAATCCGTTGTTACAAGAAATAATTGGCGAAAAGGTAAAGATTATCGCTTTGATGAAACGGGATCTAGCAGATGAATCTAAAACGAAACAATGGTTAGAAAGTTTTGAAAAGCAATCTCTCGATGCTATTAGTATCGATGCGAATAATGAACGGGATATTAACGAGTTAGTAGAGCTCGTGTACGAAAAAGGTCTAGAAGCTCAACGTCGTTTACTTGACAGAGGTGTAAAAGAACGTCCTATTCGTGCGTTAATCGTCGGAATACCAAACGTAGGGAAATCGACCTTAATTAATCGTCTGGCGAACAAACGAATTGCCAAAATTGGCGACCGACCGGGTATTACGAAAATGCAACAATGGATCAAAGTCCGTGGCAAATTTGAACTTTTAGATACTCCAGGGGTGTTATGGCCGAAGTTTGAATCAGAGGAAATCGGTTTAAAATTAGCTGCAATCGGCTCGATTAAATACGATCTTACCCCCGAGCAGGATGTCGCTGCCTTTTTAATTCAGTATGCCCTCGAACATTACGAGGAGCTATTTTTAAATCGATTTCCGATTGAGGAACGGGAAGATATGTGGGTTATATTTGAAGAAATTGGCCGTTTACGCGGTGCCTTAGAAAGTGGCGGTCACGTTAATTTTGATAAAGTTGCTACGATTGTTTTACAAGATTTCCGTACAGGTAAAATCGGTTCTATTTCACTAGAATAACATTTAAAAAACGAACGATTAGTTTGAATAAGTTAAAATAATACCGATATAACAAATAAGGGGACAAGCAAGGATGAAAACAAAGTCAATCGCTCAATTACGACAACTATTGCAAGAAAACAGGCTTACAGAAAAAGATATATCCCAACTTAAAAATGATGAGCGAAAAGGTGTTCAACAACTAGTGCAAACTTTTGAAAGAAAAAGACGTGAACATGAGGAAAAGAAGCGACGTTTTCGTTCGTTGCAACAATTCGATAAATCATTTCTAAAGGATACAAATTCATACGTAGCAGGGGTCGATGAGGCTGGTCGGGGTCCTTTAGCTGGACCCGTTGTCTCTGCTGCTGTTATTTTGCCCCAAGATTTTAAAGGCTACGATTTAACTGACTCAAAGCAACTTACAGAATCTGTTCGTAACGAATTGTATAATCTAATTACAAATAAAGCAATCGCTTATGAAATAGCAATTGTCGATGCGAATATAATCGATGAAATTAACATTTTAGAAGCGACAAAACAATCGATGTTGCAAGCAATTGAAGGATTAAAGGACCTACCAGCTATTACGTTAGTCGATGCGGTAAACATTACTTCATCGCAAACGGAAATAGTTTCTGTTACAAAGGGAGATCAAAAAAGTTTAGCCATTGCTGCTGCAAGTATATTGGCGAAGGTAACACGGGATCGTATCATGCTTGATCTCAATGAACAATATCCCCTGTATCATTTTGCTAAAAATAAAGGCTACGGCTCAAAGGAACATTTAGAAGCGTTGAAAAAGTATGGGCCATCGCCGGTACACCGTCGTTCTTTTTCTCCGGTAAAAAAAGCAATTCATTCATGTTTTTAAAATCGATAAAGGGGTGAAAGCGATGATTATTTCTGGTATTCCTCTTGAGCGAACAAACCAACCATCAGAAGGAAAGCTTGTTCTACGTGATGGGCAAGTTGCTTTAGGGAAAGTGACAAAAATTTATCCGAACAATCGAGCAGAAGTACAAATCGGCGCCCATCGTATCGTTGCCCAAATTGATACACCATTAGCAGTAGGTGAACGTTATATTTTCCAAGTTGATCAGAAAAGTGATCAACTAGTTCATTTACGGGTCTTAGGCACCTATAGCCAGGAAATGAACGAAGCGTCTATACGTGCCCTTCTACAACAGTTACAAATCCGCATAACCGATTCAGCTGTCCAATTTGTAAAATCGTTAGTTAGCGAACGGATTCCCTTTAATCGAACGGAATTATCCCAAGCATTGCAATTGTTGAACTCATTAAGCAAACTTGAAAATGCACCTTCAATTATAAAAGAGATGCTCCAACAGCGAATTCCTCTTTCGGAAAATATTGCACGAGCTCTTCTTTCATATAGAAACGGTCAATTTTCCTCGACGATGGAAAAAGCTTTACAACAAATCGGAACTTTACCGTCATCACCAAATGTAACAAGACTTCAATCGACGTTAAGTAGTTTAATACAGTCCCCATTAACGCAGGAGTTACAAAATTTGGCACCACGCGAAGGACAACAACTACTACAAACGCTACAACTATTCCGTTTGAATATCGATATAAATGATCAAGTGAACCCTTCAGGTAGTCGAGGAGTAACTTCGGATTTTTCAGGACGCACAAATATAAACGAACGATTACTTTCTTTATTATCGCATCTGGTAGAACGTCCTGAAGTAAGGACTTCAATACTTAATTTAACTGAAAATTATACCGCTTTAAAGCGGGTGGCCACATCAATCGGTTATGATTTTGAGCTTACTAGTCGTTCTTCGCTAACCAAACCAGAGTATACAGTTTTACAACAACGGATTAGTAGCGATTTATTACCTTTATTGCCGAAACAGCTACAAGAATCAATTCGGCCATTATTACAGACAAACACCGAAAATTCCTTTAACCAATTACGAGCACTCATCCAGAGTTTAGCGAATAATCATCTATATACGTTATTGCTAGAATCTGTACTGAATCATGAAGCTAGGACCGAACGAAACGATACTTTATTACCACAACAGTTTTTATTACATGCAAAACAAGTACTCCAGAGTTTAGGAGTAGCAAATGAGTCTATGCTACGTCATACGACATCCCAAGCCGAACAAATACCGCTACAAATCCCGATGATTAATGAAACAATTAAAGCGTTGTTGTTGAATATTGTGCAGGAAGAACGCACCCCACTTGAAAATGTCCAGCAGTTAGTTCATTATATTAATGGGCTACAATTACAAACAAGGGAAGAGAACTCATTATTATACGCCCAACTACAATTACCTGGTGAGAAAATTGGTTTACCAACAGACTTATTCTTACAGTTTGAAGGTAAAAAAACCGATAACGATGAAATAGATACATCCTTTTGTCGAATTCTTTTCTTTCTTCATTTACATCATATAAAAGATACCGTAATCGATATGCACGTTCAAAAACGTGTCATTACATTAACGGTATATAACGATTATTACAATCCATTGGCTAAAATGATGGAACCCTTTAGACAAAGGCTAGCTGAAGGCCTCGATAGGATTGATTATCGTCTTTCAAATGTACGCTTTAAACCGTTAGAAGAACGAGGAAAATCTTCTAACAATGAGCAAAAAGCAAGTCCAGTAGTTACGACTAGGCAAGAAGGGTTTGATATACGTATATGAAGGATAAACGTAAACAAGCAGCTGCACTAACCTACGACCAACAAGCGAATGAGCCTCCTCGGGTAAGTGCCTTAGGAAAGGGGAAAGTTGCCGAAAATATTATCGAAAAAGCAAAAGACTACGATGTACCAATTGTCGAAGACCCTTCCCTAGTAGAACTGTTAAGCACGTTAAATATAAATGAAACAATCCCTGAGGAGTTATATGAAGCTGTAGCAGAAGTTTTCGCCTTTATTTATCGGCTTGATCAACGCCATAAATCATCATAATTGATTATCGGCGTATATTCATATATCTTATTCTTTGTGTAATAGTGAACTTTTTATTACAATAATAGTGTATTGAATTTTTAAAATGGAGGATTAGGGATGAACATTCATGAGTATCAAAGTAAAGATCTGTTAAGAGAATACGGAGTCAACGTTCCACGTGGTTACGTTGCGTATTCTGTCGAAGAAGCTGTCGAAAATGCTAAGAAGCTCGATAGCGATGTCACAGTTGTTAAAGCACAAATCCATGCAGGAGGAAGAGGTAAAGCAGGCGGTGTAAAAATTGCCAAAAACCTCGAAGAAGTAGAAAAATATGCGGATGAGATCTTAGGTAAAGTACTCGTTACTCCACAAACTGGACCTGAAGGTAAAGAGGTTAAGCGTCTCTTAATCGAAGAAGGTTCAAACATTGATAAAGAATACTACATCGGATTAGTGTTAGACCGTCAGACTTCCCGTGTAGTATTAATGGGTTCTGAAGAAGGCGGAATGGAGATTGAAGAAGTTGCCGCTGAATCACCGGAGAAAATTTTTAAAGAAGTAGTTGATCCGACAGTAGGCTTAACTGGATTCCAAGCACGTCGCTTAGCTTTCAATTTAAATTTCCCGAATGAAGTAATTAACAAAGTTGCAAAATTATTATTAAATTTATATAAAGCTTTCGTCGAAAATGATTGTATGATTGCCGAAATTAACCCACTCGTTACGACGAAAGAAAACGAAGTAGTTGCACTCGATGCGAAAATTAACTTCGACGAAAACGCACTATACCGTCAGCCTCAAATCGTCGAGCTCCGTGATTTAGATGAAGAAGATCCGAACGAAATCGAAGCATCTAAACACGATTTAAGTTATATTCAGCTCGATGGTAATATCGGATGTATGGTTAATGGTGCTGGTCTTGCTATGGCAACGATGGATATCATTAAGTACCACGGCGGTAACCCAGCGAACTTCTTAGATGTCGGTGGTGATGCGACAGCGGAAAAAGTTGCTGAAGCGTTCAAAATTATTTTATCTGACGATGATGTAAAGGGTATTTTAGTAAATGTGTTCGGTGGAATTATGAAGTGTGATAATATCGCCGCAGGTATTATTGAAGCGACAAAACAATTAGGCTTAGAAATTCCACTCGTCGTTCGTTTAGAGGGTACAAACGTTGAGTTAGGTAAGAAGATGTTAGAGGAATCAGGTTTAAATATCGTTGCAGCCGACTCAATGGATGATGGTGCTGAGAAGATCGTTAACTTAGTTAACCAGTAATGACAATTAGTCCAATAGAAAGTCTAAAATATGAAGAATAGCTGAAAGGACGTCGAAAATGAGTATTTATGTAAATAAAGATACGAAAGTTATTGTACAAGGTATTACCGGTTCAGCCGGCTTAGACCATACAAAACAAATGTTAGAATACGGCACAAAAATTGTCGGGGGTGTAACTCCGACTCGCGGTGGGACAGAAGTTTTAGGTGTGCCAGTTTTCAACACTGTAGAAGAAGCAGTGAAGGAGACCGGTGCAACAGTATCGATTATTTTCGTTCCTGCTCCTTTTGCTGCGGATGCAATTATGGAAGCAGTCGATGCTGAATTAGATATGGTAATTTGTATTACAGAACACATTCCTATTGCCGATATGGTAAAAGTGAAAAAGTATATGGAAGGAAAGAAGACACGCCTCTTAGGACCGAACTGTCCTGGTATTATTACTGCTGAGGAAACGAAGATTGGAATTATGCCAGGCTATATCCATAAAAAAGGTCATATCGGAGTCGTTTCTCGCTCTGGAACGTTAACGTATGAAGCTGTTCATCAGTTAACACAGGCAGGTTACGGTCAGACTACAGCGATCGGAATCGGTGGAGACCCAATTAACGGGACATCTTTCATCGATGCATTAAAAGCGTTCAACGAAGACCCAGAAACATATGCTGTAATGATGATTGGTGAAATTGGAGGTACAGCCGAAGAAGAAGCGGCACAGTGGGTGAAAGAAAATATGGACAAACCAGTTGCCGGCTTTATTGGTGGAGCAACAGCACCTCCAGGAAAGCGTATGGGTCATGCGGGTGCAATTATCTCCGGTGGCGAAGGAACAGCTGATGAGAAAAAACGTGTCATGAGTGAGTGTGGCATTAAAGTAGCAGAATCACCAGCAGAGATGGGTAGCACAATGATTGAATTACTTAAAGAACATGGCATTGCAGAAAAATGTAAAACTCACTAAATAGAGCAAAGGAAGGAGCGACTTTATGTCGCCTCTTCCTTTACTTTCATAAAGGAGTGAATATACTTGGAACATAAAAGAAAGCGGTTACTAATGTTACATCATTTACCGAGTATTTCTCGATCTATCTTACGTCGAATGCTTGCTCATGATAAAACATTGCGAAAAATCTTCACATTAAACCCTCAACAATTAAGTGAACTTCTCTCAATACCCTTCGATCGTGCGCTTCATATTTATAAAGAAATTCACGATGATAAAATACATTCAACTAACGAACGTCAATTACGCCAAATTAAGACTATTACAATTATTGATGAAAAATATCCCGCTTTATTAAAACAAATAGCCGACCCACCCTTAGTCCTTTATTGCCAAGGAAATATGAAACTATTTTCGCAAATCCCATCGATTAGTGTAATTGGTACCCGTTCTCCATCAAGGGAAGGGCCTCAAAAGCTACATTATATTGTTACACCATTAATTGAACAAAATTGGACGATCGTTAGTGGTCTAGCCTACGGAATCGATCGCCTTGCTCATGAATTGACGTTACGTTATAAAGGTGATACAATCGCAGTTCTTGGAAGCGGGTTTAATCATATATATCCAAAAGAGCATAAGGAATTGTATGAACGAATAGCTACTGAGGGACTTGTAGTTACTGAATATCCCCCTAATCAACGAGCACGGAAATATCACTTTCCTGAACGGAACCGGATTATAAGCGGTCTTACAAAAGCGACGTTAGTAATTGAAGCCGAAGAACGAAGTGGTACGAATATAACTGTCGACTTTGCCTTAGAACAGGGAAGAGAAGTGTACGCGGTACCAGGGTCGATTTTGCATTCAAAAGCAAAAGGATGCCATCGCATGATTCAGGAGGGAGCAAAGTTAGTAATGGAAGCAAAAGATATATTAGAAGACTATGAACAATTTACATTTTTACTGTAAAATACAGTTAGTTTTTGCTGTTTTTAGTCGCTATATTTGACAAAGTCATTATATCTTCTTACTATAAGTGAAGATTTATTTTACAAGTTTGCATAGATTAAGAATAGTATATAATTCCATTCAAGGATGAAAACAAACGACCTCAATACATAGGAGGAAAATAAATGTCCGATTATTTAGTTATTGTAGAATCGCCAGCGAAAGCCAAAACAATCGAACGTTATTTAGGAAAAAAGTATAAAGTAAAAGCATCGATGGGACACGTCAGAGATTTGCCAAAAAGTCAAATGGGTGTCGATGTTGAAAACAATTACAAACCGAAGTATATAACCATACGTGGAAAAGGTGAAACATTAAAAAAATTACGCCGCGAAGCGAAAAAAGCAAAAGAAGTATATCTCGCAGCGGACCCGGATCGCGAAGGGGAAGCAATCGCTTGGCATTTAGCCCAAGCATTAAAAATGGACTTAGATTCAAAATGTCGCGTCGTCTTTAACGAAATTACGAAGGATGCGGTTAAAGAATCGTTTAAAAGCCCTCGAAAAATCGACTATAATTTAGTCGATGCCCAACAAGCAAGGCGTATACTCGACCGTCTTGTCGGTTATAACATAAGTCCACTTTTATGGAAAAAGGTAAAAAAAGGTTTAAGTGCCGGTCGAGTTCAGTCGGTAGCAGTAAAGATGATTATCGACCGAGAAAAAGAAATTCAAAATTTTAAACCAGAGGAATATTGGTCAATTGAATCGAAGTTTTTAAAGAATAAAAGTGAATTTACCGGTAAATTTTATGGAGTAAAGGGTAAGAAAAAAGATTTAAAAACAGAATCTGATGTAAAAGAAATTACTTCCTTGTTAGAAGGAAATGAATTTACCGTAACGAAGGTAAACAAACGGGAGCGTCGGCGTAATCCAGCGAATCCATTTATTACGTCGACCTTGCAACAAGAAGCAGCAAGAAAGTTGAACTTTAGGGCGCGGAAAACGATGATGGTAGCCCAACAATTATATGAAGGAATCGACCTAGGCCGTCAAGCTGGTGGAATTACTGGTTTAATTACGTATATGCGTACAGATTCAACCCGAGTTTCACCAACTGCTATTGAAGAGACGAAAAATTATATTATACAAAAGTATGGCGAAACTTATGTCGGTCCAAGACGTAAGGCAAAAAATCAAGAGGGAGCCCAAGATGCTCACGAAGCAATCCGTCCAACTTCAATCGCTTTAGAACCAGCACAAATAAAAGATAAATTAACGACTGATCAATATCGATTATATAAGTTAATTTATGAACGTTTTTTAGCAAGCCAAATGGCACCAGCTGTCATGGACACGATGACGGTCCATCTCGATAATAACGGGGTAGAATTCCGAGCGACAGGATCAAAAATTAAATTCAAAGGGTTTATGGAAGTATATGTAGAAGGTACAGATCACGGCAAAAAAGAAAAAGAAACGTATTTACCTGATTTAAAAGAACAAGATATTGTCATTGCCAAAGATATTAAACCGAATCAACATTTTACCCAACCACCCCCACGTTATACGGAGGCAACTCTAGTCGGAACGATGGAAAAACAAGGAATCGGTCGACCATCAACTTACGCACCAACGCTCGATACGATTCAACGACGCGGTTATGTTGCCTTAGATAATCGTCGCTTTGTCCCAACAGAACTCGGTGAAATTGTAATCGATATTTTAATCGAATATTTCCCAGAGATTACAAACGTCGATTTTACAGCTTCGATGGAAAGTGATTTAGACAAGATTGAGGAAGGGGAAGTTGAATGGATTAAGATTATCGATAACTTCTATAAAGACTTTGCCATACGCCTAGAAAAAGCAGAAGAAGAGATGAAAAAAATCGAAATTAAAGATGAACCTGCAGGAATCGATTGTGAGAAATGTGGTCATCCAATGGTTTATAAAATGGGACGCTACGGTAAATTTATCGCATGTTCGAATTTCCCTAATTGTCGTAATGCAAAACCAATCCTGAAAAAAATTGGTGTCACTTGCCCTACTTGTAAACAAGGTGAAATTGTCGAACGAAAATCGAAACGAAACCGTACATTTTACGGTTGTGAAAGGTATCCGGATTGTGAGTTTGTTTCTTGGGATAAACCAATCGCTCGTAATTGTCCAAAATGTAATGAATATTTAGTAGAAAAACGAGCACGACGAAAAGTGCAAGTTCGTTGTAGCAATTGTGATTATGAAGAAGCAGAACAGAACTAAAAATGAACTAATTTTAAAAGTTTGTAACTAGTGACATAGCACATCACTAGTTACAGCTTTTTTAATTTTATATACTTTATAGTAAAATAAATCAAATGGGGTATTATATGTTAACATTGTATGTATTACGTCATGGAGAAACGGAATGGAATGTGGTCAATCGCATTCAAGGCAGTAAAGATGCTCCACTTACTGAACAAGGGAAGGACGATATAAAGAATATAGCGCCCAAAATAGCGGATCTGACTTTACAATCAGTTTATGTAAGTCCGAGCTTGCGAACGCAAAATACCGTTAAATTGCTCCGATTATCCGCACCTTTTCAGTTAGATGAACGAATTCGTGAGATGTATCTCGGTCCCTTTGAAGGATTAACTTGGGAAGAAATAAAACGTAAAGATTCGGAGGCTTACGAAGCATATTGGTACCATCCACAAAAATTCCAACATCCATCAACTGAAAGCTTTGTCGATGTACAAAGACGGGTAGAATCTTTCTTACAACATATTGAAAAAAACTATCAATCAGGAAACATATTAGTCATCACCCATGGTGTAATTATTAAAATAATGCAATTACTACTTGAAGAAAAATCCCTCATTCACTTATGGGATACACCTCATGTAAAAGGTGGTACTTTATTACGTTTTACAATGGATCGAAATAGGAATAAACAAATCAAATAATGGTGAAAAGGACATTCAATAATGAAACATATAATCGCTCTCATACTTGCTTATATTATTGATCTTGTGATTGGCGATCCAAAAACTTGGCCCCATCCTGTTAAAGGTTTCGGAAAATTAATTTATTTTTTTGAGAACAAATTTAATCAAAACAATTACCGGCGTTTAAAAGGTACGATAATCGTTATCATATTAGCGATTAATTTATTTTTGCTAACTTTTTTTGTCGTGTATTTTGCATATAAAATTCATTGGGGTGTTGGCATTGTAATAGAAGCAATGATTATTGCAACGACAATTGCACAAAAGAGTTTAACCGAAGCAGCTTTAGACGTATACGAGCCGTTGCAACAGCATAATCTTTTTCTTGCTAGGAAGAAATTGGGTGAAATCGTTAGTCGAGATACTGCAACATTAGGAGAGGAAGAGATCGTTCGTGGAACGATAGAAACCGTCGCTGAAAATACGAGTGATGGTTTTACGGCTCCGTTATTTTGGGCAGTGATAGTAGGAGCTCCTGGAGCTATTTTTTATCGTTTTGTCAATACGTGTGATTCAATGATAGGGTATAAAAGTGATCGGTATAAGGATTTCGGCTGGTTTGCGGCGAAATTAGATGATGTGATTAATTATATTCCTGCCCGCCTTACCGCATTTATTATAGCTTTTTTCAATAAGAGAAAGCTTAAGATTACCTTCTGTTCTTTATGGACATCAATTCACAAGGATGCCAAAAGCCATGTAAGTCCTAATAGTGGTTATTTAGAAGCGACCTTTGCTTATTTACTACAAGTACAATTAGGTGGTCCTAACCTTTATAAGGGAAATGTATATGAAAGAGCAACGATGGGTACAGATGTAACAAATGCGCAACTTTTAACAGCGGTTAAAATAACCGAGGCTCTTTATTTGTTAAAACAAGCTGCAGTTCTGTTGCTTGTATTCTATTTGTTCGGGGGGATACTCATTGATTTTACCATTCCATGGCTCAAACCCTAAAGCCTTATATGAAGCTTATCAAATGGAAAAACCAGAACTAGTTATTGATTTTAGCGTTAATATAAATCCGCTCGGTTCATTACCATCTCTTCAAACGAAATGGAAAGATTGGCAACGTCTAATCTACGACTATCCAGACCCTGAAGGTTCTGATTTAAAAAAACTAATCGCTACTAAAGAAAATTTACATAAAAATAATGTTTTATTAGGTAACGGTGGTGCGGAATTAATCGCTGTACTTGCTAATTATTTTTCGAAAAAAAGAGTCGGAATTGTGCAGCCGGCTTTTGGCGAATATGAACGAATGGCAAAAGCGTATGAATGCCAATTAGTTCATATCGTTTTACCGGAAGAAAAATGGACTGACTTATCTCCAGTTTTTGAAAAACTTCCTTTTTTAGACGCAATCTTTTTAACAAACCCAAACAATCCGACGGGAATTACATATGATGAAAAACAGCTACATAGATTAAAAGAGCAATGTAAAAAGCATCGTTGTTATTTAATAATCGATGAAGCGTTTTATGATTTTACTGAAGGATTTACAACGTCTGCGACAAATATTACTACAAACGAATTTGTCATTATATTACGCTCCTTAACGAAAATGTATGCAATCGCTGGCTTACGTTTAGGCTATTTACTTGCTGATCATCATTTAGTGCAGCAATTAGAAAAAAGACTTCCTTATTGGAACGTAAATGCATTAGCCCTTGAAGTAGGTAAACTTTGTGCAAAAGACGACGCATATGCCCACTCTACATCGTCCTATATTAAAAAAGAAAGAGAGCGAATCTTTCGCCGACTCAAACGATTAGGGTATAAATTTTCGAAAAGTGAAGTAAATTACTACTTATTACGTCATCCTAAATTAAAAAGTCAAAACCCTTTAATCATTTATTTATTAAAACATGGGCTTGTGTCAAGGCATACGGAAAACTTTCGCGGATTAAACGGTAATTGGATTCGCCTAGCAATTAAGACAAAGAAAGAAAACGAACGGCTACTCCAATATTTACATTCATTCACAAAACTATTTTAAGACCGTCCGATTGCTTTTTTCGTTAATTCATAAACTCCTTTACCAATTAATTGTCCAAGGGAAGTTGCTGCTCCTGCATAGGGTAAAAAGGTGCCTCGACCCGTTGTAGCTACGACAACGCTATCTGTCGATGTTCCAGTCGCAATTGTTTTAGATAGAGGGTCGTATATTTTTTCGTCATATAGGGCTTTCGTCTTTGCTTCAGTCGCCGTAATAATCGCTTGAACGAGAGCTTCATCGGTAACATTACCGTTAATAAATAACCACGTATTAATAGTTCCAATTTCTTGATTTCGGTGATATTTATAGGCATTTGTACTGTCTACGGCATTACCCGTACCGGCAGTAACTACGATAAAGACGGAAAAATCTTTGTGCGCATATAGTTTAAATTGAAGATCTTTCGTTTCAACAGCAGTCATCATTCCAATCGTTTGATCAGGATTATAATTATTCTTTTGGATAAACATAATTAAATCATCACGGAAATGTAAACTACGATAATTTTTGTCGACGTGTAAGTTCACGAACGTATCGTAATAACCGATACCAGCACCGAGAACAGCTGAAGACAAAGTTCGTAGCAAAAAGGGCGCTTTTAGGGCGATATGGGTTTTTGAAATCGTTAATAGTTTTTCATTAATTTTATTCATTTTGAAACTCCTTTTTAACGAAAGAAAAACGTTCTCCTTTTATTGGAAAAGGAGAACGTTTCGTTTTTATAGTCCGTAATATTCCGAGTATATACTGCTACCTATTGCTTTAGCTCCTTCAACTAAGCGAGGTCCCGGACAATTTATAATCTCTTTCTCTTCATCAAGGTCGAAAATCGCTTCCTCTTTCACTACTTCTACATTATTAAAAACATCTCGATTCTTCACTTGCTCAATCGTATCACGAATCGCTTCAATCTCAACAACCTCTTCTTTTATCGATTTAACGAGTGCTTCGGCTTGCTCGCTTGCGCCGGTTATTTGATTGATCTCTAAAATGGAATCGTATAATTCTTCATTCGATTGTGTATCTAGGACGAAGTATACAGGAATATTCGCATCTTTGATTTGTTCAAAAGCTTTAAAAGAACTTGTAGCACTCGGTTCGTAGGCGAGGACTAATTCCGGATTTAAACTAATAATTTTTCGATGTTTAGATCTAAATTGCCGGCTTTTGCAATTTCAGCTACTTCTTCCGGATACGTAACGTTTTCTGTTACACTAATTACACGCTCTCCTAAATTCTAAACAAATAAAATTTCTGTATTACTCGGCATTACAGATACAATCGTCCCTGGAGCTTTTTTTAATATAATTGTCTTCTCTGTTGCATCGGTTACCTCAAGAGGGAACAAAACTAATCCTGTTTCAGATGCTTGTTCTTGAACTCCCTCAATATTAGGAGCTGTATCGTTTCTACCGCAGGAAATCGTCACGATAGAAAAGAATATAACATTAAGAAAATAGTTAATCCTTCTATTCGCTACGTTAATTCCCTCCGTAAATAACTAAAAACCCTTTCAACAATAAGAGAAAGGCCGAAAAAAGAATAAACACCTCTCTATAACCCCGTAGATTGTGATTTACTAAGTAAGATAGGCAAATTTCTTGGCCTATCTTTATCGCGATATGAAACCTTTCCATACGGATCGCACAGGGGTATTTTTTTCAATCGCTCCAGCCTATAGTGGCGGGCCTGCGTTGGTTTATAACTTTCCTATATCTACCTTACCTTATAAAGATGTCCCCTTTAATTATACATAAATAAACGTTGAAATCCTATCGAATTTGCTTCATACAATATTTTACGGACGCGCTTCGTTTGACTTTTAAATTTTTAATAAGTAGAATCATTCCTTGGAATAAAACAAAAAGTTAACACAGTCGATAAGATTAAATAAATTAAGTCAATTCAGAATGTTAAAACAATTCTGTTTTATAATTGCTGTTAAAAATGTTTTGTGATATGCTTTATTTGGCGAAAAAATGTCTATTTGGAGTGAGACCGTGACATTAAATTTATCTTATATAGAACGTTTTATTACCTATTTATATGTAGAACGGAATGCCTCTCCTTACACAATTCATTTTTATCGGCAAGATATCGTTACGTTTGAACGATTTATTACAACGACTGGTGTTGATGACTTATCTTCCGTAACATATCGTGATGTACGCCGATTTTTAGCACACCTTTACGAACGGAAATTAAGTAGAAAAACAGTCTCTCGAACGTTATCTAGTTTACGCTCCTTCTACAAATTTCTAGAAAGGGAATCGATTGTAACATCTAACCCTTTCGTCCGTATTCCTTTACCGAAACAAAACAAATTAATTCCAGACTTTTTTTATAAAGAAGAACTAGTTCAACTATTTCATGTCAATGATTTAAGTGAACCTTTAGGACAGAGAAACCAAGCTTTATTAGAACTATTGTATGCAACAGGAATTCGAGTAAGTGAATGTGAAGCATTGACAGTTGATGAGATTGATTTTGATTTTTCAACGATTAAAGTTGTTGGAAAAGGAAATAAAGAAAGATACATTCCCTTCGGTCAATTTGCAAAAGAAGCATTACAACTGTATCTTGATGAAGGAAGAAATACATTATTACAAAAGGCGAATGAAGAAACGGACCGATTGTTTTTAAATTCTCGGGGAAAACCACTTACTGACAGAGGAATTCGTTATGTGTTGAATCAAATGATTCGAAATACGTCCTTAACGGTAAATATACACCCTCACAAGTTTCGACATACGTTTGCAACGCATATGTTAAATGAGGGAGCTGATTTACGAACCGTGCAAGAACTTTTAGGTCATGAAAATTTATCGACGACTCAAGTATACACTCATGTGACAAAGGATCGATTACGACACGTCTATATGAATAGCCATCCGCGGGCAAAAGAATAAATTCGATAGTTTTAAAGAGGAGCGATTTCGTATGGATTTAAACTTTCAAGCGACGACAATTTTTGCAATTAATCATAATGGACAAGCTGCAATGAGCGGGGACGGTCAAGTAACGTTAGGTGAAGCTGTTATTATGAAACATAAAGCCCAAAAAGTACGAAAGCTTTATAACGGCAAGGTAATTGCAGGCTTTGCCGGTTCGGTAGCTGATGCATTTACACTCTTTGAGAGATTTGAGAAGAATTTAGAAAAGTACGACGGAAATTTACAACGTGCGGCCGTTGAATTAGCAAAGAAATGGCGTAGCGATAAAGTTTTACGCAAGTTAGAAGCAATGTTGATTGTCATGAATAAGGAAGCGATGTTACTCGTTTCTGGCACAGGAGAAGTAATTGAGCCAGACGACGGTATTTTAGCAATTGGTTCTGGTGCAAATTATGCATTAAGTGCTGGTAGAGCTTTAAAACAACATGCAAGTCACTTATCTGCAAGAGAAATTAGTGAATCAGCTTTACAAATCGCTAGTGAAATTTGCGTATATACTAATGATGAAATTATTACAAAAGTAATTGAATAAATTTGTAAAAAAGAATGGAGTGTTCACACGAATGGAATACAATTATACTCCTAAACAAATTGTTGATAAACTAGACCGATACATTATCGGACAACGCGATGCAAAGCGCTCTGTAGCAGTAGCTTTGCGAAATCGATACCGCCGTATGAAGTTAGACGATTCGTTACGGGATGAGATTATTCCGAAAAATATTCTAATGATTGGGCCGACTGGAGTCGGGAAAACAGAAATTGCTCGTCGTTTGGCAAAATTAGTGAACGCCCCTTTTGTCAAAGTCGAAGCGACAAAGTTTACCGAAGTTGGATATGTCGGTCGAGATGTTGATTCGATGATTCGAGATTTAGTCGAAGTATCGTTACAAATTGTAAAAAAGGAAAAAATGGATAAAGTAAAAGCAAGAGCTACTGAGGAGGCCAATCGCAAGCTCGTTCGTTTATTAGTTCCAGGAATAAAAAAGGAACGCCAAATGAAAAATCCATTAGAAATGTTCTTTACCAATATGGAAGATGAACGTGATACAAGTGATGTAGAAAGTGGAAATGAAAGCATTCGCGAACAACGAAAGAAAGTACGTCGCTTATTAGAACTAGGCGAGCTAGAAGATAAGAAAGTAGAAATAGAAGTTGAAGAACAGCCCCCATCCATGTTTGACTTACTGCAAGGTTCAGGAATGGAGCAAATGGGGATGAATATGCAAGAAGCTTTCAGTTCCTTAATACCGACGAAAAAGAGAAAGCGTAAAGTAAAGGTTAGTGAAGCGAGAAAAATTTTAACTCAACAAGAGGCACATAAGCTAATCGATCACGAAGAAGCGCAACAAGAAGCAATCGAACGGACAGAACAATCAGGCATCGTTTTTATCGATGAAATTGATAAAGTTGCTGGTTCTGATCAACAAGGAAGCGGACCAAACGTCTCTCGTGAAGGTGTACAACGGGATATTTTACCGATTGTTGAAGGTTCTACTGTTATGACGAAATATGGCCCAGTAAAAACCGACCATATACTATTTATTGGAGCCGGTGCGTTTCATATGGCTAAACCTTCGGATTTAATACCTGAGTTGCAAGGTCGCTTTCCTGTTCGGGTTGAATTTGATAAATTGACGACGGAAGACTTCGTAAGAATCTTAACAGAACCGTCAAATGCTCTATTAAAACAATATAAAGCGTTGTTACAAACAGAAGGAATCGATGTAATCTTTACTGATGAAGCAATCGAGCGTATCGCTGAGATTGCTTATCAAGTAAACCAAGAAACAGATAATATCGGTGCTCGTCGTTTGCACACTATTTTAGAAAAGTTACTTGAAGATTTATCCTTCGAAGCACCGGATATTACATTACCATCCATCGAAATAACAACGCAATATGTAAATGAAAAACTCGAAGATATTGTAGAAGATAAAAATTTAAGTCAATTTATTTTATAACTTATTTAAAAATTGGAGGTAAGAATATGACCTTATTAGACCGCGTTAGAAGAGTAAATGCATTATTACAAAAAACAGCTGGGCAACCAGTAAATTTTAACGAAATGGCAAAAACTTTATCCGAAGTAATGGATGGTAATGTATTTATTTTAAGTCGAAAAGGAAAGCTTCTCGGAGGTGCCGTTTCTCAAGAAATTGAAAATGAGCGAATGAAACGCATTTTAGAAGAGCGACAGTTCCCAGAAGAATATACAGAAGCCTTGTTTAACATATATCAAACAACAGCTAATATAGATGTCGATAGTGTATATAGTGTATATCCAGTTGAAAATAAAGACCTATTCCGTAACGGTTTAACGACAATTGTGCCAATTATCGGTGGCGGTGGACGTCATGGAACCTTAATTATTGGACGGTTAGAAGAAGAGTTTACCGATGATGATTTAGTCTTAGCTGAATATAGTGCTACAGTCGTTTGTATGGAGATTTTACAAGGTAAAGCTGAAGAGATCGAAATGGAAGCCCGGAGCAAGGCAGTCGTCCAAATGGCGATTAGCTCCTTATCCTTTAGTGAGTTAGAAGCAATTGAACATATTTTTGAAGAATTAGATGGAAAAGAAGGCTTACTTGTTGCAAGTAAAGTCGCCGATCGAGTTGGTATTACTCGATCAGTAATCGTAAATGCGCTTCGTAAATTAGAAAGCGCTGGTGTAATCGAGTCTCGTTCACTCGGTATGAAAGGAACGTATATTAAAGTATTAAACGAAAGGTTTCTAACCGAGTTAGAAAAGATAAAGCAACAATAAAATTTAAATTGTGAACATAATACGAAGTTTAGAGTGAAAATAACTAAACTTCGTATTTTTTTAAAGAAAAATTTAAAAATAAACGACAATCAACAACAAAATTTTACTTTTTCTATAAAATGTGGTATAAAACAACAATATAATCTATTACAATATGTGGAAAAACAACCATATAAGTACTATATGCTAGACCAAAGCTACTATTTATGAGACAATTCAGAAAGCGCTTAAAACTAAAAAGTAGGTGATAAGAATTAACTGTTTAGAAAATGTGTAGAAAAGGTAGACTTTAAGGGTAAATTCTCCTAAAATAATGTTAGTAAAATGATTTAAAAAGATTACAACTTTTTTAGGATAGAAGGGAAGGTGGACGGAATGACAATTTTTGATAAAACTTTTATAGGTTTAGAAAACGCATTAGATTTCGCTTCAAAGCGAAATGAAGTAATTACGAACAATATCGCAAATTCCGACACACCGTTTTATAAATCGAAAGACGTAAAGTTTAAATCCCATTTGGAAAAAGCGATGGAAAAACAGATACAAAATATTCGAACACATCCGAAGCATTTCAAATTTTCTAATGATTTATCCCCATTCAAAGTTGTTACAGATCATCGAACAACGTTTAATCATAATGGGAATAATGTAGATATGGATAAAGAAATGTCAAATTTAGCAAAAAATCAAATTTATTATCAAAGTGTCGTGGATAATGTCAATACAAAGTTCCATCAAATACAATCCGTTATTAGAGGAGGGCGTTAATAATGTCAATTTTTCACGCCTTTAATATAAGTGCTAGCGGTCTTACTTCCCAACGATTACGTATGGATGTCGCTGCCTCCAACATCGCAAATGCCCAAACGACCCGTGCAAGAATTGACGAAAATGGTGAATTTGAACCATATCGTAGAAAAATGGTCGCCATGCAACCGAATGGTCAGACGTTCAAGCATTTTTTACATAAAGCACAGGCAGGTCGTAAAAGACCGACAGAAGGAGTTAAAGCGACACATATTTTACATGATCGAGAACCTTTTAAATTAGTTTATGAACCGTCTCATCCAGATGCTGACGAGGATGGCTATGTACGTTATCCCAATGTCGACCCTCTTAAGGAAATGGTCGATGTCATGAGTGCGACGCGTTCTTATGAGGCAAATGTTACTGCGTTAAATGCAACAAAAGACATGTTATTAAAGGCTTTAGAAATAGGAAAGTAATAGTAGATCGGAGGGGTTAGACGATGTTCGACAAAGTGAACTTGATGAATCACTCGCCAATAAATAAAATCGAGCAGAAGCAACAAGTAGAACAAAATAATCCGAATCAATTTAAAAACATACTTAAAAATGCATTAGAAAAAGTTAGTAAAGTGGAAAATGAAGCGAATGTACAACAGCAATTATTAATCAATGGTAAAACAGAAGACTTACATCAAGTAATGTTAGCAGCTCAAAAGGCTACGATTACGATTGAGACTGCTGTACAAATCCAACAAAAAGTAATCGATGCGTACAATGAAGTAATGCGAATGCAAATTTAATAGGTTTACAATTTACTAGTTAATTATAAATAAAGTCCGGTGGAATCCTATGAACGAACAAATTAAAAAACTAAATGAACAATTGAAAAGATTGTGGCAGGAAAGTTCTCGTAAAAATAAAATAATTTTCTTTTCGGCTGTCGGAATTGTTTTTATTGCAATTATTGCAATAACAATCATAACGACATCCAAAACCTTTGTGCCGTTATATACGAATCTTGCTCCCGAAGAAGTTGGTCAAATTAAAGAAGAGCTCGATGCAGAAAATGTTCCTTACGAAATAACCGACGGAGGTACTTCAATCAAAGTGCCAAAGGAAGAAAGTGAACGTCTTCTTGTAGAACTCGCAGGTAAGCAAATTCCAAAGAGTGGTCATATCGATTACTCCTTCTTTAGTGAAAATGCTTCCTGGGGTATTACAGATAATGAGTTTAATATGATGAAGCTCGATGCAATGAATACGGAGCTAGCTAATTTAATTAAAAGTATCGATGGAGTAGAAGACGCGGAAGTAATGATCACTCTTCCAGAGCAATCAGTATTTGTAAGTGACCAAGGAGAAGAAGCAAGCGCAGCGATCGTATTACACACGGAATTTGGTTATGAGTTTAAAGGAAACCAAATTGAATCCCTTTATCATCTAGTTTCTAAAGCTGTACCGAACTTACCGCCAGAAAATATCGTTATCCGTAACCAATACCTTGAGTATTTTGATCTTCAAGAAAGTGAATTTGAAGACGATTATACATATCAACAAACGGTAAAAAGAGACACGGAGCGAGATATACAGCGTCGTTTACAGCAGATGCTCGGCGCAATGGTAGGGATGGATAGGGTACTTGTATCTGTTACAGCTGATATTGACTTTACGAAGGAAAATCGTCACGAAGAGTTAGTTGAACCTGTCGATATCGATAATATGGAAGGAATTCCAGTTAGTATCGAAACGATTCGCGAAACCTTTGAAGGAACAGATGAAGGTCCGGGAGTCGTCGGTACTGGGGAAGAAGATATACCAAACTATCCAGCTGTATTACAAGGTCAAGATGGTGATTACGAATTAGTTAAAGATACGATTAATTATGAATTAAATCGTATTAATCGTGAAATCGTAGAAGCCCCTTATAAAGTCCGTGATTTGGGGGTACAAGTTGTAATCGATAATGTTATTGGAGTCGATGACGGAGAGCTTCAACTACTATCACAGCAAGAACAAGGGGCAGTCGAAGAAGGTGTTGCTTCCATTTTAAACTCAATCATAACGACATCGATTGATGGCGATTACGATGAAGATGAAATAGAAGTAGACGATAAAATTTCAATCGTCTTCCAACAGTTTAGTCATCATACAGATAGTCCTGATGAGTTCGATGGCCGTTCGATTCCTTTATGGGTTTATATTTTAGGTGGTATTTTACTTGCCGTTATTATTCTTTTAATCTTTCTACTCGTTAGAAGAAGACGAGAAGAAGAAGTTGAAGAAGAATTACCTCTTGATAGTTTAATTGAGGATGAAGAGGTACCTGATTTAATGGCACAACCGAAATCTGAAACAGATATCCAACGTGAACAGCTCGAACGAATGGCTGATGAAAACCCTGAAGACTTTGCAAAATTATTGAGAAGTTGGATTTCTCATGATTAGAGGTGAGGGCAATGGCTAGACAAGCAAGACCGTTAACTGGCATTCAAAAAGCGGCTATTTTATTAATTGCTTTAGGGCCAGATATATCAGCAAAGGTGATGAAAAATTTAACGGATGAAGAAGTCGAACAAATTAGTTTGGAAATTTCGTCTATTCAAAAGGTTGAGCCTGAAATTAAAGAAGAAATTATCGAGCAATTTCACCAAATAGCTGTGGCTCAAGATTACATTTCTCAAGGTGGCGTAAGTTACGCGAAAATGTTATTAGAGAAAGCTTTTGGTGAACAAGAAGCGATGAATATTATCAATAGACTCACTTCATCGTTGCAAGTAAGACCTTTTGATTTTGCTCGTAAAGCAGATCCTGGTCAAATTCTAAACTTTATTCAAAATGAACATCCTCAGACTATTGCCTTAGTACTTTCGTATTTAGATCCGGAACAGGCGGG
This sequence comes from uncultured Pseudogracilibacillus sp., assembly GCA_937960785.1. Lineage (GTDB taxonomy): Bacteria > Bacillota > Bacilli > Bacillales > Amphibacillaceae > Pseudogracilibacillus. The sequence goes on from CALGOZ010000030.1 coordinate 55,837, forward strand.
CCAAATATTATCCGAGCTTGAAGAGGACGTACAAGCAGATATTGCAAGACGAATTGCGACGATGGATTCTACCCCGCCGGATATCGTTTCGAATATCGAGCGAATTCTCGAACAGAAAATTTCTAGCTCTTTAATCGACGATTATACACAAACAGGCGGAATTCAATCTGTTGTCGATGTACTGAACCAAGTTGACAGGAGCACAGAGCGAACAATTTTAGAAACATTAGAAATTCAAGACCCAGAGTTATCTGAAGAAATTAAGAAACGCATGTTTATCTTTGATGATATTGTTATTCTCGATAACCGTGCAATTCAACGGATTATTCGTGAAGTAGATAATGAAGATCTAATGTTAGCCTTACGTGCGTCGAGCGATGAAGTGAAAGAGTTGATCTTCAATAACATGTCGCAACGTATGGAAGAAACCTTTAAAGAAGAGATGGAGTATATGGGTCCTGTTCGCCTGCGCGATGTGGAAGAAGCACAATCAAGAATTGTTGCAACTATTCGTCGCCTAGATGAAATAGGAGAAATTGTCATCGCCCGTGGCGGAGGTGACGATATCCTTGTCTAACGGATTGTCTGAAGCAAAAAAAATCATTTCTATTAAGAAAATAACCGACATCGTCGACGAAAAGGAAAAAAGTGAACAAGAAGTCGATCATAGCAAAACAACGTTAAAGCTTGAAATAGATCGATTACAAAATGAGCTTGCCCAATTAGAAGCACAAAAAGAATCATTGCTAACAAGTGTTCGGCGTACAATCGATGAAGAAAGAAAAGCTTGGGAACTAGAGAAGGAAAAAGAAAGAGAACAAGCGAAGGAAATGGGTTATAAAGAAGGATACGAAATCGCACTTCAAGAGGTTGAAAGAAAGTACCAATCGATGCTCAATGAAGCTAATGAAATCACTTTTCTAGCAAAAGAAGAGTATGACAAAACGATTAGCAAATATCAACAAGCAATCGTACAATTAGCAGTCGCAATTGCAAATAAAATCGTCACAACCTCAATCGAGGAAAAGCCGGAATACTTTTCTAAGCTTGTTGAAACAGCTATTCTCGATTTGAAAGACTCTTCTAATGTTGAGCTCCATGTACATCCTTCACAATATAAATTTATTATGGAGCAGAAAGAAGAATTTGAACAGATTGTTCGAAATGAAGATGTCATATCAATTTATATAAATAAACAATTGCAACCAAATAGTTGCATTATAAAACATCCTTACGGTCAAATTGACGTTAGCGTTGATACGCAACTAGAACAAATTAGACAAGCTTTAGAAGAAAAAGTAATGGAGAGATAGCGGATGGAACTTGCTGAATTGTACGAAACGATTGAAACGACGGATACGTATAAGCGTTATGGTAAGGTTCATCGCATCGTCGGCTTAATGATTGAATCTTTAGGCCCTTTGGCGCACATAGGTGAAGTTTGCTTAATTTATCCAGAAAATAAGCGTATAGAACCTATTTTAGCTGAGGTAGTCGGCTTTAATAACGAGCGAGTAATGTTAATGCCGTATACTGAAGTAGCGGAAGTAGGCCCTGGTTGTTTAGTTGAAGCGACAGGAAATCCACTGATGATTAAGGTAGGCCGTAGTTTAATCGGCAATGCCGTTGACGCCTTAGGAAAACCTTTAGACTTCTCTCCATTACCTAAAGGATTAAAAAAAGTAAAAACAGAACAAGCCCCACCGAATCCTCTAGAACGACCGTTAATTAACGAACCAATTCAAGTCGGTATTCGTGCAATCGATTCATTCCTTACGGTTGGTAAAGGTCAACGTATCGGAATATTTGCGGGTAGTGGTGTTGGAAAAAGTACACTACTCGGTATGATTGCGCGAAATAGCGAGGCCGATTTAAACGTCATCGCACTTATAGGGGAGCGGGGTCGTGAAGTAAGGGATTTTATTGAGCACGACCTCGGTGAAGAAGGTTTAAAGAAATCGATTATCGTTGCAGCGACATCGGATCAACCGGCTCTTATGCGTATAAAAGGGGCATATACCGCAACAGCGATAAGTGAATATTTTCGCGATCAAGGTTTCAACGTTAACTTAATGATGGATTCTGTCACACGAGTAGCTATGGCCCAAAGAGAAGTTGGTTTAGCGATAGGAGAGCCTCCAACGACGAAAGGATACACCCCTTCCGTCTTTGCGATGTTACCGAAGCTCTTAGAGCGTACTGGAGCAAACCAACATGGTTCAATTACTGCATTTTACACTGTCTTGGTCGATGGAGATGATATGAACGAGCCGATTGCCGATGCCGTTCGAGGAATATTGGACGGGCACTTCGTTTTAGACCGTCGCTTAGCAGAAGCAGGACAATACCCTGCGATTAACATTTTGAAGTCAGTTAGTCGTTTAATGCATATGATTGCTGATAAAAATCATATCGAAGTTGCGTCGAAAGTACGGGATTTGCTTGCAACTTATGAAGAAAATAGTGAGATAATCCAAATCGGAGCCTATAAGCATGGAACGAATAAACAAATCGATCAAGCAATTGCTTTTGAACCAAAAATCGTTGAATTTTTAAAGCAAGATATTGACGAGAAAACAACTTTTGAACAAAGTATTAACACATTAGAGCAACTATTAAAAACAGGTGGTGACGTAACGTGAGTAATATCGTCGCACTGAGGAAAATTCTCGACTTACGAAATGAGGAAAAAAATAACGCCCTTTTAGAACAAAAGGAAGCGATAGACTATTTCGAAAAAGTAGCAGAACAACTTTACATAAAGTTAAAGACAAAAGAAGATGCAGAGTCGAGACTTCAACAAATGTATAAGGGCTCTGAAGTGATTTTCAAAATTCGAGAACAAACGCTTTATATCGAATCTTTACAACAAAAAATTAATACATTACAAAGAGAAGTTCAATTAGCTAGACAACGAATGGAAGAAAAACAACATCTTGTTACGGAAAAACATGTAGAGTTAAAAAAAATAGAAACCATGATTGAAAAACGCGAAGAAGCACTTCGTAAAGAGGAAGAACAAGAGGAAACTAGGCAGATGGATGAAATTTCACTAAATAGATACATTCGTGCTGAATAGGTGAGGAAATGGCAAAAGAAAAATTAGGTAAAGAGAAGAAAAAATTAAATCCGTTTTTGCAAATTCTTTTTGCAGTTATATTACCTTTGCTCGTCGCAACGATATTAGCAATCGCAGTCCTTATGTTTCTCGGTGTCGATGTGACGGGCTGGACTGAGGAAAAATTAGCTAAAACTCCAATTATCTCATCCTTTGTGAAAACAGCAGATGAAAAAGAGCTAACGGAAAAATTAGAGCAGGCCCAAGAAACAATTAAATCTCAAGATGAATTAATCGAAGATTTAGAAGCACAAATCGAATTATTAGAGGCGGAAATCGACGATTTAGAAATTGACTTAGCAAAACTTGAAAACGAGACAGATGAATCTGAATTAGAAGCTTTACAACTTGAAGAAGATCTCGATATTAAAAAGTTAGCTAACTCTTTTCGAAAGATGGATAAAGAACAAGCAGCAAAAATCGTCGCGAATTTAAATACTCACAATGCCGTCCTATTACTTTCTAATGTATCGGGAGATGTAAGAGGGGAAATTTTAGAAGAGATGGATCCACAAACCGCAGCAACTATTATGGAGAATATGATGGAATAATATTTAATCCTTTGAAAGGAGGTGAAAAAAATCGATCTCGGAGCCTTATTATTTCAGCAGAAAAAAGTGATGATGAAACAAACCGATATTGCTAATTTAAGCGAAAGTAAAGCCGGTAAAGGTGCCTTTTTCAATAAGCTTCAAACTGCTTTAGCTTCTGAAACGATTGAGGAAGATATTGAACTATCTCCTTTTATTGAAGAGGCTGAAATTGAACTGATGAATGATCAAGGTATCGAAGAGCTTTCAATGGAACAATTAATTCAAAAGTTAGAAGTTGAGGACCTGGAAGAGGAAGAAGCTAAAGAACCATTCGTAAAGGAAAAAGATTTAAAGGTTGTAACTGACGATACTTTAAATTTGAACCCTGAAGTAAAGGGAGAAAATTTAATCGCCGAAGCTTTAAACGACCTAATTGATTTAAACGAAATCGATGAAGAATGGTTACAGGAGTTATCGTTAGTTTTAACTCAATTGTCTCAACATGTAAAAGGTCAAGGTGAAGAGAAGACACTACACGTTTTAGCGAAAAGTCTATATCGACTAATGCAACAATATCAAACATTACCACAAAAGGTTCAACAAGCTTTTTTAGATGGAGAAATCGAACTTGATATCGACGAAGATACTTTGCAAGTGTTTCGTGATGTAGCAAAAGCTATGGCAAAAAGAACGACGCTACAAAAACAAAATGTATATAACACACATTCAAAAGTAACGATTGAAGATATTGAGCGCTGGCTCCAGCAATCTCTTACGAAACATTCGTTTCAAACTCACGTAAGAACAAACGTTAATGTACAGTCCATCAATCAACCATTACCGATGAGTACTGTTGAACAATATACGCTTTATCTTAGTGAAACAGACCGAGTTGAAGCAATTAGTCGACAGTTAGTGTCAGAACTATCCCAAATCGTTCAACGGAGTCAATTTTTAAAGCAACCAGGAATTAATCAACTAACTTTAACTTTAAGACCACAGTCGCTTGGTGATGTAACAATTCGACTTCAACAAGTTAATGGAGAAATGACTGTTAAATTTCTCGTAACAACTCAAGTTGCAAGAGAACTTTTCGAAGCGAACTTACATCAATTAAAACCGATGTTCACTCCGAATAACGTAGTCGTTGAACGGGACGCATCTGTTCCTGATGACGAGTTCTTTCAAGAATATCAGGAGGAGAACTTAGACGAAGAGCAGGATGAACAAAAGGAAGAGGAAAGTCAGAAATCGAAGAAATTCACCGATGAATCGACTATGTCTTTTGATGATTTTTTACAACAGTTAAGTAAGGAGGCAACATAGGATGCCGAAAGTAGACACTTCATTTTATCTTCCAGAATCTCAAAGTCGAGCTCCAAGTAGTGAACTTGGAAAAGATGAGTTCTTAAAGATTTTAATGGCACAATTACAAAACCAGGACCCATTGAATCCAATGGAAGATAAAGATTTTATTGCACAAATGGCGAGTTTTTCATCATTGGAACAATTGATGAATATGTCCCAGTCAATCGATATGCTCGTTCAGACACAGCTGATGTCTCCAATCGTTCAATATAGCCATATGATTGGAAAAGAAGTAACCTACATCCAAAATGGTGAAAATGGAGAGAAAGAGACGGTTAGCAGTATTGTGAAATCTGTAAGCCAAAAAGATGGGTGGGCAATCTTCGAATTAGAAAACGGTGAGAAAATCTACGCTGATAGCATTATAAAGGTGAGTGATTACCAAGATGATGGTGAGGACGTATGAGTAAATACATCCACCCACTACATCAACAACAAATAGCACATACGAAGGTAACTTCTCCAAGGAAGTTAACATCCAAGCAAAGCTTTAATGAAATTTTAACTAATTTAACCGAACTAAAAGTTAGTAAACATGCCGAAGAGCGTATGAAGCAACGAAATATTAAATTCGATCAAAATCAGTGGAGACAAATTAGTGAAAAAGTTTTCGAAGCAAAAGCAAAAGGTGTAACCGATGCGCTAGTTGTAGTTGATGATACGACACTAATTGTCAGCGCTAAAAACAACACTGTCGTTACAGCATTAGGTCGTGAAGATGCAAAGGATAAAATTTTCACAAATATAGACGGAACAATTTTACTTTAGGTGGACCCTTTAGGGAGCCTAATCAACTGTGGACTGATTGAAGCAGTTGAAACAAATTAAGAAAGGGTTGAAGGATTTATGTTACGTTCAATGTATTCAGGTATTTCAGGATTAAGAGGTTTCCAAACGAAATTAGACGTTATTGGTAATAACATCGCAAACGTAAATACTTTCGGTTTTAAAAAGGGCCGTGTTACGTTTAAAGATATGATTAACCAACAAGTGCAAGGAGCTAGTTCACCTCAACAAAACCGGGGAGGAACGAACCCTAGACAAGTCGGACTTGGTTCGCAATTAGGATCAATCGATACAATCCACACACCAGGAAACACACAAACGACTTCTCGTCCATTAGACTTAGCAGTTTCCGGGGAAGGGTTTTTCATCGTAAATGATGGACAACTATCTTACTACACGAGAGCTGGTAACTTTTACTTAGACCAGGAAGGTAATTTAGTAAATGCGGACGGTTTATATGTTCAAGGATATCCAGCAGAAGATGGAGAAGTTGACACCGATGCAGCACTAACTAACTTACGTGTTACTTCGCGAGAGGACGCGGAAATTGAGAGCTTCGATATTTCCCAAAGTGGAGAAATTACAGCGATTTATACAAATGGTGATATTGAAGTTTTAGGTCAGATTGCCCTAGCGACGTTCAATAACCCTGAAGGTTTATCAAAGGCCGGGGACAACTTATATTTAGTTTCTAACAACTCTGGTGAGGCTGATATTCGTATTGCTGGAGAAACAGCGGGAGCAATTATTGGTGGAACGCTGGAAATGTCTAACGTAGACTTAGCAGAGGAGTTCACTGAGATGATTGTAGCCCAACGCGGATTCCAAGCGAATACACGTATTATTACAACTTCGGATGAAATTTTACAAGAACTCGTTAACTTAAAACGATAATAAGGTAGGGTGAAAGGGGATGTCCAGAGGAGACATCCCCGCACAAAATGATTAAATTAGAACGATTAAATGGTGATGAATTTTATGTCAATGCTTTGTTAATTGAACAGGTTCAATCGCATCCTGATACGACAATTACACTAACGAGTGGGAAGAAAATTGTCGTAAAGACGGAAGAAGATGAAGTTATTCGTAAGATTACTACATATTATCAAAAAATAGGATTAACAGGGACTCAAGAAAATAAGTAGGTGAAACAATGTCGAGAGCGTTGAGCACATTTCTCATTTCTTTTAGCTTAATAATTTTAGCTGTAGCAATTATATTAGGAGTTTACTTCTTTGTAGGGAAGGACGATACAGCCGCAAACGAAGAGCAATCAATCGATGATATGAACGAGTTTTCCTATGAAACTGATGAAATTACGACAGATTTAAAAGATGGAAAGTTTGTTCGTATACAATTTCAAATTATTGCCGATAGCCGTAAAGCGGCAAAAGAATTAGAAAAGCGAGACTTTCAAATTGAAAATATTTTAATCAAAGAGATATCATTAATGAATGAGGAAGACTTCACTTCTGGATTAACAGAAGTAGAGGAAAAATTACAGGAAAACATAAATGAAGTAATGATCGATGGAGAAATAACTGATGTATATACGATTAAAAAGATTTTACAATAACCTTTAGGACTCCATTGTGGAGGTGATTACATTTGTCTGAAGAGATTTTATCCCAACATGAGATCGACGCCTTACTTTCTGCTATTTCATCTGGGGAGATGGATGCGGAAGAGTTAAAAAAGGAAGACGAAGAAAAGAAAGTTCGCGTATATGACTTTAAACGAGCACTACGTTTTTCTAAAGATCAGATTCGGAGCATTTACCGAGTCCATGAAAACTATGCACGTTTGTTGACGACGTATTTTTCCGCTCAGTTACGAACCTACGTGAACATTTCTGTAGCTAGCGTTGATCAAATACCTTATGAAGAATTTATTCGTTCAATTCCGAATGTTACAATACTAAATGTATACAGTGTTGAGCCCTTAGAAGGTAGGATTATTCTCGAGGTAAATCCTAATATTGCCTATTCGATGATGGATCGACAATTAGGTGGTCAAGGTTACGGTGATTATTCCGTATCGAATTTAACAGAAATTGAAACATTACTTATTTCACAATTGTTCGAACGCTCAATTCCGAATTTACAAGAAGCGTGGAGTTCAATCATCGAAATCGAGCCAGTACTTGAGGAGTTTGAGGTAAATCCACAATTTTTACAATTAGTATCGCCGAATGAAACAGTTGTAGTTGTATCGATGAACACTAAGATTGGTGACGTTAGTGGTATGATAAACATTTGTATTCCGCACATCGTGTTAGAACCGATTGTCCCAAAGCTAACAGCTCACTATTGGATGCAAACAGGAACGAAAGAACGAGATCCACAAACATACTCGGAATTAACCAAATTAGTACGGGATATCGATGTCACCGCGGTAGCCTTATTAGGCAAAGCAGAGATTACTTTAAAAGATCTCTTATATCTAAAACCAGGCGATGTTATTAGTCTCGATCAACCAATTGACGAGCCTTTACAATTAGCCGTTAATGACGAACCAAAAATGTATGTACAAGTCGGTAAAAAACATAAAAAACTTGCCGTACAAGTGTTGGATAAAATAAAGGGGGGAATGGCCGATGACGGATGATAACATGTTATCCCAAGAAGAAATTAATGCGCTTTTAAATGTAACAAATGAAGAAGAGAAAGTAGATAAAGAAGAAACCGAAGAAACAGAAGAGGTTGTCCAGGAAGAAGTAACAGAAGAAGAGGTAGAGAGATATTATTTATCTGATTTGGAAAAAGATGCTTTAGGCGAAATTGGAAATATCTCTTTAGGAAGTTCAGCGACGACGCTGTCGACGATTTTAAATCAAAAAGTTGAAATTACGACACCTAGTGTATCAGTCGTAAGAAAAACTGGTTTAAAAGAAGAGTTCCCTTATGAGCACGTAAAACTACAAGTAAATTATATGGATGGTTTTTCTGGAGAAAACATCTTCCTTATGAAGGCGGAAGACGCAGCAATTATTTCGGATATAATGCTAGGAGGAGATGGGACAAATCCTAGCGAAGTGTTAACAGAAATAGAGCTAAGTGCCGTCCAAGAGGCGATGAATCAAATGATGGGTTCTTCTGCGACAAGCATGTCGACTGTTTTCAATAAAAAAGTGGATATATCACCTCCTACAGTTGATTATGAAGAAATCGATAAATTAGAAGAAGTTTTTGAAAAGCTCGATATAGAGGATGTATTTGTACGTATCATGTTTAATTTACGAGTAGGAGAGCTTATTGACTCTAATATTATGCAATTAATACCGATGCCCTTTGCAAAACAGTTAGTAAAGGACTTGTTAGAATCATCAGAAACTGCTGCTGCAACAGCTTCAGCTATTGCTTCGATGGAGGAAGAAACAATGAAAGAACCAGCGAAAGCCACAGCACAACCAAAAGCACAAGCGCAAGCGAAACCGACTGAGGAGCAAGTTACACCTCAAACGACCGAGCCACAACATTTAGGTCAAGCGGTAGATCCTAGTGCATCTGTCCAAGAAGCACAATTTTCCGAATTTGAACAAGTCGAACTACCTGCCAAGTCGCAGCAAAATCTCGACTTACTTTTAGATATACCGCTACAGGTTACTGTAGAACTCGGACGTACAAAACAAAAGTTAGAAGAAATACTTGCACTCGATGCTGGCTCAATTGTCGAACTTGATAAGCTTGCGGGAGAGCCGGTTGATGTGCTCGTAAACAGTAAACTAATTGCAAAAGGTGAAGTAGTTGTAATTGATGAAAATTTTGGAGTTAGAATTACAGATATAGTTAGTCAAAAAGAACGATTAATGAATTTAAATTAAGGAAAGGTTTATAGAGGTGATTAAATAATGTCAAAGACAGTGTTAATCGTTGATGATGCAGCATTTATGCGTATGATGATTAAAGATATTTTGGAGAAAAATGGGTACGAAGTAGTTGGGGAGGCAGAAAACGGTAACGTTGCTGTCGAAAAATATAAAGAGCTAGAACCAGATCTCGTCACAATGGATATTACGATGCCAGAAAAAGATGGTATTACAGCGTTGAAAGAGATTAAAGAGTATGACGCTGATGCAACGGTTATTATGTGCTCTGCAATGGGACAGCAAGCGATGGTAATCGATGCAATTCAAGCCGGTGCAAAAGACTTTATCGTAAAACCATTTCAAGCAGAGCGTGTCGTCGAGGCGGTATCTAAAGCTTTATCATAAAGTAGGATGACGTATGAGAAAAAATTTTAATAAGCGCTTCTTAGGGATCCTCTTCTTTTTTATTCCTTTACTAGTAATGAGTTTGCCCTCGACGTATGCCGAAGAAGCAAATGTGCTAGATTGTCTTGAAAATGAAGCAGACTGCGAAGAAGAGGGTGTTGATATCGAGGAAGATGAACCAGCAACATCGGCTGAGGAAATCGTAGGAAGCGAAACCTTCAATGCCAGCTCACTATTTTTTAATATTGTGAAAATGGTTGTTGCCTTGTTTTTCATCTTAGCACTTATTTATATTATCGTTTTAGTTTTACGTCGACGAAATAATTTTTTACAGCAACAAGATATTATCAAAAATTTAGGTGGAATCGGCTTAGGACATAATAAGTCAGTCCAATTAATCCGCATCGGTTCACGAATTTATGTCGTCGGTGTCGGTGAACATGTCGACTTAATGTTTGAAATTACGGATGAGGAAGTGCTCGAAGCATTATTAACAAAAGAGATGGATGAGGTAGAAACTCCATTTTTACAACAATTTTTTAAAAAAGATGACTCGAAAGGCGCTTCCGCAACACCGTTTATGCAACAGCTAAAAGATGAACTAACAAAATTACAGGAAAACCGTACAAAACTAGTAAATAAATCGGTAGAGAAGGATGATGAACATGAATGATTTTATCGATATCTTCTCAAGTTCAGATCCTTCGTCAATTTCAACGTCCGTCCGTTTATTAATTTTATTGACGATTTTGTCGCTCGCTCCGGGAATCTTAATCCTAATGACGAGCTTTACGCGAATAATCGTCGTACTATCGTTCGTGCGAACATCGCTTGCAACTCAACAAATGCCACCAAACCAAGTGCTTGTTGGCCTCGCACTATTTTTAACATTTTTTATTATGGCACCGACGTTTAGTGAAGTTTATGACGAAGCGTTGCAACCTTTGTTTGAAGAGGAAATAACATTAGAGGAAGCCTATGAATCAGCGAGTGTTCCTATAAAGGAATTTATGGCAAAACATACGCGACAAAAAGATTTAGCACTATTTCTCGATTATGCTAATAGTGAGCGACCGGAGACAGTGCAGGATATACCTTTAACAGCGTTAATACCAGCTTTTGCAATTAGCGAATTAAAAACGGCTTTTCAAATGGGGTTTATGATTTTTATTCCATTTCTTATTATTGATATGGCTGTTGCCAGTATTTTAATGTCGATGGGAATGATGATGTTGCCACCGGTGATGATTTCATTACCCTTTAAAATTTTATTATTCGTTCTCGTCGATGGTTGGTACTTAATTATTCATTCTGTATTGCAAGGGTATTAACGAAAGGTAATATAAAGAGGGTGTGACGACGATGAGTCAAGAATTTGTTTTATATTTAGCGGAACGAGGAATTATGACGATTTTATTAGTTGCTGGTCCCTTATTAATACTTGCTTTAGCCGTTGGGTTATTAGTTAGTATTTTCCAGGCAACGACGCAAATTCAGGAGCAAACCCTCGCCTTTATTCCGAAAATTATTGCTGTATTATTAGGTGTCGTCTTTTTTGGTTCTTGGATGTTAACTCATATTGTCGAATTTACGACTACATTATACGAAAATCTAAGTCAGTTTGTAGGATAAACTATGATTGAATTAATAGATTTAACGATTGTACCAACATTTTTATTAATATTTGCACGTTTGCTTGCATTCATTATTACATTACCAATTTTTTCTTATCGAACGATTCCAATCCCTTATCGAATTGGACTAGCCTTTTTCTTAAGTTTGCTCGCAATAAGCCACATTGAAACTGATTTAGTTTTAACTCAAGCAAACTTTATCGTTCTACTTATAAAAGAGGTGGCTGTCGGACTATTAATCGGATTAATCGGTTATCTCGTCCTATCGGTTGTACAAATCGCTGGTGGGTTTATCGATTTCCAGATGGGATTTGCAATCGCAAACGTAATCGATCCACAAACCGGGGCACAAAGTCCATTAATTGGTCAATATTTCTATATGATTGCCATTTTGTTTTTACTTGCAGTAGATGGTCATCATATATTAATAAATGGAATGATACATAGTTTTAATGTCATTCCCCTCGAATCGTTTCTTAGTTTTGAAGAAAACTTCGGGGAATTTATCGTACTTACATTCAACCGACTGTTCGTTATCGCTTTTCAAATGGCTTTACCTTTAGTCGGTAGCTTATTTTTAGTAGACGTCGCTCTAGGAATCATTGCACGAACGGTACCACAGTTAAATGTGTTTGTCGTTGGCTTACCGTTAAAAATAACTGTAAGTTTTGCAGTACTTTTCTTCTTTATGGCAATGTATATAGGATTGACAAAAATTTTATTCCAAACTCTTTTTGAAATAATGAATGATTTAATGCTCATTCTCGGAGGTGGATAGTGTGGAACAATTGCGCTTAGATTTGCAATTTTTCGCAGGGGAAAAAACTGAAAAAGCGACACCAAAGAAACGAGAAGATGAGCGTAAAAAGGGTAGAGTAGCTAAAAGCCAGGATGTAAATACAGCCTTAATATTGCTATTTTCTTTTATCATCTTAGGTGCTTTTGGTTCTTTTATGGCCGATCATATGAAAAGTATGTATACGAATGTTTTTACAACGTACATACATTGGGAAGTAACGACAGAATCAGTGCAACGAGTGTTCAGAGAATTACTCTCAACTTTCTTCTATATTATCGGGCCGATTATGTTAGTAGCCTTTGTCATTTCGATCGCTGCGAACTTATTACAAGTTGGCTTTTTATTTACGACAGAACCGTTAAAGTTCGATTTGAAAAAGATTGATCCGATTCAGGGAGCAAAACGGATATTTTCTATTCGTGCTCTTGTTGAGTTGTTAAAGTCCTTTTTAAAAATTACATTTATCGGAACAATTACGTTCACAGTCATTTGGCTTTTTAAAGATGACATTTTAATGCTTGCCTTTAAAAAGCCTGAATCAGCCGTTGCCTTTTTTGGTCAAGTGACGATTATAATGGGCGTAGCAGCAACGATTGCATTGATCTTCCTTGCGATACTCGATTATTTATATCAAAGATATGACTATGAAAAAAACATTCGAATGTCAAAGCAAGATATTAAAGATGAACATAAGAATATTGAGGGAGATCCGTTAATTAAGTCAAAGATTCGTGAACAGCAACGTCAAATTGCAATGCGCAGAATGATGGAGGAAATTCCTCAAGCTGATGTCGTTATTACAAACCCGACCCATTATGCCGTTGCAATTAAATATGATGAATCTGTTGCTGATGCACCGATAGTTGTAGCAAAAGGTAAAGATAATATAGCGCTAAAAATTATCGATCAAGCAAAAAAGCACGGTGTAGCGACTTTAGAAAATAAACCTTTAGCTCGGGCCCTGTATCGCGATGTAGAAATCGACGAGCCGATACCGGAACAGTTTTTCCAGGCTGTAGCTGAAGTGTTAGCCTACGTCTATGCATTAGAAAACCGCACAGTTGTATAACGAATATTAATGTTGAAATCAATTGATTTAAGTTAGGGGAAGAACAATGAAGCTTCGTGATTTATCTGTATTATTAGGTGTTATACTTATTATCATTATGTTAATCATCCCTTTACCAGGATGGTTATTAAGTGTACTTATTTTAGTAAATATATCTTTAGCCTTACTCGTTATTTTAGTATCGATGAATACACAAGAGGCTTTACAATTTTCTATTTTCCCTTCTTTATTGCTCTTATTAACATTATTTCGTTTAGGTCTTAACGTTTCAACTACACGATCTATTTTATCGAAAGCCGATGCAGGAGGAGTAGTCGATACGTTCGGTTCCTTCGTAATCGGAAACAACCCCTTAGTCGGTTTTGTCGTTTTCGTTATTTTAGTAATTATTCAGTTTATCGTTATTACAAAAGGTGCAGAGCGTGTAGCTGAAGTATCCGCTCGTTTTACTCTCGATGCGATGCCGGGAAAACAGATGAGTATCGATGCGGATTTGAATGCAGGTTTAATATCTGAACAAGAGGCACGAGAAAGAAGACAAAAAGTAGAAGATGAAGC
>CALGOZ010000031.1 GCA_937960785.1 uncultured Pseudogracilibacillus sp.
TTCTAATTCTGTTGAATAAATATTTTCACCACCGCTAATAATCATATCTTTTAATCTATCGACTACATATAAAAATCCGTCCTTATCAACCATGCCTAAATCACCTGTTCGATAGATTCTATTAGAGAGTACTTTTTCTGTCTCTTTTTTATTTCTCCAATAGCCTTTAAAAACTTGCGGTCCGTGACAAACAATTTCTCCTACCTGGTTTGCACCTAACTTTTCGCCCGTCTCAGGATTAACAATTTCAACTTTTCCATGAAACACCGTTTTACCCATTGATTTTATTTTTGTTTCGTCCATAGTTTTTTTCCAAAAAGAGACTGCACCACTATATTCGGTAATTCCGTACACTTGTTGGACTGGAATGTTAAGAGCATCGTAAGCTTCAATTAAAGTTGGAGGTACAGGTGAAGCTCCACAAGTAACATTCCTTAAGGATGAATAGTCCGGTTTTACCTTATCGAATACTTTAAACATAAATTGTAGCATTGCAGGAATTGTCATCATAGTCGTGATTCTCTCTTTTTCAATTGTTTGCCAAACAGCAACTGGATCAAAATCCGGCATCAAAACAGCTGTACTACCATTGTGAACGTTAGTAATAATAGGTGCAAATCCTCCAATATGGAAAAATGGTGCAACTGAAAGGAAACGGTCGCCAGCCCACCAATCAATTACATGGGACATACCAATAGATGCAGCTAATAAATTTGTATGAGTGATCATCGCTCCTTTAGGTTTTCCAGTCGTCCCCGATGTATACATTATTAATGCTGTATCGTCCCCTTCTGCTTCAAGAGTAGGCTCTTCTGTAGAAAAAGAATTGAAAACATTATCAAAGTTATCATTTCCTGATTGTAACGTGTCAATTGGAAAGCCTTCTTTTACTTGCTCTATAACTTTTTCAAAAACATCATCGTAAATTAAAAGAGATGGTTGTGAATTGGACAATATATACGTAATTTCATTTGGCTTTAATCGCCAATTTATTGGAACTGTGATAATACCTAGCTTAACTGCAGCAAAAAACACTGTTATAAAATCCTCATTATTTTTAGCTAAAAGAGCTACTCTATCTCCTTTCTTTAAATTTTTTTCTTTTAAATAATGAGCAAATTTATTTGCTCTTTCATTCATTTCTTTAAAAGTATATCTCTTCCTTCCAATATAACCTTCAACATCGGGCATTATAAAGGCTCGGTGGCTAAGCAACTCTCCAATATTTATTGATAACATCATTTTCACCATCCTTATGATAATTGTTTTTCAAAGGAATATTGCTTAACAATTGGAGCATCACCTACTTCTTTTAACGCTTGTTTTTGATAGATATAACATAATTCATCACAAAAGCGCTCCCATCGTTTTGCATCTTCAATTGTTTGCGTAGTAGGTTCACCGTGTAAATTTATTGTTAATAACGACTCAATTTCTTTTTCAAAAACTTGTACAGTTTTCTCATCTACTCCTTGAAGGAGATCTCTAATAAACTGTTTAGGATTATACCACTTAGATACACGTAGAATATCTCGATGAATTTGTGATAAAAGGACATTTTTTGGACCTTCCCACAATTCATTTACCATCGAATCTCTGAATAAACGAGGTAATGAGCTGAAGTCCTCTATTACACCATTTCCACCAAATATAGAAATAGCAGTACGGATTGTTTCTACGGTATCTTGAGCTGCTTTAATTTTTTGGAGCAAAATTAATTCGCGTAATACGAACTGTCGTTTCTTCTCTTCTTCTGACAGTTTTTTTCTATACCAATCTTTTTGTTTAAAATATTCATTATATATTTTAAAAAGACCGGCTGTAGTTCTCTTTGCAGTTTCTTCTATATCTACAAGTTGAGCTTTAGCTAAGGGAAATTGTTCAATCGTTCTACCAAATACTTCTCGAAACTGACTGTATTGAAGCGCTTCTCTTACGGCACGAAGCATAAATGCACTACTTGATGCCCCGATATCGAGTCGAGATTTTGTTAACACAATTCCCACTGCAATTGCAACACCGCGTTCAATTGAACCAATTTGATACGCTTTTGCACCTTCAAATATAACCTCAGCTGATGGTAATTCACTTGTACCTAACTTCCACTTAAGACGATTGATAATATAATTGTTTTTTTCTTTACGTTCGCGAGTTTTCCATAAAGGTACGATAAACGTAGCGACATGTTCTGTATTTTCGACTCGAGCAGTAACAACTGCATAATCAGCGTGAATTGCCGAACAGAAAAACTTACTTCCATACAAAAAGAAAGTATTTTCTTCTCTTCCTTTAACTGCTTTCAATACATTAGCAGGAATATTTGAACCACCTTGAATTTCGGTCATAAATTGAGCGCCAATACCGTAATCGCCATTAATCCCTTCAGTTAAGTGCTGTAATATTTCTTTTAAAGAATCATTCAACTCATCTTTATATAATCGTAAAAGATCTACTAAACCATCAGTACAAGCAATTGGACACATCATACCCGCTTCACCGTTATGATGCATAATAAATCGTTTTACAACTTGTTCCCAATCAGATGTTTCTTTTGAAAATAAAGCTTCTTTAAATATCTCTTGCTCCATTAGCAGTTGTTCGTTAGCTCTTATAATCTTGTCAGTTCTTCTGTTATAAGGATTATAATGTTCAATCTTAGGATGGTTTTTCTCCTTCGCCATCTCGTTAGCGATTTTACGATATTTAAAAGAAGAAGTTTCTGACAACGCTTTCATTTTGGGGTAAAATTTATCCCATTCATCAGTGACATAATGTTTTACTACTCGTTGCAAAAAATGGTTGTCTGAAAAGTCATTGTATGAATCACGAACTTGTAGAAATGGTTCAAAACTATATTTATTTTCTAGCAAATGAATCCCTCTTTCATATGGTGTTATTTTTATCATAATTGATTTATCTCTCTTTGTCAACGTTGTATTTTTTAGTGAACATTGTTTACTGAGGTTTATAAAGAACTGTATATCTGGATAAAAACAATTTTAAAAATTATATGGTAAAATACGTGTATAGTCGTTTATAATGTGAGTAAGGAGTTATTGTTGTATGGAAATTACGTTTTTAGGAACAGGAGCAGGTATGCCTTCAAAGGAACGGAATGTCTCTGCTCTTGTGTTAAATTTACTACATGAGATTAATGAATTGTGGCTTTTTGATTGTGGGGAGGCTACACAGCATCAAATTTTAAAAACTACTTTAAAACCACGCAAAATTACGAAAATCTTTATTACTCATTTACATGGAGACCATATCTTCGGTTTACCAGGTTTACTTAGTAGTCGTTCTTTTTTAGATGGTGATGAACGAGTCACTATTTATGGTCCTAAGGGTATTAAACAATTTGTTGAGACAAGTTTACACATTAGTAAGACACATCTAACTTATCCCCTTGAATTTGTTGAGCTAGAGGAAGAGGGAATCGTTTTTGAAAATGAACGATTCATCATTCATAATAAAATATTAGATCATAATATTTTGAGTTTTGGTTATCGAGTTACTGAAAAAGATCAGTTAGGTGAATTGCTCGTTGATAAATTAATCGCTCTTGGCGTAAAGCCTGGTCCAATTTATAAGACAATTAAAGAAAATGAACAAACAACGTTGGAAGATGGTACTGTAATTAATCGAAAGGACGTACTTGGACCACCGAAAAAGGGTAAAGTAATATCAATCTTCGGCGATACGCGATATAAACAAGCTTATGCTTCTTTTATTCAAGGTTCAGATCTCCTCGTACATGAAGCGACTTTTGATCGAACAAAACGAGATTTAGCCCGGCAATATTATCATACAACTGCTTATGATGCCGCTAAATTAGCAAAGGAAGCAAAAGTTAAACAGCTCATTTTAACGCATATTTCTTCTCGGTATCAGTACGATGGTGTGAAACAGTTATTAAAAGAAGCGCAATCGATTTTTAAATCGACAAAGATTGCTAATGACTTATACACATTCTCGTTAAAATAAAAAGGAGATGATATGAAATGCAGGAAATCGTCAACAAACAGCGAACGTATTACTTTAGTGGTGCAACTCGACCTTATGCTTTCCGTGTTGAACAATTAAAAAAATTACAAAACATGTTGAAAACATACGAAAAAGACATTTATCGTGCTTTAAAGGCTGACTTGAATAAATCAAAACATGAAGCAATTACAACTGAGTTAGGCGTTCTCCATACTGAAATCGATTTTGCTTTAAAACATTTAAAAGACTGGATGGAAGATGAAGAAGTACCGGCTCCCCTTACCCATAAAGGATCCAATAGCTACATTACGTATGAACCGTACGGTGTGACGTTAGTTATTGCGCCGTGGAACTATCCACTTCAATTAGCGCTCGCCCCGGTAATTGGTGCTTTAGCTGCAGGAAACACAGTGGTATTAAAGCCTTCGGAAATTTCTGTTCACACATCGAACTTACTAAATAAAATGATTAGCGCAACATTTGAACCTGAAATTTGCACTGTTGTTGAAGGTGCAGTAGAAGAGACAAATGCTCTTTTAGAACAGCGTTTCGATTATATTTTCTTTACTGGAAGCACCCATATTGGAAAAATTATTATGGAAAAGGCAAGTAAACATCTGACACCGGTGACATTAGAACTCGGTGGTAAAAGCCCTACCATCGTCGATGAAGATTGTAATATTTCTTTATCTGCAAAACGTATTGTCTGGGGTAAGTATACAAACGCAGGACAAACGTGTGTTGCGCCAGACTACGTCTATGTCCATGAAAAAATATATATGAAGTTTTTACGGGCATTAAAGCGTCAAATTCACCGTCTCTATGGAAAGCGACCATTAAATAATAAAGATTACGGTCGTATTATCAATAAAAAACACTTCGATAGACTTACGAAGTTATTAGAAGATGCAAAGATTTATCACGGTGGTGAAGTAAGTAAAGAAAATTTAACAATTGAACCGACAATCGTAACTGATATTACGTGGAACGACCCGGTGATGCAGGAAGAGATCTTCGGTCCGATTTTACCGGTACTTTCTTATTCGAATATCGATGAGGTTATTTTAAAAGTCCAAGAAAATGACAAACCTTTAGCTTTATACTACTTCGGAAATAATAAAGAAAACGAAGAGAAAGTACTTACGTCAATACCATTTGGTGGCGGTTGTGTAAACGACACGCTCTATCATTTAGCTACACCGTATTTACCGTTTGGCGGTGTCGGCCCAAGTGGAATCGGTGCTTATCATGGGAAGTATAGTTTTGAAACTTTCTCCCACCGGAAGAGCATTTTAAAACAAACGACTCTCTTTGACAATCCGGTTCGTTATCCAGGAGGCAGAATTAAGCAATCATTAGCAAAGTCGTTCTTAATGTAATATTAGTAATAAAATTTCCGGGTCGAGCGCTTTATAACTCAACCCGGATTTTATTTTTCATCTATTTCTTTATAATCATCTAAAAAGTCCTTTTGAAAGCTTGTTCGATAGAGCTTTTCCTCATTTATGTCATCTATTTTTTCTTCATCATCTAATTGAACAAACGGATTGCTTCCGTATTTTTCCTTTAGCTTTTCGATTGTTTTTTCGATTTGAAGCTCTTTTTTCCGTTCTTTGTAAGTAAATAAATCTAATTGTTCTACGACATGTTTAGCCTCGAGTAGATCTTGAACTGTCACGCCTAATAACCGGACTGGCTTTTTGGTCCAATGAGTATCGAGTAAATGAAGTATTACTGGTAAAATTTCTTCTTTCCGTTGAATATACTCTGGTAACTTTTTGCTTCGGGTTACGGTTTCGCGATTTTCATAACGAATCATCAGTTGAACCGATTTTCCTTTAAGTTTTCGCCGGATCAATCGTTCTTCAACTCGTTCTGTTAATCTAGCTAGTACACTTTTTATTTTATCTATGTCTGCCGTATCAAATCGAAGCGTCGTTGAGTTTCCAATACTTTTAAAGTCGTGAACGGAGTCGGGGTCGACTTTACGAGGGTCGATACCGTTTGCCCTTTGAATTAATCGTTCGCCATTTATCCCAAGCAATTGCGATAATACATATACATCTGCCTTTGCAAGCTCTCCGATAGTATTTATATTTAATTCGCGCATTTTTTCTGCTGTTTTCTTACCGACGCCGTACATTTTTTCAATGGGCAGAGGCCATAATTTTTTTGGCAGATCTCTTTTGCGGAGAATCGTTATTCCGAGAGGTTTTTTCATATCTGAGGCCGTTTTTGCTAAAAATTTATTCGGTCCAATTCCGATACTACAAGGTATGTCTAACTCATTTAGTAAAGCTTGTTGTACATCTTTAGCTAATTGAGCAGGATGAGTTGGATGATCGGTTACATCCATATAACCTTCATCAATTGATACGGGTTCAATCATCGGTGTGAATTCGGAGAGACGTTTGAAAATTTTTGCAGACATTTCCCGATATAAAGGAAAGTTAGGACGAATGACAATTAGTTCTGGACAGAGTTTTTTTGCTTCCCAAACGGGCATTGTTGTTTTGACACCGTGGGCTCTTGCTTCATAACTACTCGTCACGATAATCCCACGACGTTCTTGAGGATTTCCCGCTATTGCGACCGGCTTTCCTTTTAATCTAGGATTATGAGCCATTTCTACAGAAGCGTAAAAGCTATTCATATCGACATGAAAAATAATGTTTACTCTTTTTTTCATTCGTCCTCAATCCTTCTACTCTTTTCCTATATAAGTTATTTATTTAAAAGCTAGTTTAACAATTTCTACGACTAGTTTCGTTAAACGAACGAGCTCTTCTTCAGAAATTCGCTCTTTTGTCGTATGGATTTCTTCATAACCGACTGATAAGTTAGCCGTTGGTAAATTGAAGGAGTTAAAGATATTTGCATCGCTTCCTCCCCCACTTGTTAGAAGTTCGGAAGTTAATTGTAAGTTATGAGCAGCTTGTTGAGCAATTTGGACTACTTCCTCATTTTCTTGCAATTTATATCCCGGGTATGCCTCGATTAGTTTTAGGTCCGTTTTTGCACCGAACTTTTCAGCTGTTGTTTCAAAGTGGTTCGTAATGTGAGCAATGATGTCATCGAGTTTTTTCTTTTCTAAGGAACGCGCTTCTCCTTCAATTTCTACATATTCAGTTACGATGTTTGTTGCTTCTTTTTTACCACCTTTAAAGTAGCTAATGTTGGCGGTTGTTTCTTCATCAATTCTACCAAGTTTCATTTTTGATATTGCTTTTGCTGCAGTTGTAATCGCAGAGATTCCCTTTTCTGGTTCTACACCAGCATGGGCAGACTTTCCGTAAATAGTGACGTGAAATTTTGATTGATAAGGCGCTCGTACGACAAGATTTCCAACAGCTCCGTCGCTATCGAGAACATAGCCAAAGTCAGCTTTCACAAGGGAACGATCGAGCGCTTTTGCTCCATTTAATCCCGCTTCTTCTCCAACTGTTATGATAAACTGAATGTCACCATGGGGAAGATTTTGTTCTTTTAAAATATGAATTAATTCAAAGAAAACAGCAATCCCTGCTTTATCATCGGCTCCTAAAATTGTCGTACCATCCGATGTAATATAGCCATCTTTACGATGTGGCTTTACATTTTTTCCTGGTGTGACAGTATCCATATGGGAAGAGAAAAAGATAGTACGAGAATGAGGATCCGTACCTTTCAGTGTACAAATTAAATTGTTTGCTCCGTGATCAGTTTTTTCCTTTGCTTGATCTTCCTCGACTTCTACGTCTAATGCGGTCAGTTCATCTTTTAAATAAGTTGCGATAGCTCCTTCATGTTTAGTTTCTGAATCAATTTTTACAAGTTCAATAAATCGTTCGATTAGTCGTTCTTTGTTTACCATTCCCTCATTCTCCTATCTTTTTTATAGTGGTATGTTTCCGTGCTTTTTCTCCGGTCGTTTTTCATCTTTATTCTCTAGCATTTCTAATGATTGGACTAGCTTTAATCGTGTATCTCTTGGGTCGATCACGTCATCGACGATTCCCAATCCTGCTGCAACATATGGGTTTGCAAATTTTTCTTTATATTCTTCGATTTTTTCCTGGCGAGTTTGTTCCGGATTATCACTTTCTTGAATTTCGCGGGCAAAAATAATGTTCGCTGCACCTTCAGGTCCCATAACGGCAATTTCTGCATTTGGCCATGCAAAGACAAGATCCGCCCCAATTGCCTTACTATTCAACGCTACATAAGCGCCTCCGAAAGCTTTACGGACGATAACGGTAATTTTCGGTACTGTCGCTTCGGAATAAGCATACAATATTTTTGCGCCGTGTCGAATAATTCCGCCATGTTCTTGTTGGATTCCTGGGAAAAATCCTGGAATGTCTTCAAATGTAATAATCGGAACATTAAAGGCATCACAGAATCGGATAAAGCGAGCGGCTTTATCACTTGAGTCGATATCAATTCCACCAGCCATATAGCGGGGTTGGTTCGCCACAAGGCCTACGGAACGACCATTAATTCGGGCAAAACCGACGATAATGTTTTTCGCAAAATCTTTATGAAGTTCTAAGAAGCTTCCTTCATCGACAACTTCGTTAATTACTTTTTTCATATCGTAAGGTCTCGTCGTATCATAAGGTACAATTTCGGGTAAATCGACACGGTAATGATCATCTTCTTTAGTATAAGGAATAATTTCCGGTTTTTCTTTATTGCTCGATGGCAAATAACTTAACAGTTTCTTTACTAAATCTAGGGCTTCCTCTTCGTCCTTAGCACTAAAGTGGGCGTTACCACTTTTAGTATTATGTACTTTCGCTCCACCGAGATCTTCGTCGGTAATTTTTTCACCAGTTACCGTTTCTATCACTTTTGGTCCTGTTATAAACATTTTTGATGTTTTTTCTACCATAATAATAACATCAGTAATTGCGGGTGAATAAACTGCTCCACCGGCGCTTGGTCCCATAATGACAGAGATTTGTGGTATCACACCCGAATAAATAGAGTTCCGATAAAAGATTTCTCCATAACCGTCCAAGGAAGCGACACCTTCTTGGATACGAGCCCCACCTGAATCATTTAGTCCAATAAAAGGTGTGCCATTTTTCGCTGCTAAGTCCATGACGTGGGCGATTTTTTTCGCATGCATTTCACCGAGGGCTCCTCCAAAAACCGTAAAATCTTGAGCGAAAAGGTATACCGGTCGCCCGTTGATTTTTCCATAACCGGTGACGACTCCTTCACCATGGGCTTCAACTTTATCCATTCCAAAATCCGTAGTACGATGTTCCATAAATGGATTTAATTCAACGAACGTACCTTCATCGAGCAAGTAATCGATTCGTTCGCGAGCTGTTTGCTTTCCACGGGCATGTTGTTGATCTATTCTTTCATCTCCACCACCGAGTTCGACTTTTCTTCTACGATCGTATAAGTCATCTATTGCATCATAAATGTTTTCCATTAGTCGTCACTTCCTTCATGTTCACATAATTCGTATAACACACCATGGGTTGATTTCGGATGTAAAAAGGCAATTTTACTATTGTTAGCGCCTTCTTTTGCTATTTCGTTAATAAGATGAATTCCATCATTTTTTAATTTTTCCAATCGCTTTTCAATATTGTTTACTTCTAAAGCGATATGGTGAATTCCTTCGCCTTTTTTGTCTAAGAAACTTTTAATCGGTGAGGATGCACTTATGGGTTCTAGTAATTCAAGCATCGATTCACCAATTTGTAAAAAAGCTACCTTTACTTGTTCACTTTGTACTTCTTCGACCCCTTTTAACTCTAGCCCTAACTGCTCTGTATAAAAAGGTATCGTTCGATCGATATCGTGTACCGCGATACCGATATGGGCTATTTTTTTCGGGCCTCTAGTAATTTCACTCATCTGTCTGATCCTCCTAATTAAGTTAGCGATGTTCACTACTCCATTTTAACATTAAATGTCGGAAGATTCCAAGAATGCACCGGTACAAAAAGAAGGATCACAAGGAGTCGTTTACATAGTTTTTGGCTATATTTTGCTTTATAAGTTTTTATAAAAAAGATCAAAATCAGTATTTTACTGACTTTGATCGATTGTTTAGAATAGAAGTAATGTCGTTAAAATTTTATTTGTGAAATGCAAGGTTACATTGTACAATATAGATGAACATATCGTAAAGAGGTGTACGCCAATGGCAAAAAAACAACCACAAAAACGTCGACCATCGAAAAGACAACGACGACAGAAAGTTTTAATTTATATTATGGTAATTGCAATGGTATTATCAATGTTAACAGCAGGCCTCGGAGGCATCGCTTTACTTTAAAATGGAAGACGGGAATGGAAAATTCCATGTCTTCTTTTTTTCTTCTTTTTCTCGGTAGTTTGGAAATAATTTGATTTCACATGTAAATACGACTCTAATAAAAATAGGAGTTGAAATAGATTCGCCCGGGATTGGAATTGCTCCTCTGTCTCCGGTAAAGGTGTTTTTAACAAAGCTTCATGCAAATCCTTCAACTGTTGAATATAAATTACTGACGTATCTCCGGGATGAACAGCTTCACTCAACTCAGAGAAAAATAAAGCAAGTTGCATGGTCGATTCATTTCGCTCTTCAATCCGGGCAACAATTGGTAACATTTGTTTTAATAAACTAAACTGACGTTTACGCATGGCGAAATATTGTTCATACAAATGAACTTCACGCCATAGATGGTTTTCTTTATCTCGTTTCACGTATTCATCTGCTTCCTTTAATAGTTTGCTTACTTTCGTTATTTCTGCACCTTGCCAGTCCATATTTTCTTCACGTAAAAATCGTGCAATTTCATGTAAAATCGTTTTGAAATCTGCTTCTAATTCCTTTTGGAGGTCTTGTAATTTGTTATCTAGACTTGGCATATATAAATTCACGGCTAGACCGGTTCCGATTCCAACGATTATTAACGTTAGTTGTTCTTTTATAAAGGGAAAGTTCATCATCCCTGAATAAAAAATATTTAATGTAATAACCGTTCCCGTTAAAATACCGCTATCGATTTTCAAATAAACGGTCGATGGGATAAAAAGAAACAATAACAAGCCTAAGGAAAATACTGAATAACCGAATAATTCAAAAAAAACAAAGGAAAATAAAATTGCTAATAAACACGCTGCAAACCGCTCCCAAGCTGTTTCGACCGAACGTTTACGAGAAGGTTGAATACATAAAATTGTTAAAATTCCGGCAGCGACGACATTTGATACGTTTAACATTTGCGCGATAAAAACCGCAATTGGTGTAGCGATTGCGGTTTTTATTGTGCGATAGCCTATTTTCACTTGTAACCATCCTTTTGAAAAAAGAAGACTGTTAACGAAAACGTAAACAGCCTTTTCCTACTTCTATGAGATTTCTTCACAATGTTCATCGAAAATAGCTTGTAGTTGGTTGACTACTTCCATCGGAGTATGTCCTTCAATTTCGTGGCGCTCAATCATCGTGACAATTTCTCCGTCCTTTAAAAAAGCAAAGGATGGGGATGATGGTGGATAATCTCCGAAATAAGAACGAGCTCTCTCGGTTGCTTCACGGTCTTGTCCAGCAAATACTGTGTATAAATGATCTGGACGCTTATCATAATGGATCGCATTTGCAGCAGCTGGGCGAGCTACTCCTCCAGCACAACCACAAATTGAGTTAATCATTACTAAAGTCGTTCCTTTTTGTGTTAAAGCTTCATCTACTTCTTCAGGTTCTCGCAATTCGATGTAGCCTGCTTCTACCATATCTTCACGAGCTACACTAACAACGTCAATCATAAATTGATCGAAACTCATCTATATCAACCCCTAATAAATTTTTGTTCTATCGATTTCATTTTAACAATTACATATTAGAATATCAATTTTATCAATCATTATAGACGGAAAAATTTTCCCGATATTAAGGGGGTTGTTAAATCGATATCGTTTTTTCATTCATATTTTCTAAGATTTCCTTTACTCTAGCTAAAAATCTCCCGCAAATTAAACCATCTAAAATGCGATGATCTAAGGATAAGGACAAGTTAACGATATCTCGTGCCGCAAACATATCGTCGATAATGACAGGTCGTTTAACAATTGATTCTACTTGTAAAATGGCTGCTTGAGGATAATTAATAATTCCCATGGAGGATACTGACCCAAACGTTCCCGTATTATTTACAGTAAATGTACCTCCAGATATATCATCTTGGGTTAAGGTTCCTTCATAGGTTTTATATGCGAGTTGATCAATTTCCTTTGCAATTCCTTTTATACTCTTTTCATCGGCATGTTTAATTACTGGAACGAAGAGTTCATTTTCTTTTGCTACTGCAATCGAAATATGAATATCTTTATGTTCGATTATGTGGTCTCCTTTCCATGTGCTATTTAATTGCGGGAACTCTTGCAATGCTTGTGCCACCGCCGAGATGAAAAAAGGAAAATAAGTTAATGAGTAACCTTCCCTTTCTTTAAATTCATCCTTGACCTTATTTCGTAAATCAACTAAATCTGTGACATCGACTTCGACCGTCATCCAAGCATGAGGAATCTCCGTTTTCGAACGAACCATATTTTGCGCGATTGCTTTACGCACTCCCGTTACAGGTATATGACGGTCGGTCGTAATCGTTTCAGATCTCGATGGGATTGTATCTTTTTCTATTTCTTTTACTACTTCTTGATGAGTTGGTCTTTGTGGTCCTTGATCTGTCGCTTCTTTTTCAGTTTCAATGATTTTCAATAAATCTTTTCTCGTAATACGTCCTCCTAAACCAGTACCTTTTACAGTTGATAGATCGATTCCATGTTCTTGTGAAAGACGCATTACTGCTGGTGAATAACGAGTTTTGTTATTTTCATCTTTCTCTTCATGTACTTCTATCTTTTTCGTTGGTTTTGCTTCTTCTTCCTGCGTTTCTTCCACATCTTCTGTTTCGATGTAACAAATTAACGTATCAACTGCGACTGTTTCTCCTTCAGCTACGAGGATTTCTTTAATCGTTCCACTATAGGAGGATGGAACTTCGGCGTTTACTTTATCTGTCATTACTTCGGCAATAGGGTCGTATTTATTTACGTAGTCCCCTTCCTTTACAAGCCAAGTTGTAATCGTTCCTTCAGTTACACTTTCACCCAATTTAGGCATTAAAATTTCTTTTACAGGCACTGTTTTCCCTTCCTTTCCTTCTTCGAGGTTTAATAAGCTGCTAAATAACGAATCGCTTCTTCTATCTTTTGTTCGTTAATCATAAACTCTTTTTCTAGTGATTGTGCATAAGGCATCGCGGGTACGTCGGGAGCAGCAAGACGCATTATTGGTGCATCTAACTCGAATAGCGCATATTCCGAAATAATCGCACTCACTTCTCCTAGTACACTACCTTCCTTATTATCTTCTGTTACGAGAAGGACTTTACCTGTTTTACTCGCTGCCTCGATAATAGCTTGTTGATCTAGAGGATAAATAGTACGTAGATCTAATATGTGTACTGATATTCCGTCTTGTTGGACAAGGTCGGCAACAAGTTGACACAAATGGACACAAAAGCCATACGTAATAATTGTCACGTCAGTTCCTTCACGCTTCACATCAGCTTTACCAATTGGAAGAACGTAATCTTCTTCCGGTACTTCTTCCTTTAAC
Organism: uncultured Pseudogracilibacillus sp.; assembly: GCA_937960785.1. GTDB lineage: Bacteria > Bacillota > Bacilli > Bacillales > Amphibacillaceae > Pseudogracilibacillus. The sequence continues at coordinate 13,601 of CALGOZ010000031.1, forward strand.
ATTCGATAAGCTCGTTTATGTTCAAAAAATAGAACCGGATCGTTATCCCGAATAGCTGCTTTTAACAATCCTTTCGCATCATAAGGAGTAGAAGGTATGACAACTTTTAATCCTGGCGTGCTATTAAATAGTGCTTCGACTGATTGAGAATGGTATAAGGCTCCACTTACTCCTCCACCGTATGGAGCACGGATTGTAATCGGGCAAAACCAGTCGTTATTAGAGCGATAACGAATTTTTGCAGCTTCGGAAATAATTTGGTTCACCGCTGGCATAATAAAGTCCGCAAATTGAATTTCTGCAATGGGACGCATCCCATACATCGCAGCTCCCACACCGACTCCGACGATTGCTGATTCAGATAGCGGTGCATCAATAACTCGTTGTTCGCCATACTTATCATATAATCCGTCCGTAGCTCTAAACACTCCACCTTTTGCACCGACGTCTTCACCGACGATAAAGACATTTTCATCCCGTTTCATCTCTTCATCCATCGCTTTTGTAATTGCTTGAATATAAGACATTTCAGTCATCGTATTCTCCTCCTTATTGCTCGTAGACGTAGTCGTACAACGTCTCTACCTTTGGATACGGAGCTTTTTCCGCCTTTTCTGTCGCTTTATTTACTTCTTTGGTTAATTCGTCATCGATTTCTTTTTCAAGTTTTTCATCGAGAATACCAACTTCATATAAATACGTTGCAAATAATTGATTCGGGTCGTTTTTTCGTTCTTCTTCTAATTCTTCTTTTGTTCGATAAACGAGATGGTTATCATCGCTTGAGTGAGACGTTAATCGTACTGTATGAGCTTCGATTAAAGTTGGTCCTTTACCGCTTATTGCTCTTTCGCGCGCTTTTTTGACTACTTCGTATACTGCAAGCGGATCTTGCCCATCCACTTCATAACCAGGCATTCCATAAGCTTTAGCTCGAATGGCGATTGACTCACTAGCAACTTGTTTCTCATAAGGAACAGAAATGGCTAAACGGTTATTTTCAACGAAAGTAATAACTGGCAATTGGTGGACTCCTGCGAAGTTTAAACCTTCGTGGAAATCCCCTTGATTTGTTGAACCATCTCCTAATGAGGTAAACGTAACAAATTTTTCATTCTTTAGCTTTGATGCTAAGGCAAAACCAACTGCATGGGGTACTTGGGTCGTTACCGGTGATGAGCCGGTGATGATTCGATTTTTTCGCTGGCCGAAATGGCCGGGCATTTGCCGACCTCCTGAATTTGGGTCGCCTTCTTTACCAAAACCGGAAAGGAGTAATTCTTCAACCGTCATTCCAAAAGCTAATACGACACCGACATCCCGATAATAAGGAGCAACATAATCGATATTACGATCAAGAGCGAAAGCAGCACCAACTTGGGCGGCCTCTTGCCCTTGACATGATATTACAAATGGAATTTTCCCAGCACGATTTAATAACCACATCCGTTCATCGACTTTCCGTGATAAGACCATTAAGCGATACATTTCTAATACTTCTTCATCGCTTAAACCTAACTGTTCGTGACGTTTTTTCATCATTTTTACATCTCCTTATCCGTGAATTTGATTCCCCTTGGTCGCAAGGGCTGCTTCTTTAAATATTTCTGCTAATGACGGATGAGCATGGATTACTTTTGAAAGCTCCCATCCCGAAGCATCGAGAAATTTTGCGACACTCGCTTCTCCAATAAGCTCCGTTGCTTTGTCACCAACGATGTGAACCCCAAGGAGATCGTCTGTTTTTTCATCGGTAATAACTTTGACGAAACCATTGACTTCTCCATTGACGTGGGCTTTACCGATACCTGCGAAAGGAAAGATACCGACACTTATGTTTTCATAAGCTTTTTTAGCTTCCTTTTCTGTTAAGCCAATTTTACCTACTTCAGGGTAACTGTAAATGTTTACGGGAACTTGATTTGATTTAAAAGTAATCGGTTCCTTTCCTGCCATATGTTCGACGGCTATAATCGCCTCTTCTTGAGCAACGTGAGCTAATTGTAAGCCACCGACACAGTCACCTATTGCATATATATGCGAATCCTTCGTTTGGTACACTTCATTCGTTTTAATAAAATTGTTTTCCCTTTCGACATTCGTATTTTGTAAGCCGATATCGTTAATATTTGGTTCCCTTCCGATTGCTACTAAAATTTTCTCGGCTGTAAAAATTTCTCTATCTTCAGTATTATTGACAGCAAGAGAAACTAGCTCTTCTTCTTTTTGTAAGCTCTTTGTATCTATTGAAGCGTTCGTAACGATTTTTACTCCGCGTTTCTTTAGTTGCTTCGTTACTTCACGCTGAACAATCTCGTCTTCGTTCTGTAAAATGGATGCTTCGCTTTCGATTACCGTTACTTTAACTCCTAAATCAACTAATAAAGATGCCCATTCGATACCGATAATACCTCCACCAATAATAAGTATTGATTTTGGCAATTTTGTTAATTTAAGAGCTTGATCGGAATTTAAAATATGGTTTCCATCGGTTTGTAATTCATTTATTTCTCTCGGTTTTGAACCAGTTGCTATAAGTACATTCGTCGGTACGAGCATCGTATTCTCTTCACCGGATTCATATTCTACTGAAATCGTTCCAGGAAGCGGTGAAAATATGCTTGGCCCTAAAATTCTTCCGTAACCGTTATAAAGATCTATTTGATGTTTTTTAAATAATTGCTCGATACCACTATGAAGTTGCTTTATAATCGATTCTTTTTTCGCTTGTACTTTTGAAAAGTCAATTCCTTTTACTTTTAGGTCGATTCCGTAATTTTTTGCCAAAGTCGCTTCCCGGTAAATTTCAGCTGTTCTTAGTAGCGTCTTAGTCGGTATACATCCTGAGTGCAAACAAGTACCTCCTAATTTTTTTGCCTCAACAACAGCTACCTTCATACCTAATTGGGATGCACGAATCGCTGCAACATACCCTCCAGTTCCACCGCCTAAAACGACAAGATCATATTCTTTTGTCATATCCCCGACTCCTTTTTTTCCTGCGATTTCTTATATTTATAAATAATGACGGCTTGAAGCACGAATTGCTTTAATCCGTTCTTCGGCCTTCTCATCAGCTGCAACCGAGGTTGGAATATTCCTTTCTCGAGAAATAGTAAAAACTTCTTCTAAAATATGATAAATGGATTTTACTTTTTGCATTGCTCGTTCCCGATCATAGCCGATTAACTCCTCCGCAACATTTATTACACCACCTGAGTTTATAACATAGTCTGGAGCATAAACAATACCTTTTTCATGTAATTTTACACCGTGCTCTTCTGACTGTAATTGATTATTTGCACTTCCTGCGATTACTTTTGCTTTTATACGCGAAATTGTTTCGTCATTAATTGTTCCACCTAAAGCACACGGAGAATAAATATCACAATCAACATCATAGATTTTATCGGGATCGACTGCTTTAGCATTAAAATCCTTTACTGCTCGTTCGACTGCCTCTTTATTTATATCTGTCACAATTAATTTCGCTCCTTCTTTATGCAAATGACGACACAAGTTGTAAGCGACTTGACCAACACCCTGAACGGCAATTGTCTTATCTTTTAAATCGTCAGTACCGAAGGCTTCCTTTGCAGCAGCTTTCATACCGTAATAAATGCCATAAGCTGTTACCGGCGAAGGGTCTCCTACTTCTCCAATAGAAGTCCCAGTAACATGATCCGTTTCCATATGAATGTAATCCATATCTTCTTCGAAAGTTCCGACATCTTCAGCAGTTATATAACGTCCGTTTAGGCTCTCTACGTAACGCCCGAAAGCCCTAAACAAGGCTTCACTTTTATCTTTATGTGGATCTCCAATAATAACTGCTTTTCCACCACCTAAATTTAAACCAGCTGCAGCGTTTTTATAGGTCATTCCTTTAGCTAGACGTAAAACATCATCTAATGCTTCTTCTTCGCTAGCATAATTCCACATTCGAGCGCCACCTAAAGCCGGACCTAACGTTGTATCGTGAATAGCAATAATCGCTTTTAAACCAGAAGCCCGATCTTGACAAAAGACTACCTGTTCAAAATTATCTAACTCTAACTTAGAAAATATATTCATTTTATTCACCTCTACTTATAATAAATCTACTCACTTTATATGATATGCAACATTCGTGCCAACAATAAACCTTTGATTTATATGCGCTTAATCAGTTGCCTTATGCAAGAAAATTCATCTTTGCAATATTTTGCATGCAATTTCATTCAATTCGAAAGGTTATTCAAGCTTATATTTTTCTAACTTATAATATAAAGTTCGGACTGAAATTTGTAATTGAGCTGCGGTTTGCTGCTTGTTGTAATTATTCGCTCTATAAACTTCTTTTATAAATTGTTTTTCATACTGGTCGAGTGCTTCTCTTAATGGTATTTCCGCTGATTCGATTGATGTAAGTTTCCCTTTTACTTCCTCTACATTATTTTTTTCGGTTAAAAAATTGATATGTTTTTTTTCTATTGTACGCTCTTTTATATCCATATATATCATTGCACGACTTATGATGTTTTCGAGCTCCCTTACATTCCCAGGCCAATCGTGAGTACGTAGTTTATCTAAAGCAGTATCAGAGATTGATTCGACCGTTCTTCCATACAACTGGTTTAGCTTGCTTATAATGAACGTAACTAAACTAGGTAAGTCTTCAAGACGTTCATTCAATGATGGAATATAAATAGGTAGTCGATTTAAACGATAATATAGATCCTCACGGAAGGAGTTGTCATTTATTTTCTCTTCCAAATTAGCATTAGTCGCAGCAATAATTCGGACATCTATCGGAATGGGAGTTGTTCCACCTACTCGTACGACTTCTTTCTCTTGCAAAACCCGTAATAATTTCGCTTGGGTACGTAACGATAATTCTCCTATTTCATCTAAAAAGATACTCCCTTTATTTGCAACTTCAAATAATCCTTTTTTACCTTCCGGCCGAGCACCTGTAAAAGCCCCTCCTTCATAACCAAATAATTCGCTTTCTAAAACGGACTCGGCTAATGCAGCACAATTGACACGAATAAATTTGTGATGGCTTCGATCACTGGCGTTATGTATCGCATGGGCAAAGAGTTCTTTTCCTGTACCTGATGCTCCTCGTAACAGGACGGTGGCAGGAGTTTCTGCTGCCATTTTTGCTTGATTAATCGCAAGTTTTATTTCTTCTGAGTTCCCGATTATATCATCGAAGGTATAGGTTGCTTCTAACTGGCGAATCTTTTGTTTTGCACGATTTAATGCATCGGTTAAACTTTCGATTCTTGATAAATCGTGAATGACTGCGACACTACCCTTTACTTCATTTTGAACGATTACGGGAGCGACATTTACAAAGACATCCTTATTCATCGGTCCTACTTTTAATCGCGCACCACGAATTGGTTTTTTCGTCCGTAATACTTGCATATGGATACTTTCGCCCTCTGCTATATCGACGGTCGCTGGTTTACCTATGACATCCTTTTCACTAAGACCGGTAATTCTTGTGTAAGCAGGGTTAATCATTAAACCCTTACCCTTTTCATCGACAACACTAATCGCTTCTTCGGAGGAATAAATAATCGCTTCTAACATCGTTTTAATTTTTTTTAAATCAGTGTTTTCCTCAGCTAGGCGAAGAATTTCATCACGAGCTTTAAAGGTTGCAAAAGCACCGATTAACTGACCACCTTTTGTTATAAGGGGAATTCGTGTCGTAACGATTTCCTGATTATTTTGTAATATAAAAGTTTTATTCTCTTCTTTCTTTTTAGATTGTAGTACGGCTGGAAGTCGGCTATGGGGAATGACATCATTAATATGATGGCCGATAACATCTTTCGATACGCCGATTAACTTTTTAGCCCGATCATTCATTAAACGAAGAATACCGTGGCGATCGACGACAATTAACCCATCGCGGATTGTATTGAATATTAACCGTAAATTATCCAATTCAAAATATTGCTCCCGTAAAAACGGAAGTAATAAATCAACTAAAGGCTTGGGAACAACTAACGGATTAGAAAGAAAAGACTGTCGAACTTCCTCTTCACAGTATTGTTCATCGGTTAGGATTACAACATCGAATGGTTGCTCTACGAAATATTGTATTGATTTTTCATGAGGAATACCATTAGTCATAAGCAATTGTTCGAAAGACTTCTCTTCTTTATCACCAATCACGACAGATAGATCGATATTCGGTAAGGAAGAGAAAATTTTTACTATTTGTTTCGCTTCTTTTGTTGAACCTACTACTAATAGTTGATACATTCGAACACCTCTTTTTAAAGAAGTTTTTGAAGAAAATTGCAAAGACATTATATTTATTGTACGTCGGAAACTTTTATTATTCAATATACACTTTTGCCTTTCAACAGCTAAAGTTCTTTAATTGTAAAGGAATCGTGAACAGACGTTACCAAGTTTGTTTTTAGTGAAAATCGTTGCTATACTAAAATTATTCAAGGTATTTAAAGGAGACAACCATGGTTAGATTCATTGCAGTATTAATACTTTTTATCCCCGGAATTATTGGAGCATATGGAATTAAATTAATGCGAGATGCTCTTTTTTCGGATGTATATACGATTTTAGTGAATGAAACTATTCAATTTATCGTAGGATTAATTATGTTTATCGGTGGCTTTAGTTTTGTTGCGGGATTTATTTTCCATCGTGACAAAAAGAGAAATAAATTAAAAAGTCAACAACAAGCAAAGGAAAATGATGAATATAGGTTGGGGGAATAAACGATGAAAGTTGCAAAATTTGGTGGAAGTTCATTAGCTGATGCTCATCAATTTGAAAGAGTGGCCAACATTATTAAAGATGATGAAGAGCGAAAGTTTATCGTCGTATCCGCTCCTGGGAAACGACATGATCACGATTTTAAAATAACAGATTTGTTAATTCAGCTAGGAACAGCATACGTAAAAGAAGAGAAATATAAGTCGTATTACATTACAATTGTTGATCGTTTTGCAAAAATTATAAAAGACTTGCAATTGCCGGAAGCTTTAAACGATGAAATTGAAAATCGCTTGCAAGAAATTATGAGGTTATCCTTACCCTTTGAAGAGCATATTGATCATTTCAAGTCTCTAGGTGAAGATAGTTCAGCGAGAATATTAAGTAGTTATTTACAAGCACAAGGGAAAAAGGCAAGTTACGTTAATCCTAAAGAAGCGGGAATCATCTTAAAAGAAGATGAAGTAGGTGTTCAAATTTGTGATTCAAGCTATGAAAAACTATATAAATTACGTGAACGAGAAGGTATTCTCGTCATTCCTGGATTTTTTGGTTATACAGCTGATGGTAAATTAAAAACCTTTTCCCGTGGTGGCTCCGACATTACTGGTGCGATTGTCGCCGCTGGAGTTGAAGCAGATTTATATGAAAACTTTACCGATGTCGATTCTGTTTTTACAGTGAACCCGAATATCGTAAAAAATCCAAAACCTATCCCACTATTAACTTATCGAGAAATGCGAGAGCTATCTTATGCTGGCTTTTCGGTATTTCATGATGAAGCTTTAATTCCAGCTTTTCAAGCGAATATTCCAGTTGAAATTAAAAATACAAATAATCCGTCCGGCGATGGCACACGAATTGTTTCAAAAAAGAAGCCGAATGAACATTGTGTCGTCGGAATTGCAAGTGACACTGGGTTCAGTAGTATTTATGTAAGTAAGTTTTTAATGAACCGAGAGCTTGGTTTTGGACGGAAGTTACTTCAAATTTTAGAAGAAGAAGGTGTTTCTTTCGAGCACGTTCCTTCCGGTATCGATGAAATGACAATTATCGTGCGCGATACACAATTAACAGATAATAAAGACGAAGTAATTGTCGAACGAATTAAAAAGGAGTTATCCCCTGATACCGTTCAAGTGCACCATAATCTGGCGCTTATTATGGTCGTCGGTGAAGGGATGAAAGAAACGATTGGTATGGCGCAAACTGCTGCAACCGCCCTTGGTGAAGCAAAGGTGAATATCGAAATGATCAACCAAGGTTCGTCTGAAGTATCAATGATGTTTGGAATTAAAGCTAATGATTTACACCGGGCGATTCAGTCGCTTTATAAAGCCTTCTTCGAAAATCAGTAAACATAACTAAATATCAAGGATAACGGGATTCAACATTTTACTGAATCCCGTTTTTATATACTCTTTCCAAGAATGACGCGTATCCACCACATATGAAAATTAGAATTTTTATATTCACTCTGAACTGAAAGTGCACATTCGAAAATGATTTTTGTCATTGAAAAGGATTGACTGACTTCATCTCTAAATAATGAAGTTCAACCAATCCTTGTATTAAAAGTTCTTGTTATCTATTCTATAACAATGGAAATGAAAATAAAATTACTCCACTTACTAATTGACGATTATGACGGCATAACTCGATATTCAAGCCTCAATTTATCAGCGACCATCGCAATGAATTCACTATTAGTCGGTTTTGCTTTCGATACATTAATTGTATAGCCGAATAGTTCGGTAATTGAATCGATATTACCTCGATTCCAAGCGACCTCAATGGCATGACGAATAGCCCGTTCTACTCGGGATGCGGTCGTGTTATATTTCTTTGCTATATCGGGATATAAAATTTTTGTAATCGAACCGAGTAATTCGATATCTTCGTATACCATCATAATTGCTTCTCGTAAATATAAGTACCCTTTAATGTGAGCTGGTACACCGATATCGTGCATGATGTCTGTAATTTTTGCTTCTAAATCGACTTCACGTTTTACTTGTTGTGGTTGCTCAACAAATTGATGTTCTGTAAAGTCACCTTTATGGACTTCACGAATTTTCGTTACTAAGTGATCAAAATCAAATGGTTTTAAAATAAAGTAATGAGCTCCTAATTGAACAGCCTGACGCATTACGTCTTCTTGTCCAAAGGCAGTTAACATAATGATACGAGGCTTCTTCAAATCTTCTGCTTGTCTTATCTTTTTAAGCACTGTCAATCCATCTACATGAGGCATTATAAGGTCTAAAATAACGATATCCGGTTCTAAGTCCTGAATTAATTGTAACGATTTCATCCCGTTGAAACTTACTCCGACAACTTCCATATCAGGCTCATTGTTTAAATAATCTTCCATGATATGTACTAACTCTTCGTTGTCATCGATAATACAAATTGAAATCTTCTCCAAATTTAGACACCATCCTTATATTTACTCTCTCGCTAATACTATTCGACACAATGGTGAAAAATCCCTTTAATTTGTAAAAAAACTCTCTGATTTTCATCAGAGAGCTTTTGCAAATTGTTTCCCTTCTTCTTCAAATAGGTCGATTTCTGCTTCTTGGAGCATCCATTCGATATGCACACCGTAGCCTGAAGTTGGGTCATTTACGAACACGTGAGTAACAGCACCGATTAACTTCTCATCTTGAATAATCGGACTTCCGCTCATTCCTTGGACAATGCCACCGGTTTTATCTAAGAGTCGTTCATCCGTTACTTTTATAATCATTCCTTTTGTTGATGGGTAGGTTTGTGGAATTGAATTTACAATTTCGATATCGAATTTTTCCACCTTGTCACCTTCAACGACCGTTAATATATGAGCTGGGCCCTTTTTTACTTCTTTTGCTAAGCCGATTGGAAGTGGTTTTTGTTCATTTTTAATCTTTTTTGGATCAATCGTACCGAAAATACCGAAGGGGCTATTTTTTTCAATCGTACCTAATTTTTCATCCTGCATTGAAAACTCAGCTTGTTTTTCTCCTGGTAAACCTCGGTTTCCCTTTTCGATATGAGTAATTGAAGAATGGACGATTTTCCCATGATGAATTTCGATTGGCTTTTTCGTATCGGCATCAGAAATAACATGGCCTAATGCACCGTATTTTCCTGTAGTACGATCATAAAAAGAAACAGTACCGATTCCTGTTGTTGAATCCCGAATGTAGACGCCAATTTGATAGGAGTCATCTTTTTTGTTATAGGTCGGCTGTAATTTCGTTTCGATAAATTCTTTTCCTCTTTTTAATTTTATGGCGATTTTTTTATTATTCTCTCCTGCGAATTGCACAATTTCTTTAATATCGGTTAGTTTTTTAATTTTTTTACCGTCCATCTCAACGATTATATCCCCGATTTTAATGTTGGCGTCTTCTGCGGGGGATTTTTCCTTCTCTACATTGGAGACTAAATGATGCCCTACGACAAGAACCCCTCTCGTATGCAGTTGGACTCCAATCGATTGTCCACCTGGAACGATTTCATGTTGTTTTAAAACGTTGACGTCGACTTTTTTAATGGGGAAGTTACCTACTTTATAGACGATTTCATTTTCGGTTACTTCGGAAGGATGCAAATCGATATTCGTTAAAAATGGATAATTCGTTTCTTTTTTTGTATGATTGGTTGGGACGGAGGCGACAGATTCACGGTGGTCGACGGTTATATCGTTCGGAATAGAAAGGTACTGTTGAACCTTTGGTATTTGTAAAGGAATAATTAAAAATAAAATGAATAATATACCAATCAAAAGTTTCCTTTTTCGTTTCCACGACATCGCATTGTACACTCCCCTTAAAAACAGATTGGCTTTTGATTGAACCGGTATATTTAATGTGACCTAATCAATCTGTTTTTAAACGAGAGAAACTTAAGAAAAAATGTTTATCATTACCTAAATAAGTGTAAAATGTATCGTGTATAAAAAAGATATCATCAAGCAAGCTATATTATGAAGATGGAAACTTTCCCCTTACTAATTTTTTAAACGTATTCGTTAAGTCGACCAATTCTTGGGCATGTTCTAAGGCGGATTCCGTTAACTTGGTGCCGGTCATCATTTTTCCTAATTCGTTAATCGTCTCGTCCTCCGTTAATTGACGGACTGACGTAGATGTTCGATCTCCGCTAACTTCTTTTTTGATTAATAAATGTTGATCAGCCATTGCGGCGACTTGGGGTAAATGAGTGATACATAATGTCTGTGTCGTGGTCGAAATTTGATACATTTTTTCCGCAATCGCTTGAGCGACCCGACCACTAACCCCAGCATCAATTTCATCGAAAATAACGGTTTGGATTAAATCGTGTTCTGCTAATATTTTTTTCAAACCGAGCATAATTCGAGACATTTCACCGCCAGAAGCGATTTTGTCTAATGGTTTTAATGGTTCTCCTACATTCGTCGATAACATAAAGGTAACGTTGTCTAGACCATCTTTTGTTAGTTCTTTTCTTTCATTTGGAGCAAAATACACAGAAATTCGAGCGTTTTCTAAATATAAATCGTCTAATTCTTTTTGTAAATCTTTCTCTAATTGACGGGCTGTTTTTTTTCGAATTTTGTGTAATTGTTGGGCAATATTTTGTGCTTCTTCTTCTTTTTCTTCGATTTCTTTTTGAATTAATTCAATTCGCTCATCACGATTTGTAAGTTCATCGATTTCTTCCGCAATTTTTGCTTTATATTCGAGCATTGCCGCGACGGTTTGACCATATTTTTTCCGTAAACGATTTAACTCATTCAAGCGGGCTTCAATATCATTTAAACGGTTTTCATCAAAATATAATGTATCTTTATAATCGTTAATTTGAAATGTCATATCTTCCAGTTGATAATAAAGGTTCGTCAAAGTTTCTTGTTGCTTTTTAATAAAGCTATCGTGTACGGCTGCTTTTTCCAATGCATCTTTCGCTATATGTACACTTTCTAATCCTTTACCTTCCCCTTGCAAGGCGTGATAAGCTTCTTGAAGAGCAATAAAGATTTGTTCAAAATTTTGCAATTGCTTTCGTTCTTCTTCAAGCTTTTCATCTTCACCTTCGACTAAATTTGCTTGTTCCAATTCATTAAACTGAAATTGTAATAAGTCAAGACGATGGGCTAGTTCTTGTTCATCAGTGTAAAGTTTATCGTATTTTTGCTGTAAAGATAGCAATTGTTTGTATACCGTTTTATATTTGGTATAAATTGGTCCTATCTCTGCCTTGTTGTATTGATCTAATAATGTTAAGTGTTGCTGAGCTTGTAATAAATGTAGCGTATCGTGTTGGCTATGTATTTGCGTAATCAAATCGCCGATTTCTTTAAGGACTGAAAGTGTAACAAGTTTATGATTGACCCGACAGACAGTTTTGCCATTTTTATTTAAAATTCGCTCTAAGATTAATACGTCGTCTTCTTGAGGGATATCGTAGCTTTTACATACTTGTTTAATATTGGCTTTGTTAGATGTAAGTTCAAATTGGCCGACGATTTCCGCCCGTTCTTCACCATGCTTAATAAATTGGCTCGAAGCTCTACCACCAATTAACAAATGAACTGCATCAATTATAATCGATTTTCCTGCTCCTGTTTCTCCGGTCAATACTGTTAAACCGTCGGTGAAAGATATAGATATTTCATCGATAATAGCGAAGTTGCGAATCGACAAATGTGTAATCATTTGACCCCGTCACCTCTTTCGTTTAACGACGATTCGTTAAAGCATTTCGTTAAAACGTTTGACAACTTCCTTAGTTTGTTCAGTTGTACGACATAAGATAAGACATGTATCATCACCGCAAATCGTTCCCATTATTTCTTCCCAATCTAAATCATCGATTAAGGCTCCTACTGCATTTGCGTTTCCGGGTAAAGTTTTTAATACGATAAAGTTTTCAGCATGATCTAAACTGACAAAAGCCTCCACCATTCTGTGTTTTAACTTCTCTTCTGCATCATAGCGTGGTTTTGTCGGTACACCATATTTATACCGTCCGGATGATGATGGAATTTTAATTAAATGCATCTCCTTAATATCGCGGGAAACAGTTGCTTGAGTTACATTAAAGCCGAGATTTTTTAAACGCTCAACTAGCTCATCTTGAGTTTCGATATCATGTTCTGCGATTAGTTCCCTAATTTTAATATGGCGTTTTGCTTTGCTCATAGTAATCCTCCCAGTAATTAATTCAACGTTCGATGAGCTTCTTCTACAACAGATGTTATTAACGATTCGACGTTTTCAGTCGTTTTGTTTTTATTTATATTGTTCCAACCTAAATGAATTAAGTATTCTATATTACCTTCACTACCAGTTATTGGTGAATATGTTACATTTAAAAATTGAAAGCCTTCATCTTGTGAAAATTGAATAATATTTTCTAGTACTTCTTTATGGATGCGTGGATCGCGTACGATTCCTTTTTTTCCGACTTGATTTTGTTCCGCTTCAAATTGAGGTTTTACTAAAGCGATTACTTCACTGTTTTCTTGTAATAGCTTCTTTAAAACCGGTAAGATTAAGCGGAGTGAGATAAATGATACGTCGATTGTCGCATAATTTGGTAAGCCGTGTTCGAATAGCTCTTTCGTTACATAACGAAAGTTCGTTCGTTCATGAACGTGTACTCGTTCATCACTACGCAATTTCCAAGCTAACTGATTGTAACCGACATCAATTGCATACACTTGGGCCGCGTCGTTTTGTAGTGCACAATCGGTAAATCCTCCGGTTGAAGAACCAATATCGACGACAGTTTTACCAGCGATTGATGTTTCAAAGCTCTTGAGCGCCCTTTCTAATTTATAACCACCTCGACCTACGTAACGTAACGTTTCTTTTAAATGGAGTGGTATCGATTCATCGACTTTCATTCCAGGTTTATCGAGGCGTTCGTTTTCAGAAAACACAAGCCCAGCCATTATTAATCGTTTTGCTTTTTCCCGGCTATCGACTAAATTTCTTTTTACAAGTAACACATCTAATCGTTCTTTTCCCATGTATGTACCTACTGTTCCTTTATCTTTTTTTCTGCTTGAATATTGTAATTTTTAACTTATTTTCAATAAAATAAACGACTTTCCCCGTATATAAAAGGATATTTGTCGAGTAATGAATTGCATAATACTTTCCGAATGCTTTTCCTCCTACTGTTAACGCAGCAATAAAACTCGTCAAAACAGTCGATATAACAATTTGAAACGTCGAACCGTCCGAATAACGGAACAGGTTTGTAATTTGTAAAATTACAATCGTTAAGGCAGAACCACTAACAATTCCTGATATATCCCCAATTACATCATTGGAAAAGCTAGCGACTTTTTCTGCATTTCGATGGATTAATACGGCCTCTCGAGCACCTTTAACTTTTTCCGCTGCCATCGCATGCAATGGAGCCGCTTTTGCTGCTGCAGCTGCGATACCGAGCATGTCGAAAATAATCCCGATAAAAACAATAATTAATACGATGATAAAGCCGATAATCCAAGATACACTTCCTAATAACGAGGAAGAAAAGCTGGAAAAAATAGCCGCTAACACGAATGTGATAACGGCTATCGTTAAACTAAATTTTACAGATTCTTTCGTTCGATCGTTCATATCATCAAACCTTACGTTCATATGTAATGTAGGAATGGCCATTTAAAAAGTTAAGACTGCGGCTTAGGTCCAGTAGGTTTTCCCATGTAGATACCCCGTGTCGCCACGAAGGCAGTTCCCTTTTAAATCTACATTAACCCCGTCGCCGGAGGTTAGACTGGATTACCACTTAGTCCGCACTATAATCCTTTTTAAATGTCGTAACAGAACAGCCTAGGAGCTTTCCTCTAAAAGTCTTTGACCTATTCCTAGCCTCTTTTGCAACGCTGATTTCATAGAATAAAGAAACGAATTAGTGGCCAGCTAAATTCGAATCCAAAGTTCTAATCCCCTCAGCAGTCACTCAAGGCAGGCTACGCTGTTTAACGAGGATTAAAAACCAATCCTCAACAGGTTCATACCCCATTTCATAACTAACTTCGCTTGCGAACTTAGTTACAAAGATGGGCCTCCGCGGTAATTGGGTCAACGCCCACATGCCTTTGTGGATCGCCCAAAAACCTTAACTCCCAGCATCGACCCAGGGCTGGGCGCCCCAAGCCGACACAAGGAACTTCATCGATGTGCCCTTTGGCGGATTTTTAGGCCCGCCTTCAGAATAGGAGGACTAACTAGGATACTGCACCATTCCCTTTTGTATTTATATTATAGCATGAATGTTTGTTAAAATCTATGCCGTTACAATTTTCTATGATTCACGATTGCCGAAATATTTGACTAACTCGACTAAATAAGAACCGGTTGCTCCAGATCGTTCGAGCGCTTCTAAAGCAAGCTTTTCATATTCAGCCCGTTTTAATTTTGCCCCTTCTAATCCAAGTAAATTCGGGTAAGTGCTCTTTTCGTTTTCTGAATCGCTTCCAACTGGTTTACCTAATTTATCCGGATCCCCGACTACATCTAAAATATCGTCTTGAACTTGGAAAATTAAACCTAAGTAATCGGAAAAGGTTTGTAAATGTTCCCTTTGTTCTTCGGTTGCCCCCGCTAAATACGCTCCAGCCTCAACGGCAAAAGTGATTAATTTACCCGTTTTTAGACGGTGGACTGTTTCTAGTTCTTCGAGGGTAAGTTGCTTTCTTTCACCTTCAATATCTAACACTTGTCCTGCAACCATTCCTGCAGGCCCAGATGCTTCTGCTAGTTGTTTTGTAATATATACTTTTTCTTCAGCTGTTAATAATGGATCTTCATTAACGATTTGAAAGCTAAAAGTTAACAGTCCATCACCGGCTAGAATAGCAGTGGCTTCATCGAATCGTTTATGATTTGTTAACATACCTCGGCGGTAATCATCATCGTCCATCGCTGGTAAATCATCGTGGATTAATGAATATGTATGGATCATCTCTAAAGCTGCAGCCGTGCGAAAAGCCTTTTCCACTCGATTTCCAAAAGATTGAAAGCTGGCAAATAATAAAACAGGACGGAGTCTTTTTCCACCGGCAAATAACGAATAAGCCATCGATTCGTATAATTTTTGTGGGATATTTTTCGTCAAGTAACGTTTCATTTCCCGTTCGATTGTATCTTTTCCTTGTTGAATATACTGCTCAATTGAAATCGTCATTCATCTAACTCCTCTTCTATCGTAAAGGGTTCTAATTCTCCTTCATCGTTTAAAACTTTAGCCATTTTTTCCTCAGCATTTTTTAGTTGCTCGTTGGAATGTTTTACTAACTCCATTCCTCTTTGATAGTACTCGATTAACTTTTCTAACGGTACTTCTTCTTTTTCTAACTCTTTGACGACTTGTTCTAATTCACTTAATGCTTGCTCGAAACTTAATTTATTGTTTTTGCTCATCAGAAACGACCTCCTTTACAGTACATATCGCTTCTCCATCATACAGTTGAACGGTTAACAGGTCATCTTTTTCTATCTGTGATATTGAGCTAACAATTGAATTTTTAGGACCGTAAGTTATTGAATAACCCCGCTTCATGATTTCTAAAGGATTTAATAAAGATAATTTCTCCACTAAAAGAGCTAGGTGGTGTTCCTTCTTCTGGAGATGATATCGTAATTTGTTTTGTAGCTCGCCTTGCAAAGTTGTAACCTTTTGTCTACTAAATGAAAGGGCTTGAGCTGGATGAAAGGTTTGTAATTTTCTTTCTAATTCTTTTTGTTTTGTTCTCTTTTCATAAAGCTGCTCTTTCATTACATAAAATAAGCGATCGGTTAATTGGTCGACACGCTGACCTTGATCACGAACAAGTTGTAAAGGATATGTAAAAGCACGAGATTGTTCAAGTAGTTTTAATTGTCGCTCTTTTTGTAATAAATGATAACGACTTAAGCGAACTATTTCCTTTTCAATAGCGTCGACTTGCCGGATCAACTCTTTAAGGGAAGGTACAGCAAATTGCGCTGCTCCAGTTGGTGTTGGAGCTCGTAAATCACTGACGAGATCACTAATTGTCGTATCAGTCTCATGACCAATTCCAGTAATCACTGGAATTCGTGAATGGAAAATTGCCATCGCTACCCTTTCATCGTTAAAGCTTTGTAAATCTTCTAAGGAGCCACCACCTCTTGCGACAATTAACGTATCGAAATCACCCTTATTAGCTCGTTCAATCGCTTGCACAATGGAAGGTACAGCTTGTTCACCTTGTACATTTACCGGGAAAATAATTAATTCAACTAACGGAAAGCGATTGTCAACCGTCGTAATGATATCCCTAACTACAGCCCCATCCCTCGATGTGATGATTGCTATTTTTTTAGGGAACTGAGGAATAGGTTTTTTATGTTCTTTTGAAAAATAATTTCCTTTCTGTAACTTTTTCTTTAACTGCTCAAAGGCTAAATGTAGGGCACCAATTCCTGATGGTTCCATTTTTTGAACGTAAAGTTGATATTCACCATTTTTTATATAGACACTTATGTAACCAGCTGCAAATACTTTCATACCGTCCTCAACTTTAAAGGAAAGTCGACTATTATCGTCGCGATACATCACGGCTTTAATTTGGCTATGTTCATCTTTTAATGTGAAATACATATGCCCGCTCATACGATGGAGGTAGACGTTTGATAATTCACCTTTCACATATATCCGGCGCAAGTGTCGGTCTTGATCGATTTTATGTTTTATATATTTCGTTAAAGCAGAAACCGTTAAATATTTACGATTCAACCTTGCTCCAACCTTCTGGCTGCCCTTATTGTGTTTTCTAAAAGCATTGTAATCGTCATTGGACCGACACCCCCAGGAACTGGAGTAATGTAAGATGCCTTTTCCTTCGCCGAAGCAAAATCAACATCACCAGTTAACGAACCGTCTTCGATTCGATTCACTCCGACATCAATTACTGTCGCACCTTCCTTTATGTAAGACCCATCGATTATGTGCGCTTGTCCTACCGCAACGATCAAAATATCTGCTTGTGTTGTAATTTCTTTTAAGTTTTTCGTACGGGAATGACAATAAGTCACTGTGGCATGTTCGTTTAAAAGTAGTTGACCCATTGGTTTTCCAACTATATTACTGCGACCGATAATAACTGCATGAGCTCCTTGCAATTCGATTTCCTTTACCTGTAACATTTTTAAAATTCCATGAGGTGTGCAAGGTAAAAACGTATCCTGATTTAACACCATTTTGCCTACATTTAAAGGATGGAAACCATCGACATCTTTACTCGGGTCGATCGAAGCAATCACCCGCTGTTCATCGATATGATTCGGTAATGGGAGTTGGACTAAAATACCGTGGATAGATGGTGTTTCATTTAATTCTTTTATTTTTTTTAATAATACTTCTTCCGTTGTCGTTTCATCCATATAAATTACTTCCGAATTTATACCAATTTCTTTCGCAGCTTTTTCTTTACCTCTTACATACGATTTTGAAGCAGGATCGTTCCCGATTAAAATAACGGATAAGTGTGGAATGATACCTTCTTTTTTTAACTGTTTTACTTCTAGTCGCATTTCGTTGCGCAATTGTGCGGCTACTTCTTTTCCACTAATTATGTTTGCGCTCATCGATATCCCCTTCTTTAATAATTTTTGATAAAATTCCGTTAATAAATTTACTTGCATCTTCATCACTGTACATATGGGCTAATTCTAATGCTTCATTGATCGACACTGCATACGGAATGTCCTCAATGTATATCATTTCATAAAGTGACATGCGAAGAATCGTCTTATCGACTAAGGATAGACGTTCTAGTGTCCAATTTATTAAATATTTATCAATTAATTGATCTAAAACTGCTTTGTTCTCTTTGACCCCTTCAATTAATTGTTTTGTTAAAGGATGGCTGTATTCCTCTATTTGACGGTCATTTATTTCTAATTGAAATAATACTTTAAATGCTTCTTGTCGTGCTTTACGCCTCGTTGTCAAACTAATCACCTACATAATTTAATCTGTCTTAGAAAATCGTACCAAATTTATATTCACAATGCTAGAAGAAGCTAGTTCATTGTTTAGATTTATTGTACACTTATTCACATTCCTATAAACTAAAAGAGAGAGAAAGTATTTTCTCTCTCTTTTAGCTTTCATTTAATCGTTTTCTTCAACGATTGGATAATCGGTTAAAAAGTTCGTATTAAAATCCCCTTCTACGAATACGTCGTGTTCCATTAGACGACGATGGAAAGGTATTGTCGTTTTAACCCCATCAATCATAAATTCATCTAATGCCCGTCGCATCCGACTAACTGCTTCTTCTCTCGTTTTACCATATGTAATTAACTTTGCGACCATCGAATCGTAAAATGGCGGGATTGTATACCCTGGATAAACCGCTGAATCGACACGAACACCATTTCCACCCGGTGCTAAATAAGATTTAACTTTTCCAGGTTGTGGCATGAATCCGTTGAAAGGATCCTCAGCATTAATTCGTACTTCAATCGACCAACCGTCAAATTGTACATCTTCCTGAGTAAAGGATAATGGTTCGTTGTTTGCGATACGAATTTGTTCTTTAATTAAGTCGATTCCAGTTACCATTTCAGTAACAGGATGTTCTACTTGAATTCGAGTATTCATTTCCATGAAATAAAATTCATTGTTTTCTCGGTTAAAGATATATTCAATCGTTCCAGCACCTTCATAATTTACGGCTTTTGCTGCTTTTACAGACGCTTCACCCATTTTTTCACGAATTTCAGGAGTAATCGCTGGCGATGGAGTCTCTTCGACGAGTTTTTGTAGTCGTCGTTGAATCGTACAGTCTCTTTCACCAAGATGGACGACATTTCCATGTTGGTCTGCTAATACTTGAATTTCTACGTGACGGAAGTCCTCGATAAATTTCTCTAAATATACACCGGGATTTCCGAAGGCTTGTTCTGCCTCTTTTTGTGTAACTTTAAAGCCACTACGTAATTCTTTTTCATCGCGAGCAATCCGAATACCTCGACCACCACCACCAGCAGTAGCTTTAATAATTACTGGATAACCAATTTCCTCAGCTACTCGAACTGCTTCTTCTTCATTTTCCAATACGCCGTCAGAGCCAGGTACAATTGGAACTCCGGCTTCTTCCATCGTTTTACGTGCGATATCTTTAATTCCCATCTTTTGAATTGCTTCTGCAGAAGGGCCGATAAATTTAATATTTACTTCCTTACAAATTTCTGCAAAGTCAGCATTTTCAGCTAAAAAGCCGTATCCTGGATGAATTGCATCAACACCTGTTGATGTCGCTACAGATAAAATGTTCGGAATGTTCAAGTAACTTTCTGTGCTAGGGGCTGGGCCGATACAGTAAGCCTCGTCTGCTAATTCGACATGTAAAGAGTCACGGTCTGCCTCAGAATAAACTGCGACCGTCTCAATACCTAATTCTTTACAAGCACGAATAATACGTACAGCAATTTCACCCCGATTAGCGACTAATATTTTTTTAATCAACTATATCGTCCCCTTATTTCTGTTTTACTTTAAATAATGGTTGTCCGTACTCGACCAACTCGCCATCTTCAACGAGTACTTCGATAATTTCGCCAGAGGTTTCAGCTTCGATCTCGTTAAATAATTTCATTGCTTCAACGATACAAACGATCGTATCATCGTTAATTTGATCTCCAACCTCTACGTAAGGATCGCTTTCCGGTGAAGGCTTACGATAAAACGTTCCAACCATTGGGGAAACGATTTCAACAACGCTATCATCATTCGCTTCGACTTCCTCAGTAATCGCTTGTTGTTTAGGAAGTTCCTTTTTCGTAAAAGTCTCTTCTTCCTTTGGTTCTTCTTGAACTATAGGAGCTGCTTGCTGAGGCTGTGTTACTTGTTCATTCGTAACAACTTGTGTCGCCCCACCTACATGCTTTTTAATCGATAATGTTGCTCCATCATTTTCATAACTAAATTCACTAATTGATGAATTATCAATTAGTCTAATAATTTCTCTAATCTCTTGTACCTTAAACATGAACTAAACTCTCCTTTGACTATGTAATCATATTTCATATTCTACCATAAATTTAATCGGAATGAGGAAAAAACGTATAAATATTGTATAGGCGTGCACGATTCATTAAATATTCGGTTAATTGCTAAATAACTAGGATAAAACCTAGTCAAATAAAATGACGGTATGTAGTTAAAATTTTTCAACGTAGAAAATGTGAGGTAAGTTTTTTGTAAAACTTTTCTGTCTTGGAGAAACCTTATGTAAATTTTATTAAAAGTTCGGGAAAGTGAGCCAATTTTATTATCATAAGAATCGATTTTAAACAATTTTTCGGAAAATAAAAAAACAAAATGTACTAAGTTTCTAACCAAAGAGAAACTCAGTACATTCTTTCATTTATGCTGGTGTTGTCTCAAGCTCTTAAACAATCAATTTACTTTAAAGAAATAAATGTTTTACCATATATACCTATTGATCTTGAAAATGAACGTCAACTTGCACATTGTCTAACTCATCTCGTACCGTTTGCATGATTTGCACTGCTTCTTCCCGAGGCAATTCTTTCGTAATGACGTGAACATGGACTTTTTCTTCTTCTGCGCGAACTAAAACATCTTTATAATGTTCCTGTTTTGATAAAATTGTCTCTTGTAAAATTTTTTCTTTTGTAGCAATTTTATCGATTTCATTTATTTCGTTCATCGCTTGGTTGATTTCTACTGTCGATGAATCACTGGAAGCAATAATTTCCTGAAGTCGTTCTTTTTGTAAGCTTCGCTCATCGTCAATTTCCATTCGTAACGTAGCAAAAAGTTCACTCATTCCTAATGTTGTTATATCTTCAACTGAAGCATCATCCTCGATTTCTTCATAAGATTCATCAAAATCAAACTGAAACTGACCTGCTTCGTCTTCCGTATGTATATAGGCTAGATCCTCTTGATCGGACATTAAATAATACACACTTAAGACGATCATTAAACTTAACATCGTTAATAACCAAACAGTCTGTTTTTTCAACACGGAAACTCCCCCTTATTTTGGTAATACACTAATTCTATACGTCGGCACATCGAGGACACGAGAGACAGCCTCAACTATTTGTTGTTTGACGGCAGCGTTTTCTACACCTTTAGCAATAATAAACACACCTCGAACTTGTGGTTTTTCTGTTTTTAAAAGGACTGGAACTTCTTCGTCCCCTTGTCTGACATGAACGATCCTTGTTTCTTTCGTTTCGTCTTCTACCGTCCTTTGCCCACCGCTTTGGTCTGTTTCAATAGTTGTTTGTTGTCCTAATACGACGTCTTTTTCATACATTTGTACATTCGTTGAATCGATATTGACCATTACCTCGACTTCGGTCACACCACTTAGTTTATTTAACATCGCTTGTAGACCTCTTTCATACTCCTGTTCCATTTCTTTTATATCAGAAATTAGTTGGTCTCTATCTTGTTTTATTGTCTCTTCGATATCCTCTTCATCGAGTAAACTAAATTCGTCTTTTTCATCTTGTTTAAATAAATCACTGATCATAATAAAGACAACACCGACGATTGCTAAGCTAAGAATTAACAATTTTCTTCGTTCGATTTGTTTGAATAAGGAACGAACTTGTTCAAAAAGGTTTTTAATCAATTGTCCCTCCTCCCCAGTAAAAGGTAAATTGAACTTCTTCCTCTAACTGCCAAATATTACGCAATGTCTGTTCTATTTCCATTTCGTCTTTTGTTTTTGGTTCATTTTTGTTTTTAGTTACTGCTCCAATCGTCACATTTTCAATCGGTTTTATTTTATTTATATTTGCTTCACTAGAGTTTTGTAAATGAATTCCTATCGACTCAAGTCCTACCTCTTCGCCTTCAGTAACATGAAACGTTATGTCCTTTATTTTTAGATTATAGTTGCTTTCTAAGATAGGATTGGCAGATACCTTATACTGTTCTTCTAACTCATTCCATATATATGCAACTTGTTCGGCTTGTATATCCTCTTTTTGTTTCTCTACTTGTTGCTTTGTTTCTTCGAGCTCTGATTCATCTTGCATTAAATAATGTTCAAAAGTTGAAATATGTTCTGTGATGTCTGTCTTTAACAAATAAAAAATAGGTTGCCCTAATAGAAGCAAAAACAATAAACCAAATACAAAATGGACATATTTCTTTAACCGGTTGGAAGGGAGTAACATTTCTAGAATCGTTCCGATAAAGATAAGGACGACTATTTGCCTTAGCCAGTCGTATAAAAAGTTCATTGTTGATCCCTACTTTCTACCGTAAAAGAATCGGAATATTACTTGCTGCAACGATAATGACAATAGTTAGAAAAAACATAAACGTCATGCCGATTAAACAGGCCAGTACATACATCGTATATTGACTCATCGTGTGTAAGATTTGGACCGTTTCCTTTGGAGCTAGAAGTTGCATAAGCGAAGCGACAAGTTTATATATAAAGGCAATAACTCCAATTTTGATTGCTGGAAATATAGCAAATAGTACGATAATTAGTAAGCCGACGATTCCTAGAGAGTTTTTTAATAATAAACTAGCAGATAAAATCGTATCAGCTGCATCGGTGACTGTTTGTCCGATAACAGGTATAAAATTACTTGCAATAAACTTTGTCGTCTTTAACGCAACTCCATCTTGGACAGCACTTGCGGCCCCTTGAATCGATAAAACGGTTAAAAACACTCCTAAATATAGACCTAGACCTCCTAGACTAATTGTTCGAATTAATTGAGCTAAATGGGTCACTTGAAACCGCTTATTAAACTCACTTACAAACATTAACAATGCTGCAACATAAAGTAGTGGAAATACAAATCGACTTAATAAAAGACCGCTCATATGAATAAGGAAAATAATAATTGGATGAAAGAAAGCTACTTGTGTAAACTGACCTAAAGATGCAATAATTCCTAAAAGCAAGGGAAAAAGTGCGATAATAAAATCGCTCATTAATTGGATTGCATCCTTAGCATAAGAAATTGCTAAATAAAACGATTGTAACGTTAATAAAAATAAAACTGTAACGACCACAAAACGAGCAACTTGTTGGACCGTACTTTTTTCAAAGGCATTTAACATCGTCTGTAAAACAGTAGCGCATATTGTTAAAAGGATTAATGTACCTAGCAATTTCCCATTTACAAGTACTTCGTGAAATAAATAGGCTAACAATCCTTTCACAAAATTAGAGAGCGAAAATTTTTCTTCACTTTTAATTAAGTCTTTTATACTTTTGGTTTGGAGCTCATCTACATAAGGCCCGTAAGACTCTCTCAACTGTTGCCAAAACATTTCTACTTCATCGGTATGCAATTGTTCCATTACTTCTTCCTGAATATTTTCCTCATCAACTAGTGGAACATCTTCTTCTGCAGCGACACTTTTTAATGAAAGCAAAAAGCTACTAATAAGTACGAGTAAGAATATTTTGAAAATAACATCCATCTTTAAATTGTCCATGCATATGTCGCAACTCCTTTATTCAATTCAACCCTATTGGAATTAACTCGAGAATCATTTCGATTACCGCTTGGATAATCGGTAAGGCTAACAGTAGAATGAATATTTTCCCTGCAAGCTCAATTTTCGCAGCTAAACTAGTTAATCCTGAATCCCTTACTAAATTGGCACTTATTTCAACGATGTAACTTATTCCGATAATTTTAAATACAGTATCTAAATAAAAACGTTGGATCGATGCTTGTAATGCCAATTGCTCGAAGTAGACAATAATAGCCTTAATTTGTTCAACAATAAATAAAAAAATAATAATAGATGCGAGAAAAGCAATAAGAAAAGCAATGTTCGCTTGCACATCTTTTAATGCAAGGTATAGTAATGCACTTGTTAAGGCGAATAAAACAATCTGGATAATATCCATTGTTACATTCCTTTTAATAAAAATACCGATTGAATTTGCTGAAAAAGTCGAGCTAAATGATGAATTACGATTAATAAAACAAGAATGAATCCAACGAGAGAAATAAATTGTGCAATATCTTCTCGACCTAATTGACGTAACATAGTAAACAACAGTGCCGTAACAATCCCAATTCCACCTATTTGAAATAAAATCGTCGTATCAAACAGAATGATAATCCCCTCCTATATGAGGATTAATACGATGAAAATACCGAGTAAAACACTTACGGTCTTAACCATTTGTTCATATCTTTGTTTTCTTTCCAAAGCTAGATCTAATTGTTTTTGTAAATAATATATCGTTAATGTAATTTGTTTTTGTTGTTGCTCTATCGTATGGTTACCAATATTTTTACCGAATTCGTACATCACCTCGAGGTCTTCATTTTTTAAGGTCGATGTCGCTTTTAACTTATTGAGCTCATCTGTCCAAACGTTATAAAAATTATCTACCGGATAGGTAAGTTGTTCCGCTAAAGCACCGTAAAATCCAGCTATTGGACCGACTGTCTTCTTGTGAATGTTAAAAAAAATTTGCTGTAATGAATGAAAACTAAAGGTCATTTCTGCTTCCATCATTTGGAGTGTATAAATTAATATCCGTAATTGTTTCGTTCTTAGTGTAAAATTGCGACTTATGTCAAAGCCTACAAGAGATGAAGCGGTTATAAAAAGTGTCGCTCCGATCAGTTTAAACATTGCACATCACTCTTTGTAAACAGCCGAATTTTATTCTCATCGTATAGATGATAGGTAAATTGTTGTGAACTTGTTTTTTCTAACAAGATGAACCGTTGAAAAACCTTATCTTCAATTAGTGGCTTGAAGGAACGTCTTCTTTTAATTTCTTGAAGTGATGAACCATGAGCCGAACAAAGGACAGTCACACCGGCATGTAGTGCTTCTTGCAATGCTTGGACATCTTCCTTCCTGCCAATTTCATCAACGACGATTACTTCCGGAGACATAGAACGAATCATCATCATCATGCCGATTGATTTCGGACATCCATCCATTACATCCGTACGATAACCGACATCGAATTGTGGTACACCGTCTTTTGATGCTGCAATTTCAGAACGCTCATCGATAATTGCTACTTTCCTTGCTTTGATTGTGTCCGTACCAGTACTAATAAGGCGTGCAAGATCACGTAATAAAGTTGTCTTTCCAGATTGAGGTGGACCGATTAATAATGTATGAGCAAAGTGGTTATCGACGAACAACTTATTAAAAAATACTTGTGCAATTCCTTTATGTTGCTTTGCAATCCGGATATTAAAAGAAGTAATAAATTGCAAACCCTTTATATCTTTCTCACTAATTACTACTTTTCCAGCTAGTCCAACTCGGTGCCCACCCGAGACGGTTATATAACCTTCTTTTAACTCGGTCTCAAATCGATATAATGAATGTTCACTCAATTGTTTTAGGACAAAATCCCGGTCCTGCATAGTAAAATTCGTCTTATTTAACCAAATTGTTTCGTTTAAAAAAATTAACTCTATAGGTTGCTGTACACGTAGACGAATTTCTTCTAAGTTGGCGGTTCTTCGCACCACATATTGGTTTATTAGATTTCTTAAATCTGGAGGCAGTAGACGTAAAATATTATCCATCGTTTCAACAACCTTTTATCTTTCTTTACTAATATGTATGCTCGTTTTATTAGTTTATGATAGTTGACAAAATAAAAAAGGTGTCCAGCTTTTTACTGAACACCTTTATCTTAAGTATTACTTTAATTTTTACGTGATATATATTTTCCATCCTCAGTACTAATAACGAGGACGTCGCCTGTTTCGATAAATAATGGAACCTGAACGACTAAGCCTGTTTCTAAGGTAGCATCTTTCGTCCCGCCACTTACAGTATCTCCACGAATTCCTGGTTCTGTTTCAGTTACTTCTAATTCAACATGGTTCGGTAGGTCAATACCGAGGACTTCTCCTTCAAACATCATAATTGTAACTGTAATATTTTCTTTAATGAAATTTAATTCATGTTCGATTTGGCTAGTTGGAATTTCAATCTGTTCATACGTTTCATTATCCATAAAAGCATGCGTATCACCAGAAGCATATAAATATTGCATACTTTTATTTTCAATATGGGCACGCTTCACTCGCTCGCCAGCACGGAAAGTAATTTCTTGAATGTTTTGGTTTCGTAAATCGCGTAATTTAGAACGGACAAAAGCTGCTCCTTTTCCTGGCTTTACATGTTGGAATTCTAACACTTGCCAAATACTTCCGTCATATTCAATCGTTACTCCTGTACGAAAATCGTTTACTGAAATCATGTCAAAACCCCCAAAATAATCTTTTATAATTGAATAAATTCTTTCATCGAAGTTGTTAATCGTTCGTTTCCATCAGTTGTAATGACAATATCATCTTCAATACGGCATCCACCGACGTTCGGTATGTAAATTCCTGGTTCGACTGTGACAACCATATTTTCTTTTAAAATTTGTTCCGAACGGGGTGATAAAGATGGTCCCTCATGAACTTCTAAACCGATTCCATGTCCCGTAGAATGGCCGAAGTAATTACCGTACCCTTTTTCCGTTATGTAATCCCGGGTAAATGCATCCGCTTCTTTCCCGCTAATATTTGCTTTTATATTGTCTACACCACGCTTTTGAGCCTCTAAAACGATATCATAAATTTCCCTTAACTCATCAGAGATTTCACCTAAGGCTACGGTTCGCGTAATATCCGAGCAATACCCTTCATATAACGCACCGAAATCGAACGTAATCAGTTCTCCCTCATTAATCTTCTTCGTCGATGCTACACCGTGTGGTAAACTAGAACGTACACCTGAAGCGACAATCGTGTCGAAGCTAGATTCAGTTGCTCCTTGTTTTCGCATAAAATATTCTAGTTCGTTTGCCAGTTCAATTTCACGAACTCCCGGTTTAATCAACGTTAAAATATGTTCGAATGCCTTGTCGGCGATAGTAGCTGCTTTTCTTATTTTTTCAATTTCTTCTTCTGTTTTAATTTGCCGGAACGTTTCGATTACTTGTTTTGTCGGAACGAGTTCACAATTTAGTGTTTCTTTATACGTAGTATATTCCGCCATCGACATATGCTCGGCTTCAAACCCGACACGTTTAAGGCCTAAACGGTCGATTTGTGTTTTTACTTCATCGATCATTAAGGCTTTATGCTGGACGATAGTAAACTGCTTTGCCTCTCGCTCAGCTTGCTCGATATAACGAAAATCAGTAATAAATAAAGCGTCAGTATCTGTAATGAGTACTGACCCAGCACTTCCGGTAAAATTTGTCGTATAATGGCGATTATAAGGACTAGTAATGAAAAAGCCATCTAATCTTTCTTGCTGTATATATTGACGTATTTGTTCTAAAGTACTCAATTTGTCACCTCTTCTATAGAAACGTATCTCGTACAATTTTATCATAAAAAATTAGATACTTCTATATTTATCGAGATAACTATAAGGCTTGTACATGTTTTAACCATTTTGTATTTGTTGTTTACTCATTTCATAGTCGTAAGAAATTGAATAACCGATAAAAATACCATAAATAATAAAAGAGCATAAGTAAAACACATTCGTATAAGTCTTTAAATATTGAGGAAAAGTCGTCACATTTGTCACATACGGAATGAGCAAACCAAAAATACCCCATAAAATAAGGCCATAAATCGCACCATAAATCCATCCTTTTAAACGTTTAGCAATTAGGTAATAAACGACAGCCAATACGATAGATAATAAACTAATCAAAATTATGAAAAAAATATAACCATACCACTTTTCTATCCAAGGAAAATCAATCTTTAAAAATTGTAACACTTGTTTATGACTTACTTTCGTAATACTAAAATAATGAAAGCCCAGGTGTAGTAAAGAAAAAAATAATCCCCCGAAAAATCCTATTACTAAAGCGTTCAACAATAAAAAACTGAGATTCTGTTTTTCCTTCATAAACTTCACTCCAAGTTCTCGTACATATTCATAATTTAGTATATCCATCTTGATTTTTTTAAGCCGAAAAATAAAAAATACTAGTGATATAGCGGTCAATTTAGTAAAATGAAAATGAAGGTTGGTGAAAACTGTGTCAAATAAGAAAACATTGTACGGTGGGCAAGCTTTAATTGAAGGTGTTATGTTTGCCGGAAAAACAAGTTTTGTCTCAGCGATTCGAAGAAAAGACCGATCAATTGAATATTTTGAAGTAAAGCGGGAAGAATCATATATAGCGAAACGATTGAAAAAAATTCCATTACTACGAGGAATCGTTGCGTTAATTCAATCAAGTGCAAATGGTGTTAAACATTTGGAGTTTGCTTCAGACCGATACGATATAGACCCAGAAGAAGATTATAAAGTCGATCAAGAAAAAGAAGAATCGAAACTCGTTCTTTGGTTAGGACTTGGAGTTGTTGGTGTTTTATCCTTTCTTATAGGAAAATTAATTTTTACGGTAACACCTGCAATTGTCGCAAACTTTTTCACAACAATAGTACCATCAAAAACAGGACAAATAATTTTAGAAAGTATTATAAAACTATTCTTCTTACTCGGTTACATTTACGTCATCTCTCTTACACCGCTTATTAAACGGGTCTTTCAATATCATGGTGCCGAACATAAAGTGATTAACGCTTATGAAAATGGCGTACCTTTAACGGTTGAAGAAATTCAACGACAATCTCGTCTCCATTACCGTTGCGGTTCAAGTTTTATTCTCTTTACAGTAATCGTTGGAATGTTCGTCTATATGTTCGTTGCAACAGATCCTCTCTGGTGGCGAGTTGTCAATCGAATTCTTTTAATTCCGATTGTTATTGGTCTATCCTTTGAAGTTTTACAACTAACAAACAAAGTCCGCCACATACCTTTTTTAAAATGGTTAGGATATCCCGGTCTTTGGTTACAACTACTAACGACGAAGGAGCCGGAAGATGACCAAGTTGAAGTTGCGATTTGTTCGTTTAAAAAAGTCCTTGAAAATGACGAAGTTGATCTCGGAGATCTATTTCCAAGCACTGATTCAGAGGAGGCGCAACCCGTAGTACAA
This sequence comes from uncultured Pseudogracilibacillus sp., assembly GCA_937960785.1. GTDB lineage: Bacteria > Bacillota > Bacilli > Bacillales > Amphibacillaceae > Pseudogracilibacillus. The sequence goes on from CALGOZ010000031.1 coordinate 43,335, forward strand.
GAAGAATTGATTCATCGTAAGGCGAGCGAGGTTTAAAAATAAAGGAGGAGCCTTCATTGAGAAATAAACAAGCTTCACCCCTATTTTATGGTGTGACTGGATTAGCTGCAATCGGTCTCTTTTCCTTTTTTGTTCGAGATTTAGGACAACTAATTAAATACTTATTCATAACCGCTATTGTCGGTGCAATCTTTTTTTTCATCGCCCGAGCTGTTTTACAAAGCCGTATGAGCGGTGGTAATCAGGTCGAAATGCGCAAGTATCGTCAAGCTGTTAAACAGTCAAAACGAAAGTATGGTAATTCAAGACCGATGAATCGTAATCAACGAATAAGAACCCAGCAACGAAAAAAGAGAAGACCGACGCATTTAACCGTTATAGAAGGAAACAAACATCGCAAAAAAGTAAATAACGATCAAGCTTCTAATTAAACTAAAGCACCCGCAAAAATATAATTTTGTGGGTGCTTCCTTATTTAAGTTTAAAAAGTCCATGTTTTTAAAAACTGTTCTGTCCGTTTCCTTCCTAGTAGAATTAACTTATTCTTAGTTAATTCATCAATTGTAAAATCAACCGTCTTTATTTCTTTTACTGGGATAAAAATAATATCTTTCGACTTTTTTACAGAAATGTAACGAGTATCGTGAGCTTTGAGCATCGTTTTAAATATCGCTTGTAACATGTCGACACCGTTATGAATAAGTTCCGGTTGTTGTTGTTCAACCGTTTCACTTAACGTTGCACCAATCACTGGACGAGTTGTCTTCTGTTTGTTTTTAAAAAGCCAAAGTGGGAAATTACTTAACAATCCTCCGTCGACAAGATAACTAATTGCTTTTTCATCATTTTTTAGTTTTTTTGGCATGAAAAAGTAAGGAAAGCCAGCGCTCATTCGCACTGCTTTTGCGACACTAAATTGTGCCGGATCAATATGATATAACCGCTCTAAATCATCCGGTAAGACAACGAGCCTTCCCTTTGTCAAGTCGCTAGCAACTACTTTTAAATAGCCTTTTCGTAAATCATTAAAAGTAACAACTCCTTTTTCCCGTAAGCGTAATTCAATCCATCTCTCGAACCGGTCTCCCTTATATAATCCTTTGTTCCAATAAATTGAAAGTAATTTAAGAGGTGAATATTTGCGGGCATAAAAAGGTGGATCTAAAAACGTCTTTAAATCAAGGGAAAAAAATAACTCTTTAATCTCTCCTACATGATAACCAGCAGCCAACAGGCTAGCTAAAATGGCACCAGCCGACGTGCCACCGACTCGTTCGAGTCTATAATTTTTTTCCTCTAATATTTCTAACGCTCCTAAAAAAGCAAACGCTTTTACACCACCGCCGGAAAAAACCGCATCAATTTTCATTTGTCACACCTCACAAATGATACCTACCCTATGCGTACGCTATATTTAAACTATTTATGTGTAGACAAGCGATGGGAAAAGCGATTTTTAAATAAAAAAGATTCCAACATATTATTGGAATCTTTCGGACATTCGTATGTGAAATAGAAGTTATTCATTTTCGTTTAACCGTTCATTCCGTTTTTGAATCTTTTTTAAGTCGAGTGTACGTTGTTCATCCTCTTTAAAATATTCGACTAAATCGGCGATACGATCGATTGCATTCCAACTTAAATGGTGCTCAATTCCTTCTACATCTTCATAAATTTGTTCTTCATCGACACCAATTAATTCTAAAAATTCCTCTAATAAATCGTGTCTAAAGACAAGTCGTTTACCGATTTTTGCCCCTTTTTCTGTTAAAATAAATCCCCGATATTTTTCATAATGAACGAAATTTTCTTTATCTAATTTTTGAATCATTTTTGTTACGGTCGAAGGATGGACGAGAAGGGCTTCTGCTAAATCGGTAACCCGAGCGTATCCCTTTGTCGATATTAACGAATAAATTTGTTCGATATAATCTTCCATCGTTGGTGTTGGCAAAGAGTTTACCCCTCTTCCTAAATGTTATTCAACTTTGTTTCTCACCTTATCATACCGTGTCTATCGTAATTATACAAGAAAAGGAGTAACATAAGCATAATTGTTTCATTAAGGAAACATTTTTATCAGTTCATTGTTTTCGTATATAACGTTTTATGAATTTCCCTTACTGTACGGACGAATAACTTTAATGCTGGTGGAATGTATTGATCATTGCGATAAATAAAAACTGTCGTTATTTTACTATACTTTCCTGGAAGTTCGTAACATTCAATTAACCCTTTTGCCTCATATTCTTTTATCGCCGCATAAGGTACATAAGCGATACCTAAACCAGAAATAACAGAACCTAACGTTGTCTCTAACGTTCCTAGCTCCATTACTTTCGTCGGGATAATCTGATGGTCATATAAATATTCATCTAATTTTGCCCGGTAACCACAACCATCGCTGAAGCGGATAATCGGCAATTGCATAATTTCTTCAAAAGAACAGTTTTTCTTTCCACTTATTATAACTAATTTTTCATAAAAGACGTCGACTTGTTTTAATGCTGGGTCTTTTGAGATTGCTTCCTTCGTAACAAAAGCACCGTCTAATTCATACTGTAATACTTTATCTTTTAACTCAGCTGTTACTCCGGTGGATAATGTCAAATCGACCTCCGGATAACGTTGCGCATATTGAGACAAAATAAGAGGTAACTGAATGACTGTTTCTACTGAAGCGATATCGAGTTTTCCCCTTGGACTCTCTTCATTTTGGGCGAGAGATTTCATTTCATCGGAAAGGGAAATAATTTGTTGAGCATAAGGAAGTAATTGAGCACCGTCACTAGTTAATGTGATACCTCGTTGGTGACGATGAAACAGTTTTGTACCTAGTAATTGTTCGAGCTTTTGGATTCGTGACGTAATATTCGACTGCACGTAACTTAACTGTTGGGCAGCTCGATTAAAACTTCCTTGTTGTGCGACTGTCTGAAAAATAAGCAAATCCTTTATATTCATCTGTATCACCTTATCACTTTTTATGATAGTTGTTATCTTTTATATTCATTTTACATGATATCCCTTCTATAGTTAAATAATATACAGAAAACGATTACGTAAAGATTGGAGATAAAGGAAATGAGGAACTCAATTTTTATCGGTGCTTTGCTTGCAGCGATAGCAAGTATTTCATGGGGAGCGATGTTTCCCGTCGCTAATCATGCTTTCCAATATATAAGTCCGTTTTATTTTACTTTAATTCGTTACATTCCTGTTGCAATTATTTTAGTAATTTTACTTTATTTTATCGAAGGGAAAAAGTCCTTTAAACTCGAAGGAAAAGGTTTTATCCTGTGGTTTTATGGAACGATGGGCTTTACAATTTATAATTTATTTATTTTCTGGGGGCAAGATTTACTTGGAGATCCTGGAGTATTACTCGCTTCGATTATGGAAGCATTAGCACCGATTATATCGATTTTAATCGTTTGGGTCGTCACAAAACAACGTCCCTACATTTTTACAATCGCTACGATTATTACCGCATTTATCGGTGTATTTATCGTAGTTACAAATGGAGATGTTTCGTTACTATTCGAATCAGGAAGATTTATCCCATTATTTATTCTGTTTTTAGCAGCGACCGGTTGGGCCTTATATACTTTCGGAGGTTCCCGATTTGATGGATGGTCGGTTTTACGTTATTCGACTTTAAGTTGTCTTTATGGAACGTTAACAGCTACGATTGTCGTACTAATTTTCACAGGCTTTAATATGATTGAAGTTCCTACGTTAGCGGAAGTGTATGCCGTTCGTTACAACATGTTATTTATGATTTTACTACCTGGTTTATTCGCCCTTTTATTCTGGAATAAAGCTGTCCTAATGTTAAAGCCAATCAATGCGATTTTATTTATAAATTTAGCACCAGTAACGACGGTCGTCATCCGTCTCCTTCAGGGTTATTCGATTTCTATTTATGAGTATACTGGTGTATTTCTCGTCGTGCTCGCAATTCTCTTAAACAACTTATATCAGCGTTACATTATAATCCGAGAAAAAAATAAAGTAAAACAAAAAGAACAATTAGCTTAAAGCAGTTTTTAAGAGGGCAAACGATTGTCCTCTTTTTTATTTGTTATTCTTTTAGTAAACTTTTACTATACACGAAATAAAGTGATTTAATCGTTTCAAGTACTAATATTCCAATGCTCACGATTGATGGTTTTTATAGGAATCAGGGGTAGGATAAGCGTGCACAAATAAATGAAAGGATTCAAATTAAAATAAAAAAATGGACTTGTCTCCTCCATAATAGAGGAAATCAGTCCATTTTTTTATTTAAAATTAATCTATACGTTTATATTTATTATAGGCCACATTTTAACTGGGCACCACAGCTAGTGCACGTGTTACAGCCACCGACTTCAGCGACGTGACCATTACGACAAACTGGACAACGATCACCGACTTCTGAGCCGATTGTTACGTTTGTCTTTTCTAACTCTTGGATCGTATCCATTAAAACGACTTTTGGCTGTTTTTCAACGACGTAATCATCATTAAATTCATCTTCAAAACTTAGTTGCTCTGCTTTTAACGTTAACACCTGTGAGTCCCGGCTACCATCGACATATACAGTTCCACCCTTGGCACCACCCCTATATAAACGACGGTATACTTTCTCGACTTGATCGACGGTATATCCTCGTGGCGCATTTACTGTTTTGGAAATTGAGCTGTCAATCCAACGCTGAATAACACATTGTGTATCAGCATGTTCTTCTGGTGACAACTCCATCGCTGTGACGAACCAGTCTGGTAAGTCGTTTTCATCGATATCAGGATTTTCTTTTAAATATTCTTCGACAATTTTCGCATTTACTTCAATAAATTTACCTAACCGGCCACTTCGGTAATACGAGAAGGAGAAGTACGGTTCTAAACCAGTACTTACACCGACCATCGTTCCCGTTGAGCCCGTTGGTGCAACAGTAAGTAGATGCGAGTTGCGAATACCGTATTTTAAAATTCCTTGACGAATATCTTCAGGCATTTGTTTCATATAGCCAGTGTTAATGAAGGCTTCACGTAATTTTTTCGTTTCTTCTTCCGTTTCACCGACTAAAAATGGAAAGCTACCTTTTTCCTTCGCTAATTCAATCGAAGTACGGTAAGCAGTTGTTGCGATCGTTTTGAAAATTTCATCGACTAATTTATTCCCTTCCTCAGAACCGTATCGCGTCTCTGTGTAAATAAGTAGATCGTGTAAACCCATTACACCAAGTCCGATACGACGTTCGCCGAGCGCTTGCTTTTTATTTTCTGGTAAAAAGTAAGGAGTCGCATCGATTACATTATCTTGCATACGTACGCCGACTTGTACGGTTTCTTTTAACTTTTCATAATCGACGGTTTTATTTTCCTTATCCGCCATATTTGCTAAATTAATTGCTGCTAAGTTACAAACCGAATAGGGAGCTAACGGTTGTTCTCCACATGGATTTGTCGCAACTACTTTTTGACCGTAAGCTTTTGCATTCGTCATCTCATTTGCATTATCGATAAAGAAAATCCCAGGTTCTGCTGAATAAGTTGCACAAACGTTAATCAAATTCCATAATTCCCTTGCCCGAATTGTGCGATACGTACGAACGCCGTGGCCCATTTTTTCCCACTCACGGACATCGCCGACTTCGTGCCACTTCTCATTATAAATTTTCATTTCTTCTTCTGTATAATTTTCAACATCTGGGAAACGTAGCGCATATTCTTCATCATTTTCTACAGCTTCCATAAATTCATTCGTTAACGTTACTGAAATATTAGCACCAGTTAAAAAATCTGGATTATGAACTGAATAAGTACCACCTTCACGAAGCTTTTCTTCCGCTTCTCTCATTGCAGCTTCCGTGAAACCACCCATACCGGGCATATGTTTATAATTAACGATTCCCTGATAAAGATCTTGTTCTGTTTCTGTCAGGGGTTCAAATTTTAATTTCTCTTTTGCTATTTCACGAATTTGCTCGTCATTTGTATTTTCGATTAAATAACGTAAAATTCGTGGGTTTTGCATTTTAGAAATAATAAATTCGATAATATCTGGATGCCAGTCGGCGAGCATAATCATTTGCGCACCCCGGCGACTTCCCCCTTGTTCGACAAGGTGAGTTAGTTTTGCAATATCATCTAGCCATGAAACTGAACCAGATGACTTTCCATTTACTCCCCTTGCCAAGGTATTTCGTGGGCGTAATGTAGAACCATTCGTACCTACCCCACCTCCACGAGACATTATTTCCATCACTTGCTTACGATGCTCGGAAATCCCTCCACGTGAATCCTTTACAAAAGGCATTACATAACAATTAAAGTAAGTTACTTCTGTTTCAGAGCCAGCACCGTATAAAACCCGTCCTGCCGGAATAAAGTTTAAGGATGCTAATTGTTTTGAAAATTGTTCAAAAGCTTGTTTTTGTTTTTCTTCAGTCTTTTCTACTGAGGCAAGCCCCCGTGCATTTCGCATTGCGATTTGCTCATAATAAATTTCCAACGGTTTATCGATGACATCTAAATCCCGTTTAATGATTCCTGTTTCTGCTTCCCGTTCGTTTTCTAATACGGAACGGAACTCTTCTGCAATTATAATTTCTGCTTCATTTTTTTCCCAATCGATCGATTGGATAAACCCATAACCACGGGCTGGAAATTTCGGATCTTGTTTAACTGTTAAGACGACAAAGTCACCTGTTTTCAATGTCTTTTTTTCCGTATCCTTAAATGCATATCGATCTAACATAACAAGACGTGAAACACCTTCATGCGTAATATGCATATCGGGTGTGATCGGATGAACTTGGGGAAATTGGGAAATATCCTCGTTTAATGCTTCGATATTAATTGACATTTCTGTTTCTAACGTCATCGACATTCATCATCGCTCCCTTTTATCAAAATAATTATATGTATGTTTCGACTATTAATAATGTACACAACTCTGAAGAAAAAATCAATATCTTGTAGTTAAAAACTTTTCAAAACTATATATAGAGTGTTTGCAATTGTTCGACAAATTTTTAAAATTACCCAAAAACTATAATTTCATAATAAAAGAATTGACAGCGTCACCTATTATAACAAACAAAACAGAAAATGAAATGATTATTCATTTGTAAATTAGCACATTTAAATCTATAATAATTAATGGAATCAACGTTTATTATGGTATTGGAGGATTTTTTTATGAGCGGATGGTATATACTAATCATCATTTTAATCGCATTTATCGGTTATTATTTATTCGTTTATTTCCGACAGAAAAAATATTTGACTTTCTTAACTCAAGATGAGTTTATCGAAGGCTATCGAAAAGCCCAACTAATCGATGTACGGGAACCGAACGAATTTGAAAAGGGACATATTCGCGGGGCACGAAACATCCCCTTAACCCAACTAAAACAGTCCTTAGCAGCCATTCGGCCAGATAGACCGGTCTATTTATATTGTCAGAATACGAGTCGTTCCACTCGTGCTGCTCATATTTTATACAAAAACGATTACGAAGATATTAATGTTTTACGTGGTGGGTTTAAAAAGTGGACAGGTAAAGTTAACACAAAAACTAGGTTACAAAGATATTAATTTGTAACCTAGTTTTTTTATGAATTTTTTTTGAAAAACCGACCATACTACAACGTAACAAATTGCTTTCCTATAAGGATGAAGAAAACTGATGATAGTATATAAGCGAGATCGTTCCTTTAGTAGTGAGCTAGAACAAGCCTTACAAAATCAAGACCAATTGACGAATTGGTCCTTATTTTCTTTACTATATGATTATAAAAAAGAGACAACGATTAAACAGTTCGATGAATTACGTTCTTTAGATTATTTACAACATATTGATTTTTTAAATCATCAAATCGATGCTGCGAATCGTGTCATTAACGAAATGAATGGTCGAGCTATTTTAGCTGATGAAGTGGGATTAGGAAAGACGATTCAAGCAGGCTTAATTTTAAAAGAATATTTACTACGACAGGTCGTCACTCGAGTTTTAATTTTAGTCCCTTCATCTTTAATAAATCAATGGGTACAGGAGCTATATGAAAAATTTTATATCAAAGCGACGATCTATCGTAAAAATTATCGTTGGGATGAACATCCGATTATGATTGCTTCAATTGATCTTGCAAAACGTTCACCTCATCGAGAAGAAATTTTAAACATTGAGTATGATTTGCTAATCGTCGACGAGGCCCATCGCTTAAAAAATGAAAAAACAATCAACCACCAATTTGTAAGATCAATAAAGAAAAAATATTGTTTATTACTCACCGCAACACCAATTCAAAATGACATCGTAGAGCTATTCAATTTAGTATCGATTATTAAACCTGGCTTGTTAGGTGATTTAGAATCTTTTAAGAAGACCTATGTCAGAAAAAAGGCCGACCAACGTCCTCTTCATCGATTAATTCAACGGGTAATGGTAAGAAATCGTCGTAAGGAGACAATTTTAGATGATGTAAAGCGAAATATCGAAACAGTCTGGCTTTCTTTTTCTGAGGAAGAACAACAAGTTTACGACGAACTTGCTGAAGCGCTCCAGCAAGCCCCTGCATTTTCTTCCTTAGTCTATTTAAAAGAGCTTTGTTCATCCCGTGAAGCCTGTTATGTTTCGTTACAAAAATGCGAAAGCGAATCGTTACAAGCAAAATTACCGACAATTTTATCAAAAATTGAACAACTTCCTCACCATCAAAAAGCAAAAAAACTTGTTGAAAAAATAAAAGAAATTGGTTCAGAAAAAATTATCGTTTTTACGCAGTATCGAGCGACCCAATATTACTTACAATGGTTTTTGCAACAACATAATATAAATTCAATATCCTTCTACGGTGGTCTGAAACGTGGAAGAAAAGAATGGATCACTCATTTATTTAAGAACCATTATCAAGTGTTAATCGCAACAGAAGCCGGGGGAGAAGGAATTAACCTACAGTTTTGTCACCATATGATTAACTATGACTTACCGTGGAATCCGATGCAGATCGAACAACGAATCGGTCGAATCCATCGTTACGGTCAAAAAAATGATGTAAAAGTGTATAACTTTGCCTTAAAAAATACAATTGAAGAACACGTCATTCATCTCCTTTATGAAAAAATTAACGTATTTGAAAAAGTAATCGGTGAATTAGATGATATACTCGAACGATTAAATATTCATAGTATGGAAGACGAAATGCGAAAGATTATCGAAAAATCCCAATCCGTTGGAGAGGCGAAAATAAAATTAAATCATTTACTTCATGTTATAGAAGATGTCGCGGAAAATGAGGGAACTTAGCAATGAGTAATTTAGAGATCGATACCTTTTTAACGACATTTTTTGCAAGTAATCGATGTCACGTAAAACAATTAGAAGATAAAGTGCTCGAGATTCAATTGACTGAAGAAATGGATCGGGCGATTATGAACCGTCCATTTTATTGGCACTATGTAAAAGCGATGAATGGTCAAGGCGAGCCACTTACGTTACGTTTTTACACTGATATCAGAACTTCTCCTCCAAATGCCGAATGGATTCATTTTGGAACACCGCGAATGAATGACATTTGTCATGAATTAGAGAAGACAGGCCGTTTTGTTCAAGCTTTTCAACAATTAAATGTACAAACTCAAACACCCCTCCACCCTTGGTTATTATTAAATGTTGAAATTACGTATAAAGGAATGCAGTTACGGGAGGAAATATATTCACTCGGATTAAATTTAATTAATGGACAAATCGTCTCAAAGATGATGGAAAATCTTAATCAAATTTCCCTTCATCGATTAATCTCACCAAATTGTTACACGATTAGTCCTTTAATTAAATTACAAAGTGGCTATAAACGATTAGAACAGTTTTTAACCGATTATATTGAAAAGCAGGATAAACGTTGGGCATTAAAAAGTATTCATTTGTTGAAAGAGGAGCTTTTGCTTTTATCGCACTTTTTCATCGAAGAATCGAAACGAACAGAAATGAAAAACGAAGTTCTCCTAGCTTACGAACGATACTATCCCGAAATTCATTGGCATGTGATTAACGGAGGGATCCTCTACCTGCATCCATCAACTTTACAGTAACAAAAAACGGATTGAATCTAACAGTGATTCAATCCGTTTCTTTTTGTATGTACTTTTCTAAATCAGTTTTCTCGCAAAACGAAAGTAAAAACTCCCGCTCATGAAATATAAGCCGGGAATTTTACAGTTTAATGACCAAATCCTGGTACCATAATAAATTCTGTATACCATGTAAATCCAATCATAAACACTGTTAAGTATGCTCCAAATAAGTACATATACATACGTTCTGAAAGTTTTAAATAACTAATTGCAAGGAAAAATGCAGTTTGAACAAGGAATAAAATTGCAGGAATATACATTTCACCTACGTAGAACATGACGGCGAAGACTCCTGTCCAAAACGCAATAACACGAAACATACGATCCATGCTTTTCCCCCTCCTTTGATGTTTACCTTATACAGAACTCATTATAAACTACCGATAAAATAATGTAAAGTAATCTTCTTATTAAAATCCTTCGTTACCTTTAGTTGTTCGAATTCGTTAACAATTTTATCACTTTTCTTGCTTAGTTTAAACTTTTTTAAAGAAATTATACAACATTTACTTTTCATTATTAACCACAAGTTCAATGAAAAATTCCGTATTTTGATCTGTTATAATATCCAAATATATTTTATACGTATGAGCTTTTTTCTTTTCATATTGCAATGAAACATCACCTTGCGGAAAGGTATAAGTGAGTTCTCCCCTTTCTCTTAATTCTTCTGTTTCTAACGCTTGTATGAAATTAAGTTTAGTCATTTCAACAAGCGTTTCTGTTTTTAATTGTTCGTATAAGTGATTGCTAATTTTAAGTTCATTTTGATAAATTGTAATACTCGTTGTGACGACAGAAAAGATAATAAAAAAAATAAATAGTACAAATGGTAAGAAAAACGCCCGCTCATTTCTAAGGAACGAGTAAAATCCTTTCATAACTTTCCCCCGATAATAAGGTCAACGTTACTTTAAGACCTTCTGGATGACCTGTGATAGAAAAACTTTTTACATTTTGATGATATACCTCATGCCCTTGAAAATTGACACGTCGACGTAGTACATTACCATACAATTCAATCCTATTATTTCCTTCTTCATTGATGTACGTTAATTGATTTTTCGAATAAGTCACTTCGCTTGCACGGTACAACTCATTTTGAATAATAAAAAATAGTTGATGAACAGACATACTCGACTGCATTGGCAATACAGTTATTTTCGTTAAGGCGAATAACAATAATGGTAAAACAATACTAATCATCATTAAACGAAGGAGCGAACTAAGTAACGTAAAACCATCTTCATCATTTTTGGAGTCGATATAAACAGAGATTTTCCTTTTTATCCTTTGCATTCGTCCAACTAATACACCCCTTTATATATGGAGATTCATCGAAAAAATGAAATGTTACGACGGAAGAATCGATCTCTTTTTCATAGAAATAGCTTCCCATACCCTTTTTATAAACTACTTCTTTTAATTCATTATATAAAGCTAAAGAATACATAGTTCGCTTATGAAGGAGATCTTTTTCCGTCGTAATCTTCGAATAAAGCGGCATTATTGTAATGGCAAGAATAAGTACAATTTGTAAGCTAAGTAAGGTTTCGACCCAAATAAATCCTCTACTGTTCCACATAAAAACGTCCCTTCCCAAAAGGATATACGACACGATATACGTGATTGTTATATTTGTACCGGTATGTATAGGGCTGGCGAATTGTACCGGAGGATGCGTAGGATATTTGATAATTTGGATTCGTTAAATGTAAAGGTTCTGGTAACGTTCGATATATAAGGTCGTTATTTCCTAAATTAATAACGTAACTCGATCGATATAAATTAATTCGACCGTAAGTAGGTCTGTATAACATTTGATTCTGTAAAAATAAATTATCACTTTCAAACAAAGTAAAGAAATGTCGTTGTTCCTGACTCCGAACAGTTTCCGAGAACTTCGGTAGTAAAAAAATGGTTAAAAGAGAAGTAATCGCAAGAACGACTAACATTTCCATCATTGTAAATCCCCGTTGGTTACTCATAATATATTTCTCCATTTGCGCGCATTTTAATTGTTTTACCATCACCGCACTTTAAATGCTTCTCCTCTATATAGTTTTTTGACAAAAGCGTTTGTAGGTTTCCTGGTTTCTCTTTATGATCTAATTCATAAGCCACTACTTGACTTTGCACTAATTCTACTTGAGCATCGCAACCTTGAGCATGGATGTTAGAAGATCGTTTTGCGATATTAGGGACAATTAACAAAATTAAAATAGATATGATTAAAAGTACGATTAACATTTCCACTAAAGTAAAAGCTTCCTCACGTTTCATTCATATACCTCCTTAAATTGCATCGATTAATTGAAACATTGGCCATAATAAAGATAAGTAAATCATAATAATAAATGAACCGAGTAAACTATAAGCAATCGGCTGAATATACATAATCGCTTGCATCATTCGCTCTTGTAGATATTCTTGAGCAAAATCTGCATACGTACTTAAATCTTTTTGCAACCCATCTAAATTATGGTGCCGTTGAAAAAGTGTTGCAAGTTGATCGTCAATAAAAGTTAACCTATGAAGAAGTTGATCTAAATAATAACCTCTCCCAACATGGTCTAACATTAACGTCGCATAATGTTGTACAATCGGTAATTCTTCTTGTGTTGCTAGATGTTGAATAATTTGATTCATCGATAGTCCAGCCTTTAAAAACATGCTTATATGCGTTGCAAAATAAAAAGACGTTTGTAACTTAATAAAGGAACGATAAATAGGAATATAAGAAAATAAGCGTAGCTGAAAGGAAAGAGGTATATTATTTTTATATAACTTCCATAGAATAGTGAGAATAACTATTGCAAGTAAAGTAGAGAAAAATAAACCGATACAAATTCGGTAAAGGAAAAAAGTAAATTGCACCGTAGCATAGGCTTCAGTATAAGAGTGAAACATCTCTTCATAAGCTGGGAAAATAAAGTAATGGATTAAAAGAAATAACAAAATGAAGATTATGATTAGAATAAGAGGATAGCGACTTGTTTTTTTAAAGCTTTCAATCGTTTGTAATCTTTGTTCGAAAAGTTCGATACTTTTTTGTAAACTTGTAACTAAGTTTCCGTGAATGCGAACGAAATAAATATAAAGAACGATTAATGGATGAAAATTTGCCTGTTTCAATGCTTCATCGAAAGGTTTACCTGATAAAACTGTTGTATGAATTTGTTCGGTCGCTTTTTGTAATCTTTCATCCCAAGCAATGACATCTAGGGCTTCAGATAACGAATACCCTCTTTGTAATAAACGATACAATCGCTTTAAAAAAGCTAATTGCTCTTTTGGTTTTACTACTTTCTTTTTACGTTTCAGAAAGAACTTTTTGATCAATAAATCCATAGCACCATGCTTTCTCCTTTAATTGTGTAAAGGTATAATAACAAGACTTAGGTAAAGTCTTTCCTTCGATCAGCTTCCTAAGCGAAGTTCCGTCAATTAGTTCGATAATAGCGGCCCGACGGCGAACTTCTCCCCTAACGATAACTGGGATTAATCGTAGTGATGCAATACCAACAATCGTTTGACTAAGATCTGTACGCGAGATTCCTAAATCCAGAAGACGTTCAATCGTTCCAGGTATATTCTTCGCATGTAAAGTTGTTAAAACAAGATGCCCTGTTAAAGATGAACGAATGGTAAATTTAGCTGTATGTTCATCGCGAATTTCTCCAATTAATAGAACATCCGGATCGTGCCGTAATGCTGCTCGTAACCCTTCTTCATAAGTAATCCCCGCTCTTTCATTAATTTCTACTTGTAATACATTTTCAATTTGTCGCTCGATTGGTTCCTCGAGCGTGATTACTTGGCGATTTGAAGTTTTGATTAATTCTTGGACTAAAGAATACATCATCGTTGACTTACCAGATCCCGTTGGACCTGTAAACAAAAGGATTCCTGAACGATGTTGTAACCATTTGCGAATTTGTTCACCTTGAAAGGAAAAAAGTACTAATTGTTCTAGTGGCGGTGGGATACTTTGTGGAAAAATACGAACCGTTAAACTTTCTAATCGCTGAACTGGTAACGTTGAAAGACGTAAATGGTACGTCGTCTGTTTAGAAGAATATGTAAGTGTCCCATTTTGCGGACGTTTATTTTCACCAATATCCATATTAGCCGCAAACTTTACATACGTTAACATCCGATTATAGAAAGAAAGAGAAATTCGCTGAATAAAACTCCGATCCCCAAAGATGCGGAAATAAATTGCTACGGTGTTATATGTGGATGATGGAAGGAAATGAATATCTGTTGCCTTTTTATAAAACGCTCGCATAAACAATCGTTCAACAAAAGCTGAAGTATCCTTGGTCATTTTCCATTTGTTCACCTCGCTTTCTTGTCGGTATCGTAAGTGTACACAAAGCAAAATAATTAGGCAAATAGCGATTTTTTAAAAACAACTCTCTTTTTTTTTTATAAAAAAGGTATGTTTTTCAAGAAAACGTACAAAATAAACATAAACTTTCAATCAAAAGTAAATTTTCAACATATTTTGGAAAAGGAGGAGATCAAGTTGCGCTTCAATCTTTACGTTACATCGATAATCAAACATCTTTCAATAAAAGAAGAAGCAAATGACAAGGAATTGTACGAACCTTATAGTCATAAATGGTTTGGAGTGTTGCCGTTTTTTTGGAAATGGTTTTCTCTTAGCGAAAAAAAATAGCGCGCTTCTCCCTAGAAAAGCACGCTTTCTCTTTATTCGTCCCGTTGTACTTGAATTGTAAACGGATTGGAGTATTTTTCAGAGCCAACAGTCGTCGATGGTCCATGTCCCGGGTAAACTGTAAAAGATTCATCTAGCGTATATAAATGGGTGAAAATACTTGTCATTAATTGTTGGAAATTTCCTTCAGGTAAATCAGTTCGACCAATTCCCTGATTAAATAACGTATCACCACAAACGACAAATTGAGCGTCATGAAAAATATAGGATACACTACCCGGCGAATGCCCTGGGGTGTGAACGACTTCGAAGGTAAAAGGGCCAATCTCCCACTTACCCGGTGTAATTAATACATCCGGCTTTCCCGTTCGAACTGCACCTGCTTCGCCAAAGAAAATACTCGAACGGTTTAAGGAAGGATCTTCTAACCAGTCTTGCTCTTCCTCATGTAAATATACATCTATTTGATACGTGTTACGAATAGACTCAACCGCACCAATATGATCAAAGTGGGCATGAGTTAATAAAATCGCTAACGGTTCAATATTATTTTCCGTTAGAAATGCTTCAATTACATCAGGTTGCGCTCCGGGATCGAATATAAGACCTTTTTCCCCGTTATGAACGATGTAGCAGTTCGTCCCTATCGGTCCTAAAGACAATGTATGTATGTTCATTTTATGCACTCTCCATTTTGTTCTAAAATTTTTTAAAATTGAATAAGGATAATAACTCGACAAATGGTTATATATATTATAGAATTAGTGTTGAGTTATTCTTATGCTATTATTATACATATAATTGTTATGATTAACACGTACATAGGGAGGTTGTATGAAAGATGGTTTTAGCAATTATATTTCTAATCGTTGCATTACTATCAGTCGTATCATTCTTGAGACAGTTGAAATTTAAAAATATTTTAGCAATTGTATTTTCTGCAATCACAGCGTTAAGCTTTGGGTTTTTCTCAATTATGACTATTATTTGTGAATTAACCTCGGCTCCGTTTTGTAGTTAATGATTTAAAATTGCTGTAAAAGAAGGTTCACTTTGTAGTTAAAAGAGAACCTTCTTTTTGACTTTTTTGTGACAACTTTTATCTACTACTGTCGAAAACGGGCTTCTTCTTTCCGAAGTAGCAATATTGCTTGCAAATATTCCTCCTGGGATATAAGTCCTTGCTCCTTCAATTCTTCTATCTCCATTATCATTAATTGTGCATCGCCCAGCCGATCTCCAGTATAAATAAATGTTCCAAATCTTTTAAGTAAATTTCGTACATCTAACATCGTTTTCATTTTCATCACCGATTGTATATTTTACTTTCCCCCTTTCATATATTGTTAGTAGACAAGTAAATGGGGAAGGTATGAGATATATGAGGACAACTTTTATTGTATCGTTTGGTTTAGTCATTTTTATGTTATTCATTTTGTTTTTTGTTTCATTTACAAAAACAGAGCGAACGATTACGTATTTTCCAATCGACGGGACAAAAGAGTTTTCTAAAGCAAGTACTATTCTTTCCTTCGACGATGAAACAAAAGAACTTTACTGGAAAACTAATTCAGAAACAGAGGACAATTTTTATCTACGACAAGACGTTTCCCTTCTCTTTATTAATGGACGATTAAAAGGTATCTTAAATGCTTGGAGACAAAGAGAAACGACGATTGAACAGGAAGAATCCTTAACAGTCGATGCGCCTTCTTTTGTTCAATCGCTTACATTTCACCATGGTGAATGGCACGAAAATGATACGATTACGAGCATCCAACAAATGACGAAAGACGAAGGATATATTTTAGATAATTATTTGATCAAGAAACCGACGAAGAAAAAAGAAATTGCTCATCAAATAAATGAAACAATCGACGAACAATTACATTTGTATTGGCAACAATTAATCGATTTTTATAATTTAGATGAGCAACAATATAAACTTATTTCTTTTATGCAACTTGATCAATTTGAAAGCTACTTAGGTCCAGATATTTCAGCAGTAACTGCTGCACGAATAACCGGTCAATTATGGGAAGGATTATATAAAAATTATATTTTAGAAGCCATTAGCGAAAATAGTAACGACTACATGCCGGTTATTCTCCTTGCCAATGACTTATCCCATCTTTATGTTTTATTTCAATTACAAGGTGAAAATAAACAATTACGACAACAAATTCAACTAGAAAACTAAAATGTCGTTAAGT
Organism: uncultured Pseudogracilibacillus sp.; assembly: GCA_937960785.1. GTDB lineage: Bacteria > Bacillota > Bacilli > Bacillales > Amphibacillaceae > Pseudogracilibacillus. The sequence continues at coordinate 60,360 of CALGOZ010000031.1, forward strand.
AAGGTTAAATTTACCGTAATTCCATAATACCCTAGACTAATGATTCCTATAAAATATAAGATTAACGCACTTATTTGAATGAAGCGCTGTCGTTTCCGTGGTACAAATACAATTGCAGAAGCAATATATCCACCTATTAATCCTCCAAGGTGGGCTCCCATATCAATTTGTGGAACGAGCAAGCCGAAGACTAAATTAATAATTAAAATGAGTAATACATTTACACCCATCGTCTGTTTGAATAGGTCTGGATAAATCGTTCCAAAAAACAACAAAGCTCCGAATAAACCGAAGATTGCTCCAGATGCCCCTGCAGCAATGGACACATTAAAAGCAAAGCTCGTTAATCCGCCGGCAATTCCAGCGAGTAAATAAATATATACGAATCGAAACGATCCATATATTCGCTCGACTACAGTTCCTAAAAAATAAAGAGCAAGCATATTCATAAATAAATGAAGAAAGCCAATGTGTAAAAACATCGACGTAACGATTCGCCACCATTCACCATTGACGATTGCTGGGTTGTATTTTGCGCCGAATAGAATTAAGTTTTCTGGATTCATACTACCACCATTTAGTTCAATTAAGAAAAAAATGACGATATTAATATAGAGTAAAATATAGGTCATTCGAGGTTTGCCGAACGAAAATATGGAGCGAACTTTGCGATTTTTTTCGTAAATCGAGCGACCTAATTCATACTGGTATCGTTCGACAGCCTTCTCTTTTTGTTCAATAGTCGCTTCTTTTAATGTATAAGTCGATTCCGCATTTAACTCTTTTAATAACCTTTCTTGTTCGCTCTTACGATTTTCTGCTGTCATATAATATACTTTCATTTTAAGCGGATTCCTCTCCTTCAATTGAAGAGGAGATTTTAACTTTTCCCAGTCATCGACTGGTTCCAAATCACTTATATATACATTATATATTTCAATTCGTTTACTACCTAATTGTTTGCGAATATTACGAACTTGTTGGAATAATTTCGCAATATCATTTTTCAAATGATTACCCCAGTCGAAAGTCCGTTGAATTAAGCGAATAATTTTTGTCGAACGCCAACGGGACTTAATTAACCAAATTTCATTTTTATTAATATTTATATGTGCGAGTTCAAAATTTTCATTATTAATCAAATGGTTTGCAAAATCATATAAATAATACTGTTGCTGTAAATGCATGCTACACCTCACTTTGCTTAGTCACCTTTTCAATTCCCGATTCAGTTATAACATATTGTACATGAAGATCATGTTTTTCGATAGGAATTGACTTTACAAGTTGTAGCCTACTTAGTAAGGAAACTGTTATTCCACTATAATCTTTTAAAAACCGATCATAATATCCTCCCCCGAAGCCAATCCGATATCCCCTTTTATCAAAGACTAGACCTGGTACGAGAATTAAATCGATCCTATCTTTCGTTATATAACGCTCCTTATTTGGAATTGGCTCGATCAGATTATGGTGCCCTTCTTCTAAATGGGAAAAGGAGTCGATACGATAAAATAGCATAACTCTTTGTTTCGGAATTGTTTTAGGCACGGCGACAACTTTTCCTTCCTCCCATGCCTTTTCAATAATTGGATATGTATCCCATTCACTTTTCGTCGAACAGGTGATTCCTATTGTTTGGGCTTCTTTCCAAACAGAACTATTAACCAAATGGTGTAGCAACATTTTTTCAATTTTTACTTTTTCCTGCTCTGTTAATTGCGCCAATTTCGTCACAACTTGTTTACGCAATTGATCTTTAGTCAATTTAGGCACCATTTCTCACCTAATTTCGCTAAAATTTTTATATAAACAAAAAAACTCCTAACCAATTGGCTAGAGTTTTTGTTGTGCACGTTATCTAGTTTCACGGTGCAATGTATGTCTTCTTAAGCGTGGTGAATATTTCTTTAATTCAATTCGTTCAGGATTATTTCGTGGATTTTTTGTCGTAATATAGTTACGGTCTCCTGTTTCTGTACATTCTAATGTAATGTTTACACGCATTTTTATACCTCCTAAATAGTAAGCAAGATTTATACCATAATTATCATAACAAAGCAGTGTTCGAATATCAATCTTTTTTTACTTTAACATTTTTCTATATCCTTGTATAATGTATTCTAGACTAGGAGGGGTAGAGGTATGATTTATATAATATTAACGATTATCTTAATCGGTATCGGCTTGTTTATCGGTAGCTTTTTCTTCAGCGATAAATTACAACAACTTGAGGACCAACTTGAACAATTTTCTTTATCAACAATGCAAGATACATATCAAATAAAGAAAAAGCTAAATGTCCTAGAAGAAGAGCTATTAACGAATGAACCGATTCCGCAACCGATATCGACTAAACAAGAAGTTCCAACAAGGCGAAATGAAGATTTAACAAATAAACCGTTACTTGTTCAAAAAATTCACCACTTGCATGAACAAGGTTTCTCAATCGATGATATTGCAAGGCAAACGAATTTAACGCCATACGATGTGCAAACGATTTTAAAACACCAAATGTAGTAAGGAGACAGTGACAAAAATGAGAATTCCAATCCGATATTTTTCAATCGGACTTTTAACGGCCTCAATCGTCTTGTTAATTATGTTTTTAATTACCGATGATGGAGGACAAGCTATTGAAGAATATTCCGTTGAAGAATTATCTGAAGCCATAGAAGATAAAGGATATCGCGTCATCACTCAGGATGACTTTATTTCTTTCTCAATGTATCTTGATGAACAAAAAAATGTTGAAAATAACGACGAAGAAAAAGAAAAGAAAGACAAAGAGAAAGAGCAAAAAGATAAAAAAGATACAAAGTCTGATAAAGAAAAGAAAAAGGATAAGGACGAAAAAGATAAGAAAAAAGATAAAGAAAAAGACAAACGTAAAAAAGCAACAGTCCGTGTTAAACAAGGAGACGTTATAAAAGATATAGGCGATCGATTGAAGGACGAAGGAATTATTAAAGATGTCGATGAATTTGTCGCCTATATGGAAGATAACGATTATAGTCCTTATTTACAAATAGGTTCTTTTAAAGTGCATAGCGATATGTCGTTAAAGGAAATTGCCGAAACATTAACTACTTATCCAGGAAATTAAAAAATAAAAGGTTTAGAGCTTTGTTTGCTCTAAACCTTTTTATGCACTTTAATCTTCTTATTCCTCTTCTTTATCATCTTTTTCCGCAAAATATGCATCCATTAAACGCGTACCAATCTTATGGTTAATCGGATATTGGCCCCGAACATTTCCTGTATTTGGGACGATAATTGCAAAAGCAATTTCTGGATCTTCAAAAGGAGCATAACCGACTAATGCTAAGTTTTCTGTTTTTGCGACTTGACGATAATTGCCATCACTATCTTGTTCATATACTTCGTTTTCTGCCGTACCTGTTTTTCCAGCTGGTCGATATGGTTTACCAGCCCAATGACTATACCCGGTACCACCGGATTCGTTAAACACCTTCCAAAAACCTTCCTGAACTCGCTTAATATATTTAGGATCGACATCAATTTTATTTAATACTTTCGTATGATTCACTTTATAAATTGAACCTAATTCATCCTCGTTTTCAGAAGGGTTGCGAATTTCTTTTACTAAACGTGGAGCAACTCTAACCCCATCATTGGCGATTGTCGATACATATTGGGCTAACTGAAGCGTTGTATACGTATCATATTGTCCGATTCCTAAGTCCATTAAATTACCTGGTATATCTGCTGGACCAACGAATCCTGTCGACTCGAAAGGGAAATCAATACCTGTACTTACACCGAGTCCGAACTGGTGGAAGTAATTACGCATCGTTTGGGCCCCTTCCGGATTATATTTTGCCCCAGCGTTGTTAGGAAACGGATGACGATATTCTCCACCCATACGTAATCCAATATAGAACATATACACGTTTGAAGATAATTTTAACGCTTGAATATCATTAACAGGCCCTAAAGTACGATAAGACGACTTAGTAGGAGTTTGAGCGATTTTAATTGGTCGGTCGATAAAGACTGTTCCTGGACTTATTACTCCAGATTGTAATCCAGCTAAAACAGTTGCTCCCTTAACTGTAGAACCTGGCCGATGCGCATCGTAAAAAATTTTGTGCGGTGTCGCTTCATATTCGTTCGTCTCTCGATTATAGTGCATTGCACTTAAACCGATAATTTCACCTGTTTTTGGGTTCATCACTACCGTTAAAGCATCTTCTAAATATCGGTTTGGACCTGGTAGTTGCGATCGTGCTTTTTTCAGCTCATCTAGAACAATTTCGTCTAATTTCTGTTGAAAATCGATATCAATTGTTAAAATTAAATCTTTTCCTCGTTCTCCAGGAACGACTACTTTCGAATCGATTACTTCTCCTTCTTTCGTCGTACGGTGCTCGACTTTTTCCTTTCTACCTCGCAATAAATCTTCATAATGAGCTTCGAGACCGCTCTTTCCAACTCGATCATTTCGGTTATATCCCCGAGTTAAATAATAATCTTCTTCTTCCCGCGGAATACCTTGTTCTTGAGTTGTAATCGAACCGAGAATCGACTTTAACGTATCGCCATATTTATACGTCCGCTCCCAGTCCGTCGTCGCATTGATTCCAGGTAATTCTGATAAATGTTCGGCGATTGTTGCATATTCTTCAATTGATATATTGTCCTTTTTTATTATTTCAGGTGTCAAGGAGTAAGCTTTATCAAGCTCTCGCTTAATTGCAATTACTTTTAATTCATCGTCACTAATTTGTTCAAGCTCTTCATCTTTAACCTCGTCTAAAAACAATTGATATTGTTCGGAAGTTGATAATTCTTCTAATTCTTCTTCGGGAATTCGTTTATGAATTTCATCTTTATTTTTCAAATATATATATTCACGTTTATTACGTTCGGTCACCCGATCGAGGGCTTTATCATCGAGAGATAAAAATGGAACGAGTTGTTCAGCTAATTCAAGCTTATGCTCTGGCTGAACCCTTTTTGGTGGTGTATAACTTATTGCATACAACGCTTTATTATCGACGATTACCTTTCCATTGCGGTCTAAAATTTTCCCCCGTGGTACCGGTGTCTTCGATGTATCGAGTACCATTCGATCGATCTCTTCTTGGAAGCTTTCACCATGCAAAATTTGTACGACACCGAGCTGTACGATGAGGACCGTAAACATAATAAAAACGATAAAAAACAAAAAATTTAATCGTAGAGGAATTTTCGTTTCTTCTTTCTTATTTTTTTTCGTCGGCATCCATTTCCCCCCTCTTTTCGTCAATTCCTCTACTATTATAACATCATTATAAAAGGAAACGCACTTTTTTACGTTTTATTTTTCCTTCTTACTTTATCGATAACGGACGAACAAAGAGGTAAATGAACAAATACGATAAACTAAATATCGCCAACATATACGGAACGGGATCTATCTTTATAAAAAGCTTTAAACCAAAAATAAAAATAACGATTGAGATGATACTTCCTAAATTACAAAACAATTCTAATAAGACGATATATTCTATTCGCAAATCCCGGGCTCGATAACTTTTTCCAATTACATCGTACGTAAGAGACTGAAACGGTACGAGTAGAACCGGAACCATTATTCCAATTACTAACGCATAAATAAGTAGTAGATAAAAGTGTAACTCGAACATTAAAATCACTACAGAAAAGGCAATCACAATTGAACTTATAAAAATAAATCGTTTTCGAAAAGAATCTTTAAGTAACCACGTTAAGAGTAAAAATACAATAAACGAGCTTCCATGCATTAAGAGATTAAAAATCCCTAATGAAAATTCATCATTCGTCGTTAAGAAAATCCAAATAGGAATAACAAAAATAAAAATACCATCACGAATCCCTTGAGATAAATTAGCGAATAAAATGTTGCGCCAATTTCTATTCTTATTTATTTGTTGAATAACTGCTTTTACATTGTATACGCCGTCAGTTTCCCGTCGCTGTATAAAAAAACTTAAAATTACAGCAATAATAAATAATGTAAAAGACATTGAGAAAATCGTCATATAACCGATATTTGTTTTCATATTTGAAATAATCGTTCCGGCAAGTAATGGACCGACCATTCCACTAATTGATTGTAAACTACCTAAAAGACCGTTAAAAAACACTCGATTATACGGTTCCGTTATTTCAAAAGTAAGCACGTTAAAGGCAAGCCAATAAAAACCATAACCAATCCCAATTAATATACCAAGTAAAACGTTGAAATAAGCAGCCTTATCTTGCAAAATTAAAACCGTTAAAAAAAATAAAGATAAAAAAATAACACCGAGACGTAATACAATAACACGGTCGATTTTTTTTGTCATTTTACCTGCAAAGTAAAACGTTATCGGCTTACTAATGTGAATTGCTAAATGATAAGCAGCAATCGTCAAAAAATCCTCAGTTTGACGCCACAAATATACGTTCACAAACGTATTCGATAAAAATAAACCGATTGCATATAAACCGCCAATTAGTAATAATACGTATAAATCTTTACTGTTATATTCTGTTTTAATATACTTTTTTATAATTTGAAACATACCTTAATTACCCCTTCATGTTAGTTTGAACGAGAGTAATGAAGATATGTATATAGAAAATAAAAAGTGGCTAAGGCAAGGTCCAAGAAATAAAATAACGATGTTCAGCTTAAACGAACATCGTTTCTTTTTTATTTACTTTAAGTAAGTATTTTTTATATAACAACTATAAAACCTCTATCGTTATTTATAAATAACGGTAAAAGCATCATAACTAAATTGTGTTAATAACACTAATCTAAAGCAAGAATATCTTCAATTTAAATAATAAACACGAAATATTTTTCTAATTAAAAAAGATGGACTAAGTCCTTAAATTATTAAGAACATCAGTCCATCTTTTCTTTTAAAGTCGTTTCAGACTAGTTTATTATTGTTAATTTATAATCCTTATTTAGCTTCCTCGTAATTCTTTGCTACTTGGTCCCAGTTTACAACGTTCCAGAATGCTTTTGCGTATTCTGGTCGACGGTTTTGATATTTTAGGTAGTAGGCATGCTCCCAAACGTCTAATCCTAATAATGGAGTTTTACCTTCCATTAATGGGCTATCTTGGTTCGGTGTGCTCATTACTTCTAACTCACCATTATTAAGTACGAGCCAAGCCCAACCGGATCCAAAACGTGTTGCAGCCGCTTGTTCGAATTCTTCTTTAAACTTTTCGAAACTACCGAACTTTTCGTTAATTTTGTCAGCTAATTCACCTGTTGGCTCTCCGCCACCGTTTGGTGATAGGATTTCCCAAAATAGGCTATGGTTCGCATGGCCACCACCGTTATTTCGTACTGCTGTGCGAATATCTTCTGGAATTGCATCGAGGTCGCTAATTAACTCTTCGATTGATTTATTCTGTAAGTCCGCATGCCCTTCTAGTGCAGCGTTCAAGTTTGTTACATACGTATTATGGTGCTTCGTATGGTGAATATTCATTGTATCTGTATCAATTGTCGGTTCTAAAGCGTCGTATGCATAAGGTAATTCTGGTAATTCAAACTTTGCCATACTGAATCCTCTCCTTATTTAAATAATTATTTTAAATAACCTTATATGACAAGATTATCAAAGGTTTCCACATCGTGCAAATGTTTCGCTTTTTCCCAATACTTCCCGAATAAAAAAACTAAGCAAAAGCTTAGTTTAATTAAATGGCTCGAGACGGAATCGAACCGCCGACACAAGGATTTTCAGTCCTTTGCTCTA
>CALGOZ010000032.1 GCA_937960785.1 uncultured Pseudogracilibacillus sp.
TATAGGGTAATTCACATAATTTAGGTGACTAACTTAAACTTGAAATTCAGGATAAAATATTATACTTGTAAAGTTTCCTACTTTATATAGGCAATACGCCACCAGTAAATGTAATTAATTTAAATTAGCCTCAAAATTCAGTGATAAAATACTAAATAAAATAGCGATGTGATTACTTAGTGACCTTTTCTTATTTGTTACATAAAAATAGCCAGTAGTGAGAATTGCAAAACTCTTGTCACTACTGGCTTTATAAGGTACGCGCCCGAGAGGATTCGAACCCCCGACGCCTAGAACCGGAATCTAGTGCTCTATCCAACTGAGCTACGGGCGCAAGGATATACAAAAGATATTATACAGTGAGTTTACGATTTTAACAACTATTTACTATCTCCATTTTATCGGACAAAGTTCAATCTGTCATATAAAACGTTAACGCAAATTTTGCCGAAGCTTGTTGGGAATTAGTTGTTTACTTTCCAAGGTAAGGTACGATATAATTTTTTATAAGTCGGTTGTTTTATTCGTCTAAAACGAAAAATTTCCGGCTATACTAAGCGAATAGATTTCTCAATCGTATCATTTGACCTTTTTTGACCAAAAGAGTATGATACTTGTAGAATGTTATTTCGTTACTGGTGGAAACATTAAAGGAGGAGTAAAAATGGTATTAATACCTACAGTTATCGAACAAACAAATCGTGGAGAACGTGCCTATGATATTTATTCCCGCTTATTAAAAGACCGAATTATTATGCTTGGTAGTGCAATTGATGATAACGTCGCTAACTCAATCGTTGCACAGCTCTTATTTTTAGAAGCTGAAGATCCAACGAAGGATATTTCCTTATACATTAACTCTCCGGGTGGCTCGATTACAGCCGGAATGGCAATTTACGATACAATGCAATATATTAAAGCGGACGTTTCGACCATTTGTACAGGAATGGCTGCGTCGATGGGAGCTTTCTTGCTTGCAGCTGGTACGAAAGGTAAACGCTTTGCTCTACCGAATAGTGAGGTAATGATTCATCAGCCGCTAGGTGGTACCCAAGGTCAAGCATCGGACATCGAAATCCATGCTAAACGAATCATCCGTATGCGTGAGAAATTAAACGAAATTTTATCTGAGCGTACTGGACAACCTCTAGATGTAATCGAGGCTGATACTGACCGCGATAACTTTATGACCGCAGAACAAGCCGTAGAATACGGTTTAATCGATAATATTTTAGAACGTAAACAGTAATTTGAAAGTAAGGTAAGACGTTGTTCAGTTAAATTGAACAACGTCTTTTTATTTATACTTGCTCACGATGAATTAGAAATCTAGTCTCTTATAGTTCCAGTTTGCAAACTAAGTGGTATAAATTCCTTTCTTTGCAGAAGTGTCTCTTTCATTACAAGACGAGACAATAAGCTTTTAAAAATTATCCTTTCGATATTTTTTAATCGCTATTTACGTTTACAAACTTTACTATATCGCTTACAATTAAAGCTTCAATCTATAGCGAACATAGAACGAAGATATTCGTTTAAAAACATGCCGTTAGGATCTAGCTTTTTACGAAGCTTTAGAAAGTCATCCACTTTCGGGTATAGTTTTTCTATTTGATCAAATTGTAAAGTATGCATCTTGCCCCAATGTGGACGACCATCATATGCAAAAAAGATTTCTTCAACCTCTTCAAAAAATTCTGAAAAATCCATTCCTTTATACATATGAACAGCGATATAGGCCGAGTCCCGTTTGTAGGATGGACTTAACCAAATTGAATCACCTTTTACATAACGACATTCTAGCGGGAAGTGTACATCTATTTTCTTTCGGTTAAAATAACTTTCAATATCTCGAATCACATCGGCCATTGCCTCTTCTGGTACACAATATTCCATTTCATTAAACTTTACAAGACGTGGTGTAATATATTGTATATAACTACGGTTTTGTTCTTCCCCCGTCGGTATTCCTAAAGCTGACACTTTACTTACAAGTCGGGAGGTAGACGGTATGTTACGACTCATTTCAGATAAGATCCAGAACAAGCCATTTTCTACAGCGAGTTTTTTAAAGGAATGACTTCTTTCTGGTGGCATCACGTCCGTTCCAACTTCATTTAATGTTTTAACTTGAATTAAATTTGTATAAGGAAACCAGAAAAATTCAAAGTTTCGATTACTTTTCTTCAATCTTTCTAAACTTTCTAATCCTTTATCTAACGTAAGACGATAACTCTTTTCTTGTAACATATAAGCATCGACGACACGTAAGGTCACTTTTACAATGATACCGAACATACCTAAAGCGACTCGAGCAGCGTCAAAGTATTGATTATTTTCATTCCGATTAATTTCAATCAATTCTCCACTTGCAGTAAGAAGCGTAAGCCCTTCTATTTGATTAGATATACTTCGAAAATTTACCCCAGTTCCGTGAGTTCCTGTACTTGTAGCCCCGGCAATCGACTGGGCATTTGTATCCCCTAAATTCTCCATTGCATAACCATATTCAAATAGCAAGGGACCGACATCGCGTAAACGAGTTCCCGCCCAAACGGTCGCAAGTTTTTCTTTGTTGTTTACTTCGAAGACACCGGATAAATTGTCTAAAGAAACAAGGGCTTCATTCGTTGCTACAAGTGGCGTAAAGGAGTGTCCCGCTCCAACGACACGAATTGTCATATTTTTTTCAGCACATTGCTTTACAAATAAGATTAATTCCTCTAAATCGTTCGGTGTAAAAATTGTTTTCGGATGTGCTACTACTGATTCAGACCAGTTTTTCCATACTATCCTTTCTTGTTTTAAATAAAGCATTTCCCTTCCCCCCTATAAGTAGGCACCTTCGTTTTAATCTTATTTTTCTTAAGTAAATGAATGAAATGAAAGCGCTCACATAATTCGCCAGCTTTACTATGGCGAAAAATAATTGGGTCTCCAAAATCTAACACAAGTGGACCTTCATAATAAACTGGTGTTTGCACTTCGCCTACTGCTTCATTCTTAGTTAAGGAAGCGCCCTCCGGTAAGTAAATTTCAGGTAGTTTATCAATTCCAGCTGAACCCGAAGCGACATAACCTCCACCAGCACAAGTAAACATGTAGCGCTCAGGCATACGAGTAATTTCCGTTACAAAAAACATCGCAGGTTGAAGTTCGAAATGGACATATTTATCAAATAAATGTGAGTTGTAAAATCCTGATCCTGCTGTCACTTCAGTGAGCGTCGGATCATAATGGGTATCGAGTAAACTTCCGGTACCACCACCATTAACGAAGCGTAAAGACACTCCTTCTAATTTAAGCGCTTTCATTACCGAGGAACGTTTTTTCTTTATTTCTTTTAAGGAATATCGTTTTAAGAATTGTACGACTTTATTTTTCATTCTTCCTTGGGGTGCTGAATCGACCACTCCTGCGATTTGTGCTTCATAACCCATTATCCCATCGAGCTTTATGTTAACGGAACGTTGGATTATTTTCACTAAATTTAATACATCATCTACTAAGCGTAAAGGTGAGCGATAAACACCGAAATGTAATCCTGGTAGTTTAGATGATAAATCGATATCGATTGCAACGAGAAAGGAACCATTTTCCACTTCGGCGATTGCTTCAAGAAAATGGATATGCTTTGGATCATCAACCATAACGGTAATAAGGGCACCTTCTTTTACTAACTTACTTATTTTTCGTAATGCTATTTCATCCCAGGAAGGATAAGCAACTAATAAGTCGTCGAAACCTTGTTCATATAAGTAAAGTGCCTCTTCAGCAGTAAAACACATCACCCCTTGAAACTGTTCGGAAGCATCTATTATTTTTTTCAAAAGGGGTACACTTCGAATCGATTTGCTAGCAACACGAATATTTTTATCTCCCGCCATTGCCTTAATCGAATGTATATTTGCTTCAAACGCTTCAACATGTAAAAAAACACACGGTTTGCTAAGAGGCTTTAACGTTTCTCGTAACTGTTCGTACGTTAACAATCTATTTGTCACCACCTTATCTTATTTAATTTTTATGCTTCTTTTTTTGAAATAAAAGTAATTAATGCACTTAGTGCGATTTCCTCATCAGCACCTTCAGCAATTAGGGTGACAGTTTCGCCTTGGGTAATTGATAAACTCATTAGTCCCATAATACTTTTGGCATTTACTCGCTTGCCATCCTTTTCTAGAAATAAATCCGACGAAAAACGATTTGCTTCCTGAACAAATTGTGCAGCCGTCCGCGCTTGTAATCCCGACTTTAATTCGACCTTGATTGTTTTTTCTACCATATTTTTCATCCTTCCTTCGCCTATTCATTAGTAAATTTTGCTAATTATATCATTTTTCTAGTATAAATGAAATATGCTTTTAATCTCTTACTATTAATATCGGATGAAATCGTGCCCTTTAAAAAAGATTCACTCTTATTCCAAAGATTTCGCTATTTCTTCAATCTTTTTTAAACGATGGTTTACTCCTGATTTAGATAACTCCCCCGATGGCAACAATTTACCGAGTTCTTGTAAAGTTACTTCCGGATGAGCGAGGCGGGCTTTTGCAATCTCTTGTAATCGTTCTGGTAAATAGTCTAAACCGACTGTTTCTTCAATTCGTTTAATGTTTTCAACTTGACGAACCGAAGCACTAATCGTTTTATTTAAGTTTGCTGTTTCACAGTTTACAATTCGATTAACTGAATTACGCATATCTCGAACGATACGAACATCCTCAAACTTAAATAAAGCTTTATTTGCACCAATTAGACGTAAAAAGTCGGCAATTTTATTCGCTTCCTTTAAATAGACGATATAGCCATTTCGCCGTTGTAATTCCCTTGCTCTTAATTCGTAAACGTTCATAATTTCTCGTAAAACTTGGTTATGATCTTGGTCTAAATTAAATATTTCTAAATGATATGAAGATGTTTCTGGATTATTAATCGAACCTCTAGCGACAAAAGCTCCACGTAAATAAGCCCTGCGACATTCATCGGTTGTTAAGGTATCGAATAGATTCGTTTGTTCAAAACCGTCATTTTCATGCTCAATTTGTAATGTATGTAGTAGCTCCTCGGTATCTTCTTTAACCCGAACGATATAAATGTTATTTTTCTTCAAACGCATTTTCTTCCGAACAAGTAATTCTACTGGTCCCGAAAAAACTTGTTTTAAAAGAGTAAAAATTCTTCGCGCGATCGCAGCACTTTCCGTTTGTATATCTAAAGTTATTTGACCTCCATTTGTAGAGATTAGTCCATTCATCCGTATGATTGCTGCTAATTCAGCTTTTGGACACGGACTATCAAAGCTTGTTCGTATCAATTCTTTCTTGACGTCCGAACTAAATGACATAAAGCACCATTCCTTTTATACTAAGTTATACAATATTTTGGAGATTTTTTTATAATTGTGACGAATTATTTGTCGATTATGGTCGACGACATTTTCCGCAATAATATGAAGGCCTAACTTCTCCAACGAATCATAATCGATGACAACTTGATTTGCTCCTTCTTCCTTATAAGTTTGTAAAATTGTTCCGTCGATTGGATCGTTTTGCACGATAATTATATCGATAAACGGTTGCTTCGTATGAGTATAAATCGCATTAACATGTTCAGAGGCAGTATAACCAATCGTTTCGCCGGGTTGAGTCATAATGTTGCAAACATATACGACGGTAGCTTCTGTTTCATCGAGGGCACGAATGACATCTTCGATTACTAAATTTGGTAATATACTCGTATACAAGCTTCCCGGTGAAATGACGACTAAGTCTGCCGTTTTAATTGCCTCAATTACATGTCTATTAGGTGTAGGGTTCTCAGGAGTAAGAAAAATTCGATTAATCTTCTTATTTTTCAATGGTATCGTCGATTCACCAGAAACGATTGTGCCGTCTTCCATTTCTGCATGCAACGTGACCGGTTCATTTACGACGGGATATACATTGGCTTTCACATTAAAAAGCTCGGCAACCTTACTAACAGCCAAAGAAAAATCTCCGGTAATTTCATTCGTCGCAGCGAGTAACAAATTTCCTAAAGCATGTCCTGCTAAGCCATTATTTCCTTCGATTCGATACTGAAACAATTCATATAAATCCCGATCGACATTAGCTAAAGCGGCAATAACATTTCGTATATCGCCAGGAGCTGGGATATTAATGACGTTGCGAATTTCCCCTGTACTTCCTCCATCATCAGCAACCGTAACGACGGCGGTTAGTTCAACCGGATACTCTTTCAAACCTTGTAATAAGACAGGCATCCCCGTACCACCACCGATTACGACAACTTTTGGTTTATGCTTCCCCGTCATTTTAACGGACCTCTTTCTTACTTAAATCCCGATGAGTAATGTGCACTTCATATTCATCCCGCAATTGGTTTGCATAATATTCACTTAACGCAACAGAACGGTGTTGACCTCCGGTACAGCCAATAGCGATTACCGTTTGCGATTTTCCTTCAATCTTATATTGGGGAATTAGAAAGCGGAATAAATCTAATAATTTTTCATTAAATGTATGGGTTCCCGGCCATTTAAAAACATAATTAGCTACCTCTTCATCAAGGCCGGTTAACGGACGCATTTTTTCGATATAATACGGATTTGGTAAAAAGCGAACATCGAAGACGAGGTCTGCATCGATTGGAATTCCATGTTTAAAACCGAAAGAAACGAAATGAACTGAAAACTTTATTTGTTGATCATCTGTATAAGTTTCATGGATAATCTCACGCAATTGTTTTGGTTTTAATGTAGAAGTATCGATGATCTTATGAGCACGGCCTCGTAATTCATCGAGCAATTCTCGCTCTCGTTTAATACCAGTTAACGGTAAGCCGGCTTGGTCTAACGGGTGTGAACGTCGTGTTTCCTTAAAGCGGGTAACGAGAGTTTCATCCTTTGCATCAAGGAATATTATATGTTCTTCGAGCCATTTTTCTTTATTAATAAAGTCGAGCACATCGTACAATTTATCAAAAAACTCCCGACTTCTTAAATCAATGACGAGAGCGACCTTATCTAAAGTATTTGTCGTCTCGGCCATCAATTCTAAAAATTTCGGAATCAATGTCGGCGGTAAATTATCGACACAATAATATCCTAAATCTTCAAAAGTCTGTACTACAACGGTTTTACCGGCCCCAGACATTCCAGTTATGATTTTCAACTTTACCTTCGATGACGTCATCATTTATCCCCCCGGGTAATTCTTCTGTATTACGATACGTAATTAGCCTATTAAAAATTCTTAATTACCTTAATTATACATGAAAGGAACTAGCGCGACAAAATTAAAAAGACTAGTTTGTTCTCGAAAAGCAACGAAAACAAACTAGTCCTGAGTTTAAAGATTTATTTTACTGTTTCGGGCAAAGTTTCGATATATTTGATAGCTGTTTCGGCTGCGATACTTCCGTCGCCCGTCGCTGTTACTACTTGACGTAGATCTTTGACACGGATATCTCCTGCAGCAAAAATTCCTGGAATTTCTGTTTCCATGTTTTCATTGGTAGGAATATACCCTTCATCATCCACAATACCTAAAGACTTGAATGGTTCACTTAATGGTACTGTTCCGATGTAGACGAAGACTCCATCCGTTTTAAACTCTGAAGTTTCACCAGTTTTTACATTTTTCAATTGTAAAGTACCGACTTTTCCATCTTCTTCTATAATTTCTTCGACGACAGTATCCCAAATAAATTCAATTTTGTCATTTTCAAAAGCACGGTCTTGTAAAATCTTTTGTGCCCGTAATTCGTCACGACGGTGGATAATCGTTACTTTTTTCGCGAAACGTGTTAAGTACATACCTTCTTCAACAGCTGAGTCTCCACCACCGATTACTGCAATTTCTCTATCTTTAAAAAAGGCCCCGTCACACACAGCGCAGTATGAAACGCCACGCCCAGTTAGCTCTTCTTCACCAGGAATACCTAGTTTACGATATTCTGCACCAGTTGTAATAATTACGGTTTTTGTACGGTACGTTTTGTCTCCAGTAATTACCTCTTTGTAATCCCCATGGTCGACAACTTCTTTTACTTCTCCATAAGCATACTGAGCTCCAAACTTTTGTGCGTGTTCAAACATTTTGTTCGATAAATCTGGGCCGAGTACACTTTCAAAGCCCGGATAGTTTTCAATTGCTTCTGTATCTGCCATCTGTCCTCCTGGTACACCACGCTCTAACATTAACGTATCTAAATTAGCACGAGAAGCATATACAGCAGCAGTCATTCCAGCAGGTCCAGCTCCGATAATAACGACATCATAAAGACGCTTTTCACTCATCTTCAATCTTCCTTTCCCTCTAGTAAAACTTACCTAATCTCTCTCATCAATTGTTCTTATATATAGCTTATAAGAACAATACGAACACGTCTATTTATATGCTCATAATTGAACAAGCCTATATGACGGCTTTCTCTATACCCCCTATTGTATAGAGGTTTGTCTTGTTTTATTTCCCATTCCGCTCTTTTTGTGAAATTATTCGCATTGGATTTCCACCGACAAAGGCACCAGCGGGTACATTTTTATGAACGAGAGTTGCCGCAGATACGACCGCTCCATCACCGATTGTAACCCCCGGCAAAATCGTTGAATTCGCTCCGATTAGAACGTTATTGCCTATCTTTACATCCCCTAAACGATACTCGTCAATTAAATACTCATGAGCTAAAATAGTCGTATTATAACCGATGATTGAATTATCTCCGACTTCTATTCGTTCAGGAAACATAATATCTGGCATTACCATAAAGGCAAAGGAAGTTTTTTTACCTACTTTCATTTTTAAAAATGTACGGTATAACCAATTTTTAAATCGTAAAGACGGAGCATAGCGAGCAATTTGGATGACGATGACATTTTTAAATACTTTCCAAAAAGAAACTGTCCGGTATATTTGCCATAAGGAATTAGCTCCCTTAACTGAGTAGCGTTCTGTCTTCCGTCGCATTAGCTTGCACCTACAATCGGTAATAAATCAGTCATATCTTGTAACATATAGGTTGGATTATATTGCTTTAAATATTCTTCACCTTTAATACTCCAAGATACGCCGGCAGTTTTTGTACCTGCATGATTACCCGATAAAATATCGTGATAATTATCTCCGACCATAATCGCTTCTGCTGGAGGTGTGTTTAATTCTGTTAACGCCTTTACTACCGGTTCTGGATGGGGCTTTGGATTTATTACATCGTCGATTGTAACAATCGTATCAAAATAAGAACCGATTTTCGTTATTTCCAAACCTTGTTCAACTCCTGCCCGCATTTTAGCCGATACGATCGCTAATTGATAGCCGTTTTCTTTTAAAGTTGTTAACGTTTCACGAACATTTGGAAAAAGCTTCACATATTCGTCATGATGCTTCGCATTATGTTCACGATACGTTCGAATCATTTCATCGGCAAGCTCCGGATTAATATTTGAAAAGGTTTCTCTTAAAGGTGGACCGTTAAATAATAAAATTTCATCTTTCGTAAAAGAATAACCAAACTTATCAAATGTATATACGAAAGACTTGTAAATTAACTCGTTTGTATCAATTAATGTTCCGTCAAAATCAAACAACACTGTATTAATACTCATACTTTACATCTCTTCTCCTTTTTTCTACTACTCTAAATCCAAGGGATACGAACCACGTTAACACAATTGCTAATGTCAAGCGAGTAACTAATAAAGGCCATACTGGTATACCTAAAGGAATAAAGACAACCGTATCCTCAACGACAGCATGACATGTCACTAAAAAAATTAACGCAAGCATCATATCTTTACGGGATACTCCGTCTTCTTCTACCGCCTGAATCATGACCCCAGCACCAAAGGCGAGCCCAATCGTCAAACCAGTAACGAGCGTAAAAGATGTATTTTCTTTCATGCCGAGAAACCTTGTAAACGGCGCAAACCAGTTCGATAAGCGAGTAAGCCAACCAAGTTCACGTAAAAATTGCATCACAATCATTAACGGTAAAATAACAAGCGATAGTTGGATTACAGCTATTGTCGCTGTCTTCAGTCCATGGAGCCCAATGGCAAACCACGTATTAAATTGTTCCTGTGGAGCACTAATTAGTCCATACTGAGCTAATTCTGAGCCACCACTCCATAGGAGATTAATTACAACCGCAGAAATAATAGCTAGAGCGATACGAATACTAGAAATTAACCACCAACTTACACCGACACGAGAAGCTAAAGCTGACTCGATAAATAAGTTGTGAGAAAAGGATAGCATCATCGCCATGATAAAAACTTCTTTTACCGTAAACTCGAAAGACACAATCGCTCCAATTCCTGCATATAAATTAAGCGCATTACCTAAAACGAGAGGCATCGCTGCCTCTCCAGGTAATCCTAGTAACTTCATTAATGGTGCAACTAAATCGATAAACCACGGTAATAATGGAGTATGTTGTAAAATAGTTACCGCTATTGTAATTGGAAAAATTATTTTTCCTAATGTCCATGCAAGAAACAATCCCTCTTTAAGACCGCGTTGTGTGATTTGTAACAATGAATAAATCCCTTCCCATTCTATTTCTTAACTATTATACTCCCTAATCATCATAACGTTCAGTCACTTCTTTTCCTTTACGATGATAGATAATTAAGCCGATTGCTACAACGATTAATACAATGGATAAAATTTGTGCTTGACGTACAAGTCCAAATAGCATCAGGCTATCCGTACGTAAACCTTCGATAAAGAAGCGTCCAATCGAATAAAAAATTAAATAACTTAAAAACACTTCGCCCCGTAACGGATTATATTTACGTAAGATAAGTAAACCAATAAACACTAGCAAATTCCATACTGACTCATACAAGAAAGTCGGATGGTAAAGGGTACCGTTAATACACATTTGTTCGACGATAAAATTAGGCAAGTATTGCATGAAGTTTTCATAGAAGGCTTCAGATACCGGTCCTCCATGGGCTTCCTGATTCATAAAATTACCCCAGCGTCCAATCGCCTGCCCTAAAATTAAACTCGGCGCTGCAATATCAGCCAATTGCCAAAAAGAAATTTGTTTTACTCGAGAAAACACAATCGCTGTTAGAACAGCACCAATTAAAGCCCCGTGGATTGCAATACCGCCTTCCCAAATCGCAAACACTTTCCAAAACGGCTCCCCACGATAACGGTCCCATTCGAAAATAACGTAATAAATACGTGCGAAAATGATTGCAATCGGTGCAGCGAAAATTAATAAGTCAGTCGGTATATCCTTTTGCATACCGACTTTTTCTGCTTCTTTCGTTGCTAAATAAAGTCCGATAAAAATCGCACTCGCAATAATAAGACCATACCAATAAATCGTAAAAGGACCAATTTCAATAAAAACTCTATCTAATGCTTCGCCCTGACAGGTCAATGATTACCACTCCTATGGTTCCGTCGATTCCCTATTAAAAGTAATTGTTTTCTCCTTTGCTTTCAATCATCGTTGTTAATTGTTCGGAAAAATCTTCTGCTGCATTAACACCCATTCGTTTTAGTCGTAAATTCATCGCCGCTACCTCTATAATAACTGCTAAATTTCGTCCAGGACGAACAGGGATCGTTGCTTTCGGAATTGTCACATCCATAATTGTCATCGTATCCTCTTCAATTCCGAGACGTTCGTATTGTTTGTTTTCATCCCACAACTCTAATTGTATGACGTAGGATATTCGCTTATTACGAATAACAGCGCCCGCACCGAACAATGTCATTACATTCAAAATACCTAAACCTCGAATCTCTAACAAATGCTCGATCAAAGGTGGTGCATTACCAATTAACGTATCATAATCTTCTTGGCGAATTTCTACACTATCGTCGGCAACGAGTCGGTGACCCCGTTTGACTAATTCTAATGCGGTTTCACTTTTCCCTACACCACTTTTTCCCATAATTAAAACACCGACACCATAAATATCAACTAAAACCCCATGTACAGCCGTAGTAGGGGCATACTTCGAACCTAAAAAGTTCGTAATTCGTACAACGACACGATTCGTCGTACGAGGAGACTTTAAAATTGGCACTCCAGCCTCATTTGCCGCTTCAATTAATACATCAGGTATATCTAACCAATTTGAGACGACAATTCCCGGCGTTACGTCGGTACAGAGTCTTCTAGCTCGGTCATACTGTTCTTCCGGAGATAGACGCAAAAAATAATTCATCTCCGTTTTACCGATAATTTGAATTCTTTCCTTTGGATAATACTCGAAAAAACCTGTCATTTCGAAACCCGGTCGCGAAATATCATTTGACAAAATCTCGCGATGGATTCCGTCTGCACCCGCAACGAGCGTTAAGTTAAAGTTGTCTAACAAGTCTTTCGTTCTTACAACAGGCATTGTCATACCTCCAAATTGATTAATCCTCATTTTACTAACCTATTTTATTGTAGCAAAAAGTCAACTACTATTATACAGGGAAACGATTAATTTCGCTTTTTAATAATAGTACATCTTTTTTCAACGATTTTCTATCGTTAAGCTATAAAAAGGAGATATCGAATTTATTTAATGATATAAGTGCTTTTATTTATATCGATAAAATTAGAGTCAAATTAACCTTTGCTAATTTGCTTAGAAAAAGCCCGTGATTCTTACATATTCAATAATATATTACTTAGTAATACAACACTTATTATAAAACAGATACCGGTAGTAATCGTAACGACTTAAGCTATTATAAAAAACGGTTATGTTTATCATAAATAAACATAACCGGCTTATATGTGAAACTACTAGTCTTCAAACTGCCAAATAAAGAAACGTTCCTTCCCAAGACGCTCCTGAAGGCCTTCGATATATTCTGTATCTTCTTCTGATGGTTCTTCTAACTTTTTCAACATTCCTTCTGCTTGGGAACGATGTTTCAAGATGGCATTAAGTTTGTAATCAAAATCGTCTCCTAAAGGAATGACAACCTCTGGTTCACCCAATACTTCCTCAAAATTGTGCGTAATTGCTGCTGCCCAAACAGTAGGACGCTCTTTCGGATCCATTCTTCTTACCGCTTCGATTGTCGCTTCTGCTAATGCATCATGATCGGGATGGACACCGTGACCTGGATAATGAGTAATCACTAATGAAGGTTTCGGGTTCAAACTATCGAGGGCTTCCTTTACTCTCGTCGCTACTTCATCGAGGGGTTCGAACTCGATTGTTTTATCGCGAAATCCAAGTAATTTATAATCAATATCTAAGTAACGACACGCTTCTTCTAATTCTTTTTCACGACTTTTTGGCCATGTTTCTCGATTTGCAAAAGGTGGGGTTCCCATATTACGCCCCATTTCCCCTAATGTACCACAAAGATATGTGACAGGTATATTTTGTGAACGGAACTTCTTGGCTACCCCAGAGGCTCCGAAAGATTCATCATCCGGATGCGGATATACAACTACTACATGGGTATGATTTTTCACCATCATATATAACCTCCTCTTTCTACAACTTGACAATACACTCTATTCAAACGGTGTTTCACTTATTTGTAAAGCAACCATCAGACGCCCATCTGGGTCGTGACCAGCTAAAAGTAACTTTTCTTCGTATAGTTCCCAATCGGTCAGTCCTTCAGCATAAACCCATCCTAATTCTGTTTTTATACCGACACGATAGCTTTTACCGTCACCTTTTATTACGGCATTTGTATAACGTAATTTCGCATTCCGAATATAGGCGCCGACATTTACTCCTTTATTTCCAAAATGGCTCGCATAAGCTCCGTTCGTCGTCTCTAAATGGACGTAGACTTCTTTATTTTTAAAAGCGTCTAATTGTGATTGCACTTGTTTTGTATCAATTGGCTTCATTTCTCTTACACCCACCTTTATACATTCATTTACAATGAAATAAAAAGATTGCTTCTATCATTGTACGAAATGTTACATCTCAAAGGAAAGTTTATGCTTAATCGACTCACTTTAATAAAATACTTATTTTATTTGGAAACAAAAGACAGAAAAAGGGTACCGATCTCATAATGATCAAAAATACCCTTTTACTGTTATTTATTGATTAATTTAAGGCTGTCTGTTTCATCCGTTCGCGATCTCGTTCGATAATTTTTTTCACATAATAACCTGTATATGATTCTTCGACTTCAGCGATTTCTTCTGGGGTACCGGTTGCAATCACCGTTCCTCCACCGTCTCCTCCTTCTGGTCCAAGGTCTATAATATAATCTGCCGTTTTTATCACATCTAAATTATGTTCAATGACAACGACTGTATCCCCGTTATCGACGAGTCGTTGTAGCACGTTAAGCAATCTTTTTATATCGTCGGTATGAAGACCTGTCGTCGGTTCGTCTAAGATGTAAAACGTTTTTCCCGTCGAACGTTTATGGAGTTCGCTTGCTAATTTCACTCGTTGGGCCTCCCCACCGGATAAAGTCGTCGCCGGTTGGCCTAGCTTAATATAACCGAGTCCGACATCGACAATCGTTTGTAATTTACGTTTTATTCTTGGAATATTACTGAAAAATTGTAACGCTTCTTCAACACGCATATCTAATACATCGGCGATTGTCTTTCCTTTGAACTTAATTTCTAATGTTTCACGATTGTATCGCTTTCCTTTACAGACTTCGCAAGGGACATATACATCGGGTAAAAAGTGCATTTCAATTTTAATAATTCCGTCTCCACGGCAAGATTCACAACGACCGCCTTTTACGTTAAAACTAAAACGCCCTTTCTTATAACCGCGCATTTTCGCTTCATTCGTCTGGGCAAATACGTCCCGAATATCATCGAATACACCGGTATAGGTCGCTGGATTCGAGCGAGGCGTGCGACCGATTGGGGCTTGGTTAATATCAATCACCTTATCGATATGTTCTAACCCTTTTACCTCTTTATGCTTACCTGGACGATGCTTTCCACTATATAGATGCTTCGCTAATGCTTTATATAAAATGTCATTTACAAGCGTACTCTTACCTGAACCGGAAACTCCTGTAACGACGGTGAATAAACCGAGAGGAAATTGTACGTCAATCGATTTTAAGTTGTTTTCCTCAGCTCCAATTACCTCGACAAATCGTTCGTCAGGCTGGCGACGCTGATCAGGCAGGGGGATGAATTTTTTACCTGATAAGTAATTTCCGGTTAGTGAACCTTTTCGACGCATTATTTGCTTAGGTGTACCACTTGCTACAATTTCACCACCGTGGTCACCGGCACCCGGGCCGATATCGATAATCCAGTCAGCCGCTAACATCGTATCTTCATCGTGTTCGACAACGATTAACGTATTATCCAAATCTCGCATCTGTTGTAATGTTTCAATTAGTCGGTTATTATCGCGTTGGTGAAGTCCAATTGACGGTTCATCAAGAACATAAAGTACCCCAGTAAGAGCAGAGCCAATCTGCGTCGCTAAACGAATTCGCTGGGCCTCTCCACCGGATAACGTTCCTGAAGAACGAGACAAGGTTAAATAGTCGAGACCGACATTTTTTAAAAAGGTTAACCGATCCTCAATTTCTTTTAAAATCAATTGTGCTATTTGGGTTTCTTTTTCTGTTAAATGTAATTTGTTAAAGAACTGTAATGATTCTTCAATTGAGAAATCAGTCACTTCACTTATATGTTTTTGTGCAATTTTGACCGATAAGGCTTGTTCATTTAAGCGATATCCTTTACAAGTAGGACAGGCGCTTTCTGCCATATATTCTTCTAAGGTAGAACGAACAAAATCCGAAGACGTATTATGGTATCTACGGGCGATATTATTCAATACACCTTCAAATTGAATTTCGCTCGTTTTCTTTTTGCCGAAATCGTTCACGTACGTAAATTTTATTTTTTCAGTTCCACTTCCGTATAAAATTATATCCATTTGTTCTTTTGGAATAGCTTTTACTGGAATATTCATATCGATTCCATAATGGTTACATACAGATTTTAATAATTGAGGATAATACTGAGAACTAATTGGCTCCCAAGCAGCAATCGCATGTTCTTTTAAAGTTTTACTCCAGTCAGGTATAACCGAGTCAAGATCCACTTCTAGTTTCGTTCCTAGTCCGTCACAAGTTTGGCAGGCACCATACGGACTATTAAAAGAAAAAAGTCGCGGTTCTAACTCTTCAATCGAAAAACCACATTGCGGGCAGGCGTGATTTTCGCTCATCATCATTTCCTCTCCGTCGATTACATCGATAATTACCCGGCCATTGCCTAAAGGTAACGCTGTCTCGATAGAATCGGAAAGGCGACTTTCAATACCTTCTCTTACGATTAGACGGTCGACGATTACTTCAATCGAATGGGATTTATTTTTATCTAAATCGATTTCATCGGTTACTTCATACATTTCACCATTTACGCGAACGCGAACGAATCCTTCCTTCTGCAGTTGTTCGAACACTTGGACATGTTCACCTTTGCGTCCAGAGACGACTGGAGCTAAAATTTGGATTCGGCTTCGTTCTGGTAAAGTTAACACTTGATCAACCATTTGTTGGACAGTTTGCGAACTAATTTCTATTCCATGAATTGGACAAACAGGCCGACCAATTCGGGCATATAGAAGTCGTAAGTAATCATAAATCTCTGTTATAGTTGCGACAGTAGAACGAGGATTTTGGCTCGTCGTCTTTTGATCGATTGATATCGCCGGAGATAAACCTTCAATCATATCGACATCTGGTTTATCCATCTGGCCTAAAAATTGACGGGCATAGGCTGAGAGAGATTCGACGTAACGACGCTGACCTTCAGCATAAACCGTATCGAAAGCTAAGGAGGACTTTCCAGAGCCAGAAAGTCCTGTCACAACGACGAGTTTATGTTTTGGTATATCGACATCAATATCTTTTAAATTGTGAGCTCTTGCTCCTCTAACTTTAATATATTTTGCAGACATGGATGACTAATTCCTCCCTAAGACTCTATTTCGACACGCAATTCGAAAATTAAATCGCGAAGCTCCGTCGCCCGTTCGAATTGCAAATCTTTCGCTGCTTGCTTCATTTCTTCTTCCATTCGGTCAATCATCTCAAGCTGTTTTTTCTTCGGCATTTTTAATATATCTGATAATTGAGTATCTTCATATTCACTATTATCTTCTGCTACAACTGTTGCTCGAATTAATTCACGGACATCCTTTTTCACTGTTTTCGGTACAATTCCATACTTTTCATTATGTTCTTTCTGGATACGACGACGACGATTCGTCTCATCGATTGCTACTTGCATTGATGGAGTGATTTTGTCCGCATACATGATAACTTTTCCGTTTTCGTTTCGAGCTGCCCGTCCCATCGTTTGAATTAACGAGCGCTCCGAGCGTAAAAATCCTTCCTTATCCGCATCCAAAATCGCAACAAGGGATACTTCCGGAATATCTAATCCTTCACGTAATAAGTTAATACCGACGAGAACATCGTACTTTTTCAGACGTAAGTCACGAATAATTTCAATTCGTTCTAACGTCTTTACTTCTGAGTGCAAATAAGCAACTTTATAATCGAGTTCTTTCAAGTAGTCGGTTAAGTCTTCTGACATACGCTTTGTTAAAGTTGTAATTAGTACTCGTTCATCCCGTTCGATACGTTTATCAATTTCGCTAATTAAATCATCAATTTGTCCTTCTACCGGGCGAACTTCTACTTCTGGATCTAACAAGCCTGTAGGTCGAATAATTTGTTCGACCATTTCTTTCGTATGTTCTAGCTCATAAGGTCCCGGCGTTGCGGAAACATAAATCACTTGATTAATCTTCTTCTCGAACTCCTCAAATTTTAGCGGACGGTTATCTAATGCCGATGGTAGGCGAAAGCCGTGGTCGACGAGCATTTGCTTTCTCGCTCGGTCACCGTTGAACATCCCTCGAACTTGAGGTAATGTCGCATGGGATTCATCAATAATGATTAAAAAATCTTCCGGAAAGTAATCGAGTAACGTATACGGTGTCGAACCAGGCTCTCGTAACGTTAAATGACGGGAGTAATTTTCAATTCCCGAACAAAAGCCCATCTCCCGCATCATTTCTAAATCATAATTAGTTCGTTGTTCCAAACGTTGGGCTTCGAGTAACTTATTCTCTGCTCGGAGCTCTTTTAATCGTTCCTCTAGTTCCTGCTCGATATTACGAATTGCTATTTTCATCTTATCTTCCCGTGTTACGAAGTGAGACGCTGGGAAAATAGCCACATGTTCACGGTCACCAATTAACTCTCCCGTTAAAGCATCTACCTCTCGAATCCTATCAATTTCATCACCGAAAAATTCAATCCGAATTACATCTTGCTCGCGAGATGCTGGAATAATTTCAACGATATCTCCCCGTACTCGAAAAGTTCCTCGTTGGAAGTCAATATCGTTTCGTTCATATTGAACATCGACCAAGTTTCGTAACAATTCATCCCGCTCTATTTCCATTCCTACACGTAAGGAAATAACTTGTTCCCGGTACTCTTCCGGTGAACCTAAGCCATATATACACGATACGCTCGCGACGATTAATACATCGCGCCGTTCGAACAATGCCGATGTTGCTGAGTGACGGAGTTTATCAATTTCATCGTTAATGCTTGCATCTTTTTCAATATACGTATCAGTCGATGGAACGTACGCTTCCGGTTGATAGTAATCGTAATAACTGACGAAATATTCTACCGCATTATGCGGGAAAAACTCTTTAAATTCACTATATAATTGACCAGCTAACGTTTTATTATGAGCCATGACGAGAGTCGGGCGATTGACCCGTTCGATTACATTCGAAATCGTAAAGGTCTTTCCCGTCCCCGTTGCACCGAGCAACGTTAAATGGTTCCGTCCTTCATTAATTTGTTCTACTAATTGATCAATCGCTTTCGGTTGATCCCCTTCAGGTTTAAACGAAGAAACTAGTTTGAACTTCTCACTCATGGCAACTCTCCACCTTATTTTTCGTAATTCGTTGTATTTATTGTATCATATAGGCAAACGAGTATTCCATTTATCTATTTTATCGCTCGATAACGTTATATAAAAAGTCTGACCGATATAAAAAAGCTTTTCTATAGTTTGATTCCACTATAGAAAAGCTTTAATACTAATTATCAAAAGCTTCTACTAACGTTTCGATATTACGCTCCATTAAAGTGACATAATTTTGTTCTGCTTCAATATCTTCCTCTGTTAATACTGATAAATTGTGTAAAGTATACGTTTCTGCCTCTAGCTCATCTTTTAACACTTCAATTAATTTATCTGGAGTATTTTGTTCATAAAATAATGTAGAAATTCCTAAATCTTTTGCTTCCTCAATAATTTCTGCTAAATATTTTTGTGACGGTTCTTCAGAAGGTGATAAACCACTCAGGGCAATCTCTTCAATTCCGTAACGTTCCTCCCAATAACCATAAGCTGCGTGAGGAACGATTATGTATTTATTATTCTTATCTACTAGTTCCTGTTTAAATTTATCTTCTAACTTTTGTAATTGAACGAACAGTTCTTTTTTATTTTCTTCAAATAACTCCTCATGATCTGGTGCTAAATCAATTAACTGTTCTGTAATAATCTCAGCCATCATTATCATACGTAGCGGATCGAGCCAAACGTGAGGGTTACGTTCAAACTTATCGGCTGTCTCTACCGCTTCATCTGAGTCATCTTCTGTAACTTTTGGTTTTTCAAAAATTTCATCATACTCTTCTAAAGCGATTAAACGAACTTCTTCCTTTTCTAAAGCTTCCGCTGCCGAGGAAGCAAATCCTTCAAGAGTTGGACCAAAATAGATAAAAGCGTCAGCCTCAGCAATCTCTGTCATTTCTTTCGTCGTCGGCTCAAACGTATGGGCATCAACTCCTGGTGGATAAATCGATTCTACTTCGATAATTTCATCCCCAATTTCCTCTACGATAAATTGAATTGGATATATTGTTGTATATACTGATACTTCCGCTTCACGATATACTGTCATTAATTCATCTTTATTACAGCCGGTAACGATGAACGTTAAAATTAGCAATAAAGCAATTATAATTGTTCTATACTTTTTCATCGGTAAATTCCTTTCCTTGAAATTACAGTCCTATATTAACAGTTTTGATTATAACGAAGGAAAAATCATTTGTAAATCGTAATCATTACGTTTTGCTACATTATCGAAACTTTGTCATATTTAGAAAAAAACAGGTCTTCGCCTGTTTTTAGTTTCCTTCAACGAATTCATCTAATAAGTTCGTTACGCGCTTATTATACGGTGCTTCTGGAAATATAAGCCCAAGTTCATGATGGTCTTTTGCAAAAAATGCACTTTGAATAAAGCGCACCTCATCATTATGATCTAACACTTCAAGTTTAAAAAATGCCCCGCTTTGTTGCAATGCTTCATAAAATTCCTGAGAATTCGTCACTTCAATTCCATTGACTTTTGTGATAACTTCTCCGGGAACAATTTCCAACTCTTCAGCACGACTACCCGGGAGCGTTGTTAAAACACGAATTCCACGTTTTTGCGGTGCAAAAAAAGGTGTCCCATAGCGATTACGAAGGCGGCTTCGATAGGTAATCCACTCAGTTCCAATAATTGCAAAGACCATTGCGATTAATACGAAAACAGGATAAAAATAACTGGCAATGGCAAAGGCCAACACTATTGTAGCTAAAATTAGTTTTTGCCTAATGACTTCCTTTTTAAACGTCATCATCGGTGCTGCAACTGCTGTAAGTTGGCTACCAAGAATAAGGGGAACGACCGTTACATAAAAGGAAGCATTACCAATTTGAAAATAAGGGATCAACGGTTCAAGCCCTGTAACTTCTTGGGTCGGTATAAATAAGAAAAACGGAAGGACTAACAGCCGTTTAATTTGTTGCTCACCTAACCAGACGCCCCGTTCACTTAACGAAACACGACTAAATAAATCCGATTCCTTCGTTTGCATAAGAAGAAACGCTTCAATAAACATTAAAAGAGCAACAAGTCCAACGAACATCGTCCATTCACGATTCGCAAATAAAGGAAACGTCGATAAAAACGGGACCGAATCTAGTGGTAAAATAGGAATTAACATATATAGAAAAAACGTAAATCCTAACGTATAAGCTGGCGATAACAAATGAAAGGAACCAGTTATACTAAGAATAATCGTAATAATTGCAAATAAATAAACGAATTCTATCGTCCATACAAAACCAAAGGAAAGGGAAATAATTGAAATCATAACCCCGAAAAGAAACGAAAACCAAAACGTACGCCTAATTTCTTTAAAATAATTGTTTATTTTGACACCGAAATGTTTACGTTCTTCCTTTACTCGTCTTGCTCCAGCAATGAATAATAAAATTAAAACCCAATAGAAGAGCGGATTTAAAAACATCCGCCCCACTCCATGTAATAATTGCATACCCCATTGTTCGACCATTTACGAATCCCCTGCCTTATTTATACAACACCTCTAATGCTTTTTGCTTTTGTAAATCTTGAGTACCTTCACGAATTTGTTCCATTGCTTCTCTTTCGATAGCTCCGGCAGTTTCACTATCAATTTTTCCTGTGACATCTAGACCTTGATCCTTCTGGAAGGCTTCTACTTGCTTTTTCATTTCTTCATCGAAATAACCATCTTTTCGAATCGGGTTATAACCAATTCCATCAAGAAGTACTTGAGCATTTTCGACTTGTTCTCCTGCATCATCTAGTTGCAAAGGTTTCTCTTCTACAACGATTGGATTACCGTAGTAAAACTCTGGCTGACTCTGTTCTACTGTCGGCTCTACCCCTACTTCATTAATCCAATTTCCTTCTGGTGATAACCATTTGTAAAAGGTTAATTTAATCGTACTGCCATTTCGATCTTCTGTTAAAGGAATCGCCTGTTGTACCGTCCCTTTACCAAAGCTCGTTTTTCCAACAACGTCATAACCGATTTCTTTCATCGCAACGGCTAAAATTTCCGAAGCCGATGCACTTCCTTCGTCGATTAAAACGCTAATCGGGTAAGGTTTCTTTTCATCTAAATTTGTATAAAATTTCTCCCGGTTACCAGAGCGATCTTCTGTCTGTAAATATGGGACATCTTTTGGAATAAAATGTTGTAAAATCTCTTCGATAGAATGGAGTAATCCTCCTGGGTTTCCCCGTACATCGATTACTAGTCCTTCAATTCCTTTTGACTCTAACTCGTCTAAAGCTTCAGCAAATTCCTTAGCTGTTTCTTCAGAAAAGGTGCTAATTTCAATGATCCCTGTCTTCTTACCATCGACGGTTTCTATTTCAGACTCTACTGTAATAACTGGTATATCGTCTCTTACAACAGTTACTTCAAAGGGTTCGCTTGCTCCTTGACGCTTGATTAAAAGGACGACTTCTGTACCTTTTTCACCGCGAATTTTTTCTACTGCTTCGTTTAAATCGAGACCATCTAAAGGTTCGCCATCAACTTTTAAAATTTGGTCATTCGAACGTAAGCCAGCTTTTTCTGCTGGTGAATCTTTGATTGGTGCAATAATCGTGACGGTATCATCTACCATACTTACTTCAGCACCGATTCCTTGGAAGGATGATTCAATTTGCTCATTGAATCGTTTCATCGCTTCCTCGTTCATGTAAGAGCTATAAGGGTCGTCTAACTTTTCTAACATTCCTTGAATGGCACCCTCAAGCAATTCTTCTGAATCGACTTCTTCGAAATAATATTCATTTATTAAATCGTAAGCCATCTTTACATTTTCTAGGCTTTCTTCAAAGGAAATTCTATCGCTCTCCGATACAATTTCTGTCGGAGGTCCTTCTTTCATTGCGCTCGGTTTAAGCGTATTCACAGCTAAAATGGCTACGAAAAAACCGATTGCAAACGTCATTACTAACATAACGACTAACTGATGTTTTCTTATATTCATTACTCCACCTCAAATTAGAAAAAGAATTCTTATTTTAGTTTATCATAAAGTTTGTGACGTTCCTATATTTAATCAGTTATATATTGTATCATACCAAATTGTCCACAAGATGAAAAAGAACATCTATGCTACAACTTGTGTAGTTAGATGTTCTTAAACTTTTGCATCACTCATTTAGAAGTTGACATATTGTCTTGGGTTTACGGTACCATTTCCATATCCATTTGGATGTACTTCGAAGTGTAAGTGTGGATTTGTTGAAGTACCTGTAGACCCTACTCGGCCGATTACTTGTCCACGTGATACTATTTGACCAGTTGAAACGGAAATACTACTTAAATGTGCATATAATGTTGTAACATTACCGTGTGAAATCATAACGGTATTTCCATATCCACCCATCCATCCAGCATAAGCAACAACACCTGAATTTGATGCCATTACTTTAAAATTTTTGTTGCCAGCAATGTCAATTCCTTTATGAAGCCTATTCTCTTTATGAATGGGATGGAATCTCCAACCATATTCAGACGAAACTCGTCCCGCAACCGGGCGAATAAAACCTGAATTACTTACTGTCCAATTTTGTGTCTGCTGACCACCAGGACTTGCTGTTTGTTGTTGTCTAGCTTGTTCCTCTAATTTTTTCTTTTCTTCTAAAGCTACTTGTTTCGCCTTTTCTATAATGGCCATTTCAGCTGCGATAAGTTCTTGTTCCTCTTCCAACGTCAATTCTGCATGCTCTAATTCCGCATATTCAACTTCAAGTTCTTTTTTCAAACGACTTTGTTCTGCCTTTTGTTCATCTAGTTGGGCCTGCAATC
>CALGOZ010000033.1 GCA_937960785.1 uncultured Pseudogracilibacillus sp.
GGAGGCCTCTTTCGAGTAAGTAAAGATGAAATAATACTTCATCTTACGTAGTGGATGCCTCAACTAGGTAAGTTAATAAACAAAGCTTCTATAACTTACCTAGTGCGAAGGAGCATTAGCAAGATTTTATTAAAAGCCATACTTTTCCTCTTGTTTTTCCTCCATAAATTGTACTGCTTCAAAGGTCAACATCGTATCTTCAACTAAGCGCTCTAAACGAAAATGAATATCGTCGTTGACAATTTCTCCTCGTAAAAAGTCCGCTTCTTCAATAAAGACATAGGTCGGTACAACTTGTGCTTTCATATAGGATAAAATAGGCTTTAACTGTTGCTCTGCAATTAGATAATGTTTTACCGAGCCGGCCGTTACAAAAATACTGACAACTTTACCTTGTAATCCATTTACTGGTATTAGATCAAAGACATTTTTTAACGTAGCGGGAATCGATGCTTGAAAAATTGGTGTGCCGATAATTATGACATCTGCATTCATTACTGTCTCCGCCACATATTTTGTATCCCCTTCATAATCGAAATAGTTCCTTCCATCGCTAAACTGTATCGTATAATCTGCTAAATCAAGTAAGTTCGTTGTTGCATCTGGTTTTTCCTTTTTGATTAGCTTTTCGACGTGTGTAGCTACTGTTTTTGTGTTCGTCCCTACATTAGAACCAGATAGTACAACGATGTTCATGTAAATCCCCTCCTTACTTTATTATTACTATTCTTTCGCATCGTCTTTTTGGCTTTGTTTCGTATATTTCTTCACTGCTGGTATAATATCATTCCCAATTATTTCAATGTTCTTCATTAACTTATCAAACGGTACGCCACCAAAATCGATTTGCGCTAGAAAACGTTGCATACCGAATAATTCATGCTGATAGAGTAGCTTTTCAATAATTTGCTCCCTACTTCCTACCATAAGTGCATCGCGAGTATCCGTAGCTTGAGCGAACTGTTGTTTCGGATAACCAGCACCGCGAATCGCTTCAAAGCCTACATTTAAGTGCGGATACATTCCGCGTAATGCTTCTTTCTCTGTTTCAGCTACATAAAATAAACTCGTTGTCGCTAATGGTAACTTATTAGGATCAAAGCCGTGCTGTTCTGCCATACGACGATATGCGAGAACTGATGCCTTGAAATTCATCGCCGGTCCCCCTAACGTCGTAAGTGTCATCGGAATTCCCATTGCTCCTGCTTTTATTGCACTTGCTGGTGGTCCACCAACAGCTCGCCAGATCGGTAATTTACCTTCTAAGGGGCGAGGAATGATTTGCATATTTTCTAAAGGAGGACGAAAATTCCCTTCCCACGTGACATACTTCTCTTCATTAATCTTCATTAGTAGTTCTAATTTTTCTTCGAATATTTCCTCATAATCCCGTAAATCGACTCCGAAAAGCTGATGTGCTCCAACCCGCGAACCTCGACCAGCGATAATTTCCGCCCGCCCGTTTGAAATAAGATCGATCGTTGCAAAGTCTTCATACACTCGAACAGGATCTAACACACTTAAAACTGTTGCTGAACTTGCTAATTTGATTTTTTTCGTTGCTTGGGCAATCGCCGATAAAATGACCGTATGAGCTTGCGAAACAAAATACTTCTGGTGACTTTCACCAACGCTAAAAACATCGAGTCCAGCTTGTTCCGCCAATTTCGCCATTTCAATAATTTGTTTAATTCGTTCTTGAGCGCTTAATCTTTTACCATCTAATGGATTTAAAATATGATCTCCTAAAGTATATAAACCAAACTCCATTCCTTCTGTAGGGTCGATTCGATATTGTTCCATCGTTAAGTCCTCCTTATTTAATCTAATGGCGATAAGTTAGATTCAATTTCCGCTCTCCGGTCTTCTAAAAAGGGTGGTAAGTCGAGTCTTTGGCCTAACGTTTCAACATCACTATCTATGGTAAAACCTGGTCCATCAGTTGCTAGTTCGAACATAATTCCATTCGACTCTCTAAAATATAAACTTTTAAAATAAAACCGTTCTAAAATACCCGTTGTTTGAAAACCGCGACGACGAATCTGTTCGTCCCAATAAGCGAGTTCTTCTTCATCTTTTACCCTAATCGCTAAATGATGAATACTGCCACGTCCTGGCCTTTCACTAGGCCCTTCGATTTCAAGTGCTAAAATTTCACCGAAAATTGTACCTTTACCAGTGCGAAAGAGTAATTCGGTATTTGAAAGCCGTTCTACGTTATAACCAAAAAGTTCTGTCAATGTACGTTCTAATTTATAAAGACGGCGGACTTGCATCTCAATCGTTCCCATACCCTTAATTTGATAAGCTTCTGGAACTTCAGAGTCTGCCCAAGCTTCCCAATGCTCCAGCCTCGCGTCCGGTTCAACTTGAAGGGCTAATTGTAAACCGTCTTCATCTTCGAAAAGTAATGCTCTTCGCTTTGCATACTCCCCCTCTATAAACGGCACTTCATATTTTGCGAAGCGCTGTTTCCAAAAGGACAAGCTTTCTTCTGAAGAAACGACTAAACCAATTCGCGTAATTGCATTTGTGCCACGATGAGTTGCGCCGGCATACGGCATTTCAAAAAAGGTTAGCTCTGTTCCTGGACTTCCAGTACGGTCGCCGTAAAACAAATGATACATCGAAGGGTCATCTTGATTCACTGTCTTTTTTACGCGACGCATTCCTAAAACTGTTTCGTAAAATTCATTCGTTCGTTTACCGTTCTTTGCCAACATCGATATATGATGATGTCCTGAAATAGTGTACATCGTTATCCTCCCTTTATTACTTTACTAGCTAAGTGAAGTGCTTAACGCTTTTTTTCTGCTAACTTCTTTTCACTATATTTTTGTAAACGAGACATATACGAAAGCATTGTCTTCTGCTCTTCTTTCGTTAAACAATCGTCAAAAAAAGATGTTTGAAACTTTAATTGAGCATCGAAGGCGCGATCTAACTTTGCTCGACCTTTTTCTGTTAAGGAAATCGTCTTTGTTTTCCATTGTTGTTCCCTTACGATTAGCCCTTCTTTCTCTAATCGGCTAAGCATACGGGAAATTCCTCCTTGGGTTACCGTTACTTTTTCAGCTAATTCGCTTTGAGTTAACGGTTCGTAAGTTGCAATTTGCACAAGGACATCGAACTGGGCGGTTGTTAAATCGTACTGTTTTAAAAATTCATTCGACAATAAATTACTTTGATGAGTAAATCGCATCATACGTAACCATATAAGGGAACCACGAGTGTTCTTACTTAACATCTTACTTCGCCTCCTCTTCTATCACTTTACTAGTCAATTGATAAGGTGGCAATCTTTATGCTCAAGTTCCTCTCGGAAGTAATCTTGCTTGAAAAAATAGTTTATACATTCGTTATTAATGAAACGGGCTACTTTATATGAAGTCGTCATAGTAGTATACGGATAATCGTATATACTATAACTAAATATAAACTTTACAGGTGGAGAAAATATGCGAAAATATTTTATCATTACTATAGCTCTTTTTAGTTTAGTTGCTTGTGCTAATGAGTCTTTACCAGAACAAGTAGACAAAAACAATCAAAACGAAGAAATAAGTTCGGAAATTTCTTACGAAACAATTGAACTTGATGAAATTGACGATTATGTCGCTGATGGATATATTGTCGTTGATGTTCGGGAGCCTGATGAATTTGCTAGTGGACATATTCCTGATGCAATAAACCTTCCATTAACAAAATTACAAATGGGAGATGTTGAACCTCTCGAGCAAGATAAATCTTACGTTATCATTTGCCGTAGTGGTAATCGGTCTGTAACGGCGAGCAATATTTTAACTGATCTCGGTTTTGACGTTGTAAATGTACGAGAAGGGATGTCTACTTGGACCGGTGAAATTGAAAAGTAAATACAATCTTTATATAGGAATCTAGTCTTCTGAAGTTCTTTCGTAAGCTAGACTTTTTCTTTGGATTAATAAAATCAGATGGATTTTCGGTGGTATTATATGGTTTTTTGTAGCATAGATTTCACGTTTTATATTTAAACTTAAATTAACTTGCAAATAAGCTCGTCTCTTTTTGACAACTTTGTGACATCTTTGTGAACGTCCTCAATTCGCTTTAGCTTTATTTATAGCTAATCATCTATCGTATTTATATTACTTATTTAAAAATCAGCTTAAACATAGCTCTTTTTATGAGAAAAAGGGAAAAAATAAGCTTAAATTATATAAAAGGTATTTCTGCCCTAACTGTGAAATGCATCTAGCTTTGAGCGGATTCTTTTCCAATTAATTCCCAAATTTCTCTTCCTATTATTCCTTTTTTTAAAAAAGTGTTTATAAGTAAAAAAGGAAAGGTAAATTTGATATTTGTTATATATATCGATAAGCTAACGTGATATAGTTGGTACTTTTACCCGTTTGACATTAAAATTACGAATGTTATTATCGAACACAAATTGAACATTAGGAGGTGCGTCGTCGTTAGCACTCGAACGATAGACGAAAAACTAGTACTCGAGTCCAGGGACAAGACGGTAGAGTTTCGTAAACCGACTGAGAAGGATGGTAAGGAAATCTATCGCCTCGTCCGTGAATCGAAGACCTTAGATGTGAACTCCGAATATAGTTATCTATTATGGGGGAAATATTTTTCTGAGACTTCGATTCTTGCCCTTTGTGAAGAAAAAGCGATTGGATTTGTAACTGGGTTCGTCCCACCTGGTCAACAAAATACGTTATTCGTATGGCAAGTCACTGTCGATGAACAGTTTCGTGGGCACGGCTTAGCTACAGAACTAATCGAAAGACTATTTCAACGGTTGCGACGAGATTATAAATTGCAATATGTTGAAGCGACGGTTACTCCGTCTAACATTCCCTCGCGAAACTTATTCGAAGGGTTCGCCAAAAAACATTATACGAAATGTATCGTAGAGGAATGTTTTACAGAGGATCAATTTACTGAAAAGGATCATGAAGCAGAGTATTTGTTTCGAATTGGTCCAATCGTATCGTAAGTAGTGGAAGTTTTATTTTCTGAATTTATGGAATATTCAATTAATTGTGTGGAGGTTGAATAATATACATGTTATTAAAAGAGAAAGAAATTTCGATGGACGTCTTTAGCACCTTGGAATCTGAGGTAAGAAGTTATAGCCGAAGCTTCCCGACAGTGTTTGAAAAGTCGAAAGGTTATAAGCTATGGGATACTAATAGAAAAGAATATATCGACTTTTTTGCCGGCGCGGGAACGTTAAACTATGGACATAACAACGACCAAATGAAAAGGTTATTAATCGAATATATCGAAAACGACCAAATTACTCACAGTTTAGATAAAGCCACCGTTGCTCGTGGGACTTTTTTACAACAGTTTCATGATATTATCTTAAAGCCTCGAAAGTTAAACTATCGAGTCATGTTTCCTGGTCCAACTGGGACAAATTCCGTTGAAAGCGCACTGAAGCTAGCCCGAAAGGCGACAGGACGTACGACAATTATGTCCTTTACGAACGCTTTCCATGGTATGACAATAGGTTCTTTATCTATTACTGGTAATGAAGAAATTCGTAAAGGTGCCGGTGTGCCGTTACACCATACCGTATCGATGCCGTATGATCAATTTATGACCTCAGAGCAATCCTTGCAATTTATCGAAGATTATTTAACAAAAGGTGGCACAGGCGTCGAATTACCGGCTGCAATTATTTTAGAAACTGTCCAAGGTGAAGGCGGAATTAATGCCGCAAGCATCGAATGGTTACAAGGGATTGAAAAGCTTGCTAATGACTTAGATATATTGCTAATCGTCGATGATATTCAGGCTGGCTGTGGGAGAACGGGGACCTTTTTCAGCTTTGAGCCTGCAGGAATTACACCGGATATCGTTTGTTTATCTAAATCCTTAAGTGGGTATGGATTACCAATGTCAATTACGTTAATGAAGGAAGAGTTAGATGTATTTAATCCAGGAGAGCATAACGGTACTTTCCGCGGTAATAATTTAGCTTTCGTGGCAGCAACAGAAGCGCTTGAATATTGGAAAGATGACGAATTCGCTAACGAAGTACAGGCAAAAGGTAAATTGCTCAAAGAATTTAGCGAAAAAGTTGTCCGTGATTATCCTGAGTTAAAGGCTGAAGTTCGCGGGCGAGGTATGATGCGTGGTGTTGCGTGTGGCATCGATGATATCGCGGGAGAAATTTGTAAAAAATCCTTCGAAAAAGGACTGCTAATGGAGACTTCTGGACCAAAGGGAGAGGTGTTTAAGTTTTTACCTCCTTTAATCATCGACCAGAAAGGTTTAAAAGCTGGATTCCAAATCATCGAGGAAAGTATCAATGAAGTAATTGCGGAAAAGAATTTATAACTAAAGGAAGGATAGAAAGATGATTGTAAGACATATTGAAGATATTATCGGAACAGAGCGAGAGGTAACCTCCGATACGTGGGCAAGTCGTCGTATGTTACTTCGGGAAGATGGAATGGGTTTTAGTTTCCACGAAACGATTATTTATGCCGGAAGCGAAACTCATATCCATTATCAAAATCATTTAGAAGCTGTTTACTGTGTAGCTGGAGATGGTGAAATTGAAACCGTAAAGGACGGAAAAGTATATCCAATTAAAGATGGCACAATGTATGCATTAGATCAAAATGATGAACATTATTTACGTGGTGGAAAAGAAGATATGCGCTTAATTTGCGTCTTTAGTCCAGCGATTGTCGGTCCGGAAACCCACGATGAAGATGGTGTATATCCTCTATTAGACGATAATGGTAAACGAATCAAATAGTGTACCACCTACTTCACCCCAAAGAAGTAGTTAAAGATAAAGAGGCTAGTAGAAAACCAGCCTCAAAGGAAAAAGTGGACTGGGTTTTTATATAACATAGAAACCCAGTTCATTTTTTATTCGCATTTTTTATATTTATTATTGAATTGGAATATATTTTGATTGAGTGTTATAACTGAAATTCGGCTTCATTTTACAATAGTTTTAATAACAACTTACTTAAGGATTTTCCACGTTGAGGAAATTTTATTGAAACCTTGCCATGTATCACTCAGCGATGAGTATGTTTTGAGAGTTTTATTTAATGACTTACCTAGTGAGGACTCCGTTGAGTAAGCTGAATCATTTTTGTACGTAAACTTACTTAGCAAAAGTGTTACACTGTGTAAGCTACGAAGATTTTACTTATTAAGTTACTTTGTAGAGGGCTTCTTTGAGCAAGATAAAACGTTTTTGTGGGTTGACGTACTTAGCAACACAATACGCTGGATAAGTTAAGGTGTGGTTTTTTAATAGCTTACTCGGAAGAGCTATCCACTACATAAAATGAACTGCTGGTTCGCATTAACTTACTCGGTGAAATGCTCCAGTGAGTAAGATGAACTGTTGTTTCGCAT
>CALGOZ010000034.1 GCA_937960785.1 uncultured Pseudogracilibacillus sp.
TTTTGTATAAAATATTTCGACAATTTAGTTTATTATTTCCCGGGAAATGTCGAATAAATTAACTTTGTTCAGTTGCAGATGATAAATTAAATACTTTAGCAATCAAGCCTGTAATTACGATAACTATTGCAGCTGGTAATAACCATCCTAAACCTTCTGTGTAAAGTGGTAAGTATTTTTCGTAAAAACCAACAACTTCCGCTAGCCAGTTAGGAGGCGTATCGCCGTAAAACGTTTTAAAACCATCCACTATGCTAATGAAGAAAGTTACAACTGTTGTAGCAACATAAACAATTTTTGCATGGTTAAATAATGGTGATAAAAACGTTAATAGCATAAGTGTAATAGCTAATGGATATAAGAACATTAAAACAGGTTCTGAATAAGTAATGATATTCGTAAGTCCAAAGTTCGCGATTATGAATGTAATCGTTGTGAAAAATACTACAAATACTTTATAGCTTACTTTTGGTATTAGAATATGGAAATATTCTGAGTTAGCAACAATTAATCCAATAGCCGTAGTTAAACATGCAAGGATAATAACAACAGCTAACACAATTTGACCAAATGTACCTAGATAATGTTCTGCAGCTCCACTAAGGACTGGTCCACCATTATCGAAGTATCCTAAAGTACTTGTACTTGTTGCTCCTAAATATGCAATTCCGACGTAAATTAATCCTAATAAACTAATAGCTATAATTCCAGTTTTAGATGTAATTGAAACGATTTCTTTCCTAGAAGTTACTCCCATAGATCGAACAACATTAATAACTATGATTGCGAATACTAATGATGCTAAGGCGTCCATTGTATTATAACCAACTATGAAACCTTCAAAAAATGCTCCACTCTGATATTTTTCTAGTGGTGCTTGCATATTACCAATTGGATTTACTACAGCCATAATAAGTAATGCAACTAGTAGTACGACTAGCGCTGGTGCTAAAATCTTCCCGATATTATCAACGATTCTACCTGGGAATAAAGCAAAAATAAGTGTGACTACAAAAAATATTATTGTAAAAATTAATAAACCTGTATTAGTATTTTCTTCACTTACAAATGGCGAAATACCGATTTCAAAGCCTACAGTTCCAGTACGAGGTGCAGCGAAGAACGGTCCAATCGTTAAATATAGTAACGAAGTGAAAAACACTCCGTATGCTGGGCTAACTCGAGAAGCTAAATCTTGTAAGCTTTTGCTTCCTGAATAAGCAATAGCTAGAATACCTAGCAAAGGTAATCCAACGCCAGTAATTAATAGTCCTATTGATGCAGGCCATATACTAGTTCCTGCTTCTTGACCAAGTAAGGCAGGAAAGATTAGGTTTCCAGCTCCAAAAAACAAAGCGAATAACATGAATCCTATAGCAATATAGGAAAAAAATGATATCTTGTCCTTCAATTTTGTTTCTCCCCTTCGAAGTGTGAAAATATATTAATGAAAACAATAATACGACCTATTTCGACAAAAATCAAGGTTTTTTTATCGACTTTTCCGACAATTTAGAACAAAAGAAAAAAAGACAATTTTGTTAGCGTTTCCAAACCTAATAGCTTCGAAGTGTTTAGAAAATATGGTAAGTTTTGTTATTTTAAATAATTTACTTTGATGAAGCCGTTATTTTTATGGAATACATAAAAACAAAGTTGAAATTATAAAATTTTGTTAATATTATGGGACATAATGCGATTTGCATCGTCTATATATTAAACATATTTTAGGGGGAAGAGGTGGAAGGCTTGCTAAGTAGTTTTGATCAATCGACCTGGCAACAATTAAATAAAGAAGAAATGCTGGAATGGTTGATTGATGAATACGGGGAAGGATTAAAAAGATACATTTATACATATGTGAAAAATCGGACAACTACTGATGATTTGTTTCAGGAAGTAATGATAACAGTATTTAAAAAAATCGACACTTTTCGAGGAGATTCATCTATAAAAACTTGGGTTTATCGAATCACAGCCAACAAGTGTAAAGATTACTTAAAATCGCCGGCAAATCGATTAATTTTATGGAAAAATCAATTTCTTAATCAATCGGATAATCTTACACCTGAAAGCCGTGCATTATTAGATGAGTCTAAAGTGGAATTAATTGAAGCTATATTAAAAATGCCTATTAAAGAACGTGAAGTGTTAATTCTATATTATTATAAAGATTTCTCAGTTAAGGAAATTAGTCATTTGTTAGGACTAAATGAATCGACCATTCGTTCTCGGATGATGCGGGCTAGAAATAAACTTAAGCGAGAGCTAAGGGAGGTGTATTTATATGAGTAGTAAACTTTCAAAAGAGGATTTCGACTATTATTTAGGAGAAGAGCCTTTGTTGACTGATGAAGATAAAGAAAAAGTTTTTATGAGATTACAAGGTAAAAAACAACAACGAATAAAACCATACATTATTACATCTGGAGCACTTGCTTTATCTCTATTTCTAGCTATATTAATCATTTTGCTTCCAAATGACGAGATAAATGAAAGAAATCAAGAAAAACAAAACGATAAGATAGAAGAGCATGTTGATGAACATTTAGAAGAGCACAAGATAGAAGAAGACGATAACGATGATATTTTTGAAAATTATTTAAAATTTGTTGAAGTTGATAGTCGTGAGGAAGTCGATGCATATTTTAAAGAGCTCGTTCCAAATATTAATATAGCAGAAGAGCTTGGGTTAGTGACAGAAGTAAATCAATCAAGTCAGATTGATGGGTTAGAAGGTAATATCCATCTAGAAAAAATCTGGCCTACTTCTAGTGGTATATATATGTTTTATAGTATTGAATACGAAGATTTTAACAAAAATGATGAATATTATTCTTCCTTCGAGTTTCATGTGCTTAAGGGTGATAGAGTTTTATTAGGTGTTACTAATTTAAGTTTGAGAAGTACATTATATAATGGAAGGATTTATGAAGTGGCTTTTGCACCTTCATTAGATGAGGCAGTTGGAACTGAAGGAGAACTGTTAATTGAACCATCTATATTTGTTAATTCAAATGAATATATGATTGAACCAATGAAAGTTGAATACTTATATAATCGGAAAGCTGAAGAAAGTTATACTACCGAAATACCAATTGAGCGTGAATTCGTAATAAATGATGTAAAAGTGAATGTTGATCGATTAATTAAAAAGCTTGATAAAACATATATTTACTTCAAATTAGATTTGCCAATTGAACATGAAGTTTTAACGATTAACGTTGAATTATTTGATGATCAAAATCAAAGAATTGAGTCTCAATACAGTGGAGAATTAGAGTTAGAAAATAATGAAATAGTTATGGAGTTTAAGGCATTAGGAGATGATCTTGATAAAGTTACAATTAGTATTTACAACTCTAAATTAGTAAGTAATGAATCTTTTGAAACGGTGTTAGACGTGACAGAGTTTGTACCCGGAATACTTGATGAACATCCTGTAATTGTAAGACCAATGAAAAGGCTCATTGACAGTAAAATAAATACAAATATTTATATTGATCAAATCGAATATGATCAAAGTCAATTAAGAGTATCATTCAGCTATGAACCAATTTTTGGGGCTAACATTCATTTAACAGAAGTATGGGTCCCTTCGTTAACAGGTAAACAGAATACACCAATAATAACAAATGAAAAAGGCGAGGAACATCCAAACACTCTATTCTATTATTTAGCAAATGGAAATATAGGTATAGAAGTATATCGTTATTTTGTAGAAAAATCTGACCAATTGCATATAGAAATTAAAAACTTAGTTTACGATGTAAACATAAACGAATCGATTACAATAAATTTAAAATAGAAAAA
>CALGOZ010000035.1 GCA_937960785.1 uncultured Pseudogracilibacillus sp.
TCTACTATGATAAAGAAATTCAGTCCATTCGTTCATTTAAGGCTAGTTTTTCTCCTAGATGCTTTCTGTTTTACCTGATCTATTTATCGGAAATCGCGGGTTTCTTCAATTAGTCGTGATACAACGGCATAACCTAATAAAGACGCAAAAACGATTAATAACAATTTAAAAAACTGTCTCACCAAATCATACCCCTCTCCTACGTATTACGGATTATCTTTCAATTAAAATGGGCGAACTTTTCCTTTTTTCAATAGGATTTTTAAACCACCAAGCAACAGCAACGAGCGGTTATCAACGACTTTTTTCATCGCTGCAGCTGCTTTACCCGTAAGTTTCGTTCCATCTAAAACATTACCAATTCCATCAGTTACTCCTAAGGAAGCGACGGTTCCGCGGTCATGTAATTCAAAAGCTTCTAACGGCTTGTTATGTAACAATGCTTTAATGTTTCGGGCACACGTTTCTCCGTGTTGTAAAGCCGCTTGAGCTGTTGGTGGATAAGGTCTATCACCGTTCGGATCCATTACCCACGCACAATCACCGAGTACGAAAATATTTTCTTCTTCTGGGGCTTGTAAATAAGGATTTACGGTTACACGGCCCCGGTCAAGGTCAAAGCTAGAGTTTGATAAAACAGAACTACCCGTTACACCACCGGTCCAAACGACTGTTCCAGCTTTTATTTCCTCATTATCATCACCAACGATAAAACCATCTTCAGTACATTCGTTTATTTTTGTATTGAGGCGGAACTCTACGCCACGATCTTCTAAAGATTTCCTCGCATATTCTACTAAATCTTCCTCGAACATCGGTAAAATAGAAGGCATTGCCTCGACATTTATAATTCTAGCTTTTTTACGATCGATATCGTATTTACGACATAACTGTGGTACTCTTTCAGCTAATTCTCCGACAAATTCAATACCGGTAAAACCAGCACCGCCAACAAGAATCGTTAATGCAGATTCGTCTGTAATCTCACCAGCACCATACTGAGCGAATTGAAACTCAATATGCTCACGAATTAAACGGCTCGAATTAATATCTTCGATGAAGAAGGCATGTTCTTCCATTCCTTTAATTCCGAATGTATTCGTTTCAAATCCGGTAGCTACGACTAGATAATCGTAGGTAATTTCCCCGTTTTCTAGAATGACACGTTTTTCTTCTTTATTTACTTTTTCGACCGTATCGTAAATTAGGCGAACGCGGTTTGGATTTAATACATCGCTAATCATATAACGGGCTTGGTTTGGTTGAAGCGTCCCTGCTGCTACTTCATGTAACCAAGTCGTTTCGTAATGGTAGTTATGCTTATTTATTAACACGATGTCCGCTTCTTCCGGTGATAATAATTTTGTTAAATCTTTCGCAGTTTTTAGGCCAGCATAACCCGCACCTAAAATAACAACCTTCGGCTTATGATACATGGAACTATACACTCCTTTAAAAAATCTTTCTTTACAACGTTTTCAAAAAGCAAATCCTAAGTGTAATATTAATGAGCCAATCTATCGTGATATAGTGAGCAAACGAAGCGAAGTTTCTCATTTACTATTTCATAAAAACATAATAACTATATACTCTGACTGGCCTTAAAGGTAATCTTGTTGTTTACGATTTTTCCCTTTTTTTAACTACTATATGAAAAGCTTCACATAATATAAATTAATCATAACAAAACTTCCAATGTAATGCTAATCTTTTTTTAATAATTTGTAAAAATTTATTCGATTTTTAGAAGAGAAGGGAGCTTTCTTCGAGTAGCTCGCCTTCACTTTTCTAATATTATAGTTCGATTGTAAGTTTACGTGAGAAAAAGTATAAAAAAGTCTGTTGTACTTCTTTTTGTAAAATGTTTTCTAACGCTTCTTTGTACAGTGAAATTTGTATGCGATAACGATTCTTTAAACGTTCGATTACGTCATCCGTAATTTCATCGTCGTTAATTTGATCAGTCTTATAATCGAGTAAAACAATTCCTTCTTCTGTATATAGTA
Organism: uncultured Pseudogracilibacillus sp.; assembly: GCA_937960785.1. Lineage (GTDB taxonomy): Bacteria > Bacillota > Bacilli > Bacillales > Amphibacillaceae > Pseudogracilibacillus. Next base: position 2,007 of record CALGOZ010000035.1, read on the forward strand.
TACAGTCGATGACTCCTTGGATTAATACTTTTTCAGTCGAATTTCCTGTCCAATCGTGATAAAGCTCGCTTGCTAATTTCGTATACGAAAATGGAACTTCCCGTTCTACTTGAGCATTGCGCATCTTCTTTCCTATTTCTGTCTGGAAAAATTGTACAATTGCTTCAATATCGATGTGATTTGCTTCTTCCTCGGTTAATTTCTCCTCTTGCACAAGGAAATGGACAAAGGTTTTAACTGAAGCAACATCCCAGGACTTATCAAGCGGAATATGTTGCATAACAGTATGCATTGCGGTACCAATTTCAGCCCGTGTTAATTGCTTCGTCTTTTGTAAAAAATTCGGTCGTTCTGTAGAGATCGAAGAAAAACTTGGAATAAAACGGGTTTCACTATAAATGTCTCGCTCTTCGAATCGACGCTTTATTTCAGATACACTCTGCTTTGCCCGACTTGTTGCAGCTTGTTCATAAGGATAAGAAAATTGTAAACGTTCCGCTATATCAATCGTTTTCTCTGTTTTTACATCTAAAGGCTTCCACTCTTGGATCGCCTTTTGCAACGTTTCTTTTGTCACTTTCGACTCCTCAATTTCTTCCCTTAGGTCGCTATCAGTTAATGTCGTTAAGGTCCACCTCGAACCATGCTCCTGTAAAACCTGAGGCACATCGAAAGGGAGCTCTTTATTTTCTCGTAGTGATGCTAATTTTCCGTGTCGAACTAAGCCTAAACCAATCCAGTCAAGATATGAACTGGCCTTTTTTCGTAATTGGTTCGGCAAAACGATATCTTTATGGTTTTCTACTTGTTGCCATTTTTCTAACGTTTTTTCTAAATCGTTCACGTGGCCGACGATTACGAGTTTTTCTTTAGCACGTGTTAAGGCGACGTATAAAACACGAATTTCCTCTGATAATAATTGACGGCGCTCAACCTCTGATACAGCTCGATGAAAAAGCGTCGAATAACGAATTCTTTTTTCTGGATCGATAAATTTTGTTGCAAAGCCGTATTCCTTATTTGTTATATAGTTACCTCGAAGATCTTGTAAGTTAAAACCTTTATTCGCTTCTCCTAAAATGACAATAGGGAATTCCAATCCTTTACTCTTATGAATTGTCATAATTCGTACGACATCTTCCTGTTCACTTAAGGCCCGAGCTTCTCCCAAGTCTTTATCCCGCTCTTCCATTCGTTCAATAAATCGTAAGAAGCGAAAAAGTCCACGAAAACTAGTTTCTTCATAACTTCTTGCCCGATCGTAAAGTGCTCGTAAATTTGCTTGACGTTGCCTTCCACCGGGTATTCCACCGACGAAATCATAATACCCCGTCTCTTGAAAAATTGTCCAAATTAACTCAGATAATGATCCTTCTCTGGCCATTTCTCGGTATTGTTGTAAATCTTGTAAAAAGCTCTTCACAATTAAAGCTAGTTCATCAGAACCTTTACTTACGCGGATTAGTGCTTCATAAAAAGTTGCTCGTTTTTGAGCGAGGCGAATTTGCGCTAATTGTTCTTCGTTTAACCCAACGATTGGTGAACGTAGAACAGATACGAGCGGAATATCTTGGTAAGGATTATCGATTACTTTTAACATATTAATCATTACTTGAATTTCGATTGCTTGGAAGTAACCAGTCCGTAATTCAGAATAGACTGGAATTCCTTGTTTTTTAAGTTCCTCGACAACCGTAGGCGCATTGCTCATCGAACGAAGTAATATAACGATATCTTTATATGTAACCGGACGCATTCGCTCCAGCTCTTTATCAAATACTTGTAGTGGCTCCTTATTGCCATGGCCGAGCCACGTTTTTATTTTTCTAGCGTAGGCCCTTGCTTCTAATTGAACTTTCGAAAGTTCTTCAACTAATTCCGATTCCTCAGAACTCGTCCCTTCTTCGCTTTCATGAAGTAAAAGTAGTTCTGTTTCCTCTTGGGAAAAGGGTAAGTTATCATAGTTTTTATTTCCGTAAATTAAGGCAGCTTGATCATCATAATGAATATCTCCTAAGTTAGGATCGAACAATTGTTTGAAAATAAAGTTAGCACTTTCTAGTACATTTTTACGACTTCGGAAATTTTTCGCTAAATCGATTCGTTTACCTTTAGCATCGTCGGTGTTGTACGTTTCATATTTTTCAATAAATAAGGTAGGCTCCGCGTGACGAAAGCGATAAATACTCTGTTTAACATCACCGACCATAAACACATTGCCTGGGCCAGATTTCTTAGCAATTGCTTGAATAATCGTCTCTTGTACTAAGTTAATATCCTGGTATTCATCTACTAAAATCTCTTTAAACTGCCGTTCGTAATATGTAGCAATTTCTGACGGTATAATAGTAGTTTCATCAGACTTTTCGTCGGTTAATATTTGTAATGCAAAATGTTCTAAGTCGTTAAAGTCAACGATTGCACGCTTCCGCTTTTCTGCCATAAATCGGGCTTCAAATTGTTTTACTAATTCGATTAAAGTTAACATAATCGGATATAGCCGTTTCATATCTTGTAGGTGACTTTCTAAACTACGACTAAACCATTCCTTTTGCATTTCCTGCAATTGTTTACGGAATTGGTTTCGTAAATCCTTGGCTCGTTCCCTTTTTTCAATGTCACAGTCTACCCGTTTGCGGGACAAACTTTTTAAAGAACTTGATGTAATCATTTGTTGCAGTGTATTCCAATCCTCGGAATGTGCCAAAACTGTATCGATTAATTCTAAATCGTTTAATAATGCCTCTTCGTAATGATATGGTCCGTCGACACTTTTCGCTATTTCGAGCGCCTCGTTAATCATTCCCTTAAAATCTAAAAATATTTCACGCACTTCTTCTTTCAAGACTGTTAACCAAGGCAATTGATCTTCAGGGGTATTTTCAGTCACGTTATATCTTTCTGCTACCTCGTCTAACCATCGTTCCGGCCAAGGGTGTTGTTTGGCGAACGTATGAAGGCGTAAAATTAAATCCTCAACAGCCACATCGCTCCGGTCGGAAGAAAACATATCGACTACAGCAAAAAATTGTTGTAAGGAATCGCCTTCTTCACCATATTTATCTTCGAACAATTCATCGAGCACCTCATGTTTTAACAGGTCGATCTCCATTTCATCAGCAATGCGAAAGGCCGGGTCTAAATCGATCAAATAACTATATTGACGAACGACATCTAAACAAAACGAGTGGATCGTCGAAATCGATGCCTTTTGTAATAAAGATAATTGCTTTTTTAAATGGTATGAGGTCGGATTTTGTTGTAAGGCTTCATCTAATGCTTCCCCGATTCGTTGGCGCATTTCTTCTGCTGCAGCATTTGTAAATGTTGCGACTAATAGTTCATCTATATTAATTGGATCAGATTCATCGAGAATTTTTTCAATAATTCGTTCGACGAGAACGGCTGTCTTTCCTGAACCCGCCGCTGCAGCGACGAGTATGTTATTATTTTTTTCATAAATTGCTTCCCGCTGTTCGGGAGTCCATTGTACCAAAACCAATCACTCCTTCCGTTCTAAATCGAGCATTCTTTCCATACGCGCTATTACTTCTGGATCCTTTAAGGACGGTAAACGTCGATAATCATTTTCCTCTAGTGTCGGATCAAATTGACAAATGGAACGATAGGGACAAAAACGACAAGCGTCTCCTTTATTATTCTCAAAAGGATTAAGATCTACTTTACCGCTAGTTATATAAACGCCTGCTCGCTGTAATAAATAATGAATATAAGAACGTAATGTCATAAACGTCGTTTCATCTTGTACTTTTGAGTTTGCGTAAAAGTCACCGTCTTTTTTAATCGATGCAGGTATAATAGGACTACGTCTTGAGGTGATATTTTCATCCATTAAAATAGCAATATCGGGGTCCTCTAATATCAAGCCTTGCATTTGATATTGTTTTAAAAGTTCTTGTTCAAGTCGTTCTTCGCCTATATTTTCTTCATCGGTAATCATCGCGTCATGAACATGAAAATATAATACCCCTGCTGGATGAGCTTCTTTTCCTAACCAAGTTTCCGCTTGTAATAATACGACATGTAAATAAGTTAAAATTTGTAACGCTAAACCGTAGTACACTTCCTCAAGGGATAAGGTTTGCTTACTCGACTTGTAATCGATGATTCGTAGATATAAATCTTCATCATGCTCACCTTTATCAACACGATCAATACGACCACGCAACAATAGTTCGCGCCCTTCTGGAAGCGGGATACGTATCGGATCTAAACCAGAGCGATATCCGAAGGCTAATTCAATCCCAACGGGGGAAAAACCACTAGCCCTTGCTTGTTCACTCAATACATAAGTCGCTTGAGCGATAACTTGTTCTAACTTTTGCGTTATATAACGATAACGATTTGAACTTGATAATACGTGGTGCTCAAGGACATTACTTAGTTCATGTAACGAATGTTTTGCATAATGTTTGGCGTCTTGTTTCGTTACCTCTTTGAAATCTTTACCTTCTTCTTGCAACCGTTCCGTAATCGTCTTTAAAGCTTCGTGGAATAACTCACCGATATCCGGTGCTTCTAACGTATAAGTCCGACGTTCTTTTAAAGATAAAGTATAGTGTAGGAAATGTTGATACGAACAACGGTGTAACATCTCAATTCGTGATACACTAGCCTTTACTTTTGGTGGTACAAGTTGTTCTACCGTCTCCTTCTTCAAGGAAGTTGGTTTATTACGATAAAATAAACTTTGTAGCGCACGATAGGTACTGCCATGCTTCGGCTCGTTAGTAATGTACCAATTGACGACATCCCACCACACATCTTCAATTACATACCCACGTAAATAGCGTGCAAACTGTACGGTAAGGGGCCCCCGCGTCTGTTTAGGTGTCGTGATGAATCTTTCGGCCTTTTCTAATTCTTCTGGGTCTGTTAGTAAACGACGTTGCTTTTTTAAAGACGGGAAAAACTCTTCCATCCGAGATACCATTTGGGATGGAACTTTTGACTTTCCTTCATGATCGCTTAACACATAGCTAACCCAAAGGAAATCTTGTGGTAAGGAAAAAGCATTGTACATGTAAAAGTGATCATCTAATAATACTCGACGATTGCTTGCTGCTAATTGTAATCCAAAGTGTTCTAAGAATTCCCGCTCCTTTTCGTTGATCATTCCATCGGTTTTCGGAGTCATCGGCCAGGAGCCTTCATTTACTCCGATTAAAAAGACACACTTTTTCTCTTGAATTCGCGAATGATCAATCGTTCCAACAATTACATGATCCATGCTGGGCGGAACATGGGAAAACTGCAACGCCTCTAAGCCCGCTTCTACAATCGCTCGATAATCACTTAAAGATAACCTTTCTTCACCAATCATTTCGACTAATTCGTCGAACAAACCGATTATTGCTTTCCATACTTGTTCTTCTTCCCGAGCTCGCTCAAGCATCCCTTTTTCTTCAAAGTATCGACGTTTTTCTTCTAATTGTTTAGGAATGTCGAGCTCTTCTAAAAATAAATATAATATTTCCGTTCGCTCAATCACTGTTTTCGCCTTGCGAAAGGCTTCATCAAAAGGTTGTAAAAGAGACACCACCTGTCTACGATATCGATTGATTTTCTGCTCTGTTTCAAGTTCTTCATCAGTCTGTACTCTTTCTTGAAAACCTCTAAACCGCTCGTAAATCCAATCTTCCTCTTGGATCCATTGTTGTTTATAGCGAATTCCGTATTGTAACACGTAATTTTCCAGTTGATCAATTGCATCGACAGTAAGTGGATATTCATCGTCCGTCGGTTCGATAAAGTCCGTCTTTAAAAAGCGAAATATCGCATCGTAACGCCAATTTGAATCGATTATATCGAAAAGAGAACGAATCGCTTCAACTAACGGATGGTTTAGCATCGTTCGTTTTTCGTCGATAAAAATCGGTATATCGTAATCTCGAAACAAAGTTTGTAGTAAATCGTAATACGTTTCCGTCTCGCGAACGAATAAAGCGATATCGCGATATCGATAACCTTCGTCACGAACGAGTCGTAAAATTTCTTGAAGGACACCTTCAATTTCAGCTCGGGGATGCACCGCTTCAGCTAGTACAATCGACTCTTTAATAGAAGCATCGTAGACTGGCGTCGGTCGCCGATCAAAGTATTGTTGTATATGAAGAAGGGGCTTATCCTTTTCGGCTTTTTTATGTAAGTAAATAGAATCTTCAATTTCAATACCTTCGTCCTTTGCCCTTTGAGTTAATGCTTTGTACGTTTCTTTCGTTTGGTAAAATAAATCTAATTCGTCTAGAGGATTACTCAGCTCTTCTTTCGGTAAGATTAACGTAATTTGGACGTTTTTAGCAACGTGGAGTAACTCGTTTACAATCGATTGTTCTAAAGGTGTAAAACGATGAAAACCATCGATCACAATAGTAGCATCTTGTAAAAAACTTACCCGTTTAACGTTGTCACGAAGTAAACTAAGTTGATCTTCTCCGTCGATATAATGCGCCTGTAAAGACTCGTCTAACTTTTTATACAAGTAAAGTAAATCCGACAATTTACGATGTAATGCTTTATTTTCCGTCGTATACGTTAAATGTCCGGCTAAAAGTTCCGGCGTAATTTCATGCCGCTTAAATTCGGTAATCAGTTGGTCGACTTCTTCTAAAAATCCAATTTTGTCTGATGCTTTTTCAAAAGCATAAAACGGTTCTGTCCGTTGTTCGATAATTTTTCTAAGCATCATTTGCGTTCCCGTCGAGCTTATAAATTGTTTCGTACTTCCGCCGATTTCTTGGAGTACACGCCAAGCTAAACGGGAAAAACTAACGACTTGCGCCCGAATACTTCCTTTAATTTCATCATCTTTAAACAATTCGTATTCTTGTTGAAAGGTCATCTGTTCTGGAACGATATAAAAAATCGGTGGGCCTTCTCGTTCTTTTTGCAACGTGGTTTTTAAACTTTGTAACACGTAACGATTTAACACCGTGGAATCTTCGCTTAATACAAATTGCAAAGACATCGATATCCCTCTTTTCTCATCAAGGATTGAACAAAGATATATATGTATCTATTAGTTTAGCACGAGTAATGACCATAAGTAAAAATAATTTTAAATAACCTATCCCTCATTTAACAACGAAAATTTATATTTTTTATTTTGGATAATAAGAAAAGGGAAATTTTAAATTAGGCAAAAGGATTGAAAGGTTGGATCTGTTTATTGACGCTACTATGAATCTTTCTTAAACGCTTTTCTAAAAAGAAACGGAATTGCGCCGTACGTTGAAGTTGATTACTCATTGAACCGTAGGATACATCGACGATTATGTAACTACCGTCATTAAATATAACTTTTGTCTTATCATGACCTACCCGTTCAAGCATATCAACGTGGGAATGATTGATCCAGGAACAATTGCGATTCTTTGGGGAAGTAGTTGGAAAAAAGAACATTCCTGATAAAGGGTCAATCGCAATCGGGGCTTTGTGAGTATATTGACTAACTTCCTTAGTTCCTTCTAATCTACCTTCTAGACTACTACCAAAATAGCGACAAGCTAAATCGATTAAGTCTGTAGGTGAAGAGGGAATTGAATACTTACCTGACTTTTCTAAAATGATTGTGCTCGTTTTACCTGTCTCATCCTCCTTTGGTAACACTGCCATCGTTAAAGGACTAATTTCAAGAGTTGCTTTATCCTCGTAAAACATCTTCCTAATTCCTCCTTAAAGCTCGTTGTTAAATTGAGGGATTAGGTTGTTATTTACTAATTTACCAAAAATAATTAAAAATGTGAACCGAAATGATAAAAAGTAATTTTTCCGCTACTTTTCTCCGCTTTTCGGTTCACATTGGGGCGAACATTTCATCTAATTTATATTAATAAATTAAATCGATAAATTGTTCTTTTGTAATTTTTCCTAAATAGTGTTCTATATCGAAATCTGTAAGGGCGTTTGCTACCGCTTCTCGTTGGTGGCGAACGCCGATTAATCGTTCTTCTAAATCTTTAATCTCACCGATTCCGAAGAAATCACCGTAAATCTTACAGTTTTCGATTATACCTTTTTTTACATCGAGACGTACATCGAGCAATCCAGAGGGGAACTTGTGTGATGCTTGTACGTTATAAGCTGGGGATTTTCCGTAATTCCACTCCCAATTCTGGTATCGATTGCGGGAAATCTCGTGCACCTTCTCCCAATCCTCTTCCGTAAGTTCATATGTTGGTACATCTTCCACTCGCTCTACATCGAAAATTGAAAGTAAAATATGTTCCTTAAATTGATCCATCGTTATTTCCTCTTCTAAATATTCAGCGATATTTGCTACTCGACTACGAATTGATTTTATTCCTTTTGACTTAATTTTTTCTTCGCTTACGTTAAGTGCCTCAACGACGTGTTCAATTTCCGAGTTAAACATTAACGTCCCATGACTAAACATTCTTCCTTGGGTGAAAAACTGCGCGTTTCCAGAAATTTTCCTTCCTTCTACGAGTAAATCGTTACGGCCGACCAATTCCGCCGGTACACCTAATTTATTTAATGCTTTTACGACCGGCTCGGTAAATTTCGCAAAGTTATGGAAGCTATCACCGTCATCCTTTGTAATAAAGCTAAAGTTCAAATTACCTTCATCATGGTAAACAGCACCACCACCGGATAAACGGCGAACGACTTTTATGTTATTTTTCTCTACATAGTCTCGATTAATTTCCTCGATTGAGTTTTGGTTTTTTCCAATAATAATCGATGGTTCATTAATATAGAAAAGTAGAAACGTATCTTTTTCACCGAAGTTACGCAATACATATTCTTCTAACGCTAAATTAATATACGGGTCAGTAATTCCTTTGTTATCGATAAATTTCATCGTCTTCACTCCTAGGTTTTATTGTAAATTTACTTTTCAGAGGCTTGCCAAGTGAGACCTTCTTCAGCAAGCGTAATTTTTCCAAAGAATTCTCTTGCAGCTTCTTTTACAAGTTGTTGGTGATCTCCAAAGTGAGGTAAATGAGTTAAAATTAATTCCTTTACGTTCGCTTCTGCAGCAATTATACCTACTTCTTTACTCGTCATATGGCCAGCTTCGGTTCCATCTTGTTCGGCATAAAAATTTGTATCGGCAAGTAATAAATCAGCGTCCTTAGAAAACTTAATCCATTCTTCCTGATAAGCAGAATCGGCGGTATAAACAATCGTACTTTCACCATCAGTAATCCGCATCCCATAGCAAGGTACGGAATGGTTTGTTTTAATAAAACGAATAAAAAACGGTCCTAACTTTAATACTTCGTCCGGACGGTAATGAAATCCCCGCGTATAATCATCAGCAAACTTAGCAAATTCATATTCGTTCTCGCCGTGCGCATATATATCTACCATCTTTTCTGTCTGTTGTAACAGATTCTCAACATAAAGCGCGTGTTGTAATACACCGATATCTGCAATATGATCAGCATGGTAATGGGATATAATAATCGCATCTAAATCGGTTGCTTTTTTATATTGTTGTAATTTTGCCAAGGCGCCACTTCCAAAGTCCAACATTAGATGGAACCCGTCCTTTTCAATTAAATAAGCGGAAGAAGCACCATTTTTACCGGGATATCCACCCCAATAACCGATTACTGTTAACTTCATCCTTCTCCCTCCTAGAAGTTGTTGTAACACAGATCTCACAAAAAAGTAAAATTGTTTTAATTTTGTTGTAAAACAGGGTTGACTTTTTGTTACGTGTTATAGTACAATGCTATTAACAGTTTGATAAGTGCTTATATATTTCATACTAAACTATCCTTGTGAGGAGGAAATGACATGATGAACGTCATCGAGTTTTTTAAAAACTTACCAAAGAAACATTGCCAACAATGTGGTGTCGAGATGGTTGAACAAGCTGATTGTTATGGTAACTTATGCCACGAATGCAATCACCCTGCAAAATAATGATCAGGTTCAACTCATTTTCACATATAGTCTATTCTATAATAAGACTTCCTTTCCGGATGAAGCAACTAGACTCTAGTTGCTTATTTTTTTGCCTTTCTTTTAGTCTCCTATTATTATAGCTAACTTTAAAGCAAAAGAGGAAAAATTACTCGTTTTTCATGTACGCTATTATTATTTAGATTAAAAATATACTCCTTTTAGAGTAATCTAGTTAGCACGATTACTTTAAAAGGAGTATTTGAAAAGATAATACGTTTCTTTAAGGCAGTGAAATTTCGTTTGATTTTTCACCTTCTTGATCGGTTAGTGGATTGTAAGGTACAACGTAGTACGTACGCTGTTTAAATAACATAAATTCATCGATAATAAACGTATCTTCTCCTGTCACTTCCCCAATTTGTTTCGTTTCATCACCGTTTTTCTCATAAATTTTATAAACGACTCGATGATCCTGGGACGCTGACCATTGTAACTTACCCTTTAATAATTTAAAGCCTCCAAAAGTATATGAACCAACTAAATCTGTAATTTTCGGCAGTTCGATTGGTTCTGAAAGGGCCTGAACACCATCCGGTCGCTTAAAGGCATGAGCTACTTCTTTATGTTGAGCGATTTCGGAATAAATCGCTTTTGTCAATTGGGTCGGATAGGCACTACCACCAGTTAAGTAATGCTCCTCATCGGAAACATCATAACCAATCCATAAGGCACTTACATAGTCTGGTGTAAAACCAACGAACCAAGCATCTCGGGACTCACCCTCTACTAACGTATGTTGGGTTGTACCAGTTTTACCAGCGAGTTCATAAGGATAATGTCCCGCTTGAGCTGTCCCCCGTGTTACGACAGCCTTTAACATTTCCGTCATTTCCCATGCTACTTGTTCGGAAAAAACTTTTTCCCTTTCAACTTCAGGAGTTGCGATCAACTTATTTTCATTATTATATATTTCTAAAATTGCATAAGGAGTGACTACTTCGCCACCATGGACAAAAGCCCGATAACCTTGTACTAGCTCTAAAGGTGATACTCCTTCCTTTAATCCACCGAGAGCAATCGATAGTCCATCATCTTCAATTTCGATATTCATCTTTTGTAAAAACTCCTTCGCATACGGAATGCCGATTTCATTTAACAACCAGTAACTTGTACTGTTTTTAGAATAAGTCAAAGCATCGTATAAAGATACAGTACCTTCATAACGGTTGTCATAATTTCGAACTTCGTGACCATCCCATTCGCGTAACTCATCAGGAAGCATCGAATAGGCGGAGAATTTCCCCGACTCTAAGGCAGGAGCAAAAACAGCCAACGGTTTAAACGTCGAACCCGGTTGACGTTTTTCTACTACTCGATTTAAATTACCTCGTATATAATTTCGTCCTCCTTGCGCAGCGACGATTTGTCCTGTCGCTTGATCAATCATTACGAAGGCGCCTTCTACATTTTCTTTCTTATTTCCTGGGAAATAGCCATCATATTGAAATTGGTCATAGACTATTTCTTGAATCGTTTTATCTAAAGAAGTAACGATTCGATAACGTTTTTCTTTTAACTCTTCTAAAGAAAGATCGTATACTTCCTCGGCCTCTTGAATCACAAGGTCGACAATCGTATGGTGGGCCTCATTCATCTTTCGTACCGATTCGTTTAATACTAATTCTTTTTCTTTTGCTTTTTCCTTTTCTTCATTCGTTATATAACCTTCTTGTTCCATCGATTCCAATACTAAATTACGTCGTTCAAGAGCTTTTTCCGGATGTTCAATTGGTGAGTATCCATTCGGTGCTTTTATAATCCCAGCTAATAACGCCCCTTCCTCTAACGTCAATTCATCTACAGATTTATGGAAAAAACGATTTGCTGCAGCTTCAACCCCGTATTGGCCTTGACCGAAATAAATAACATTTAAATACATTTCCAGCAATTGATCTTTCGTATATTCGCGTTCCAAATAAAGAGCAATCATTGCTTCTTTTATTTTTCGCCACCAAGATTTATCGTTCGTTAAAAATAAATTTTTCGCTAGTTGTTGCGTAATTGTACTTGCTCCTTCTTTTTTATCACGAGCGACGATATCTCGATAGACAGCCCTTGCAATCGAACGTAAATCCACACCCGTATGATGATAAAAGCGTCGGTCTTCAATCGCGATAAATGCCTCTTGTACATGCTCTGGAATATCGTCTAGTTTTACAGGGAGGCGAAATTCGTCATATAAATACCAAAGGACATCGCCGTCTGTCGTTTCGATTGTCGTTGGCGGTGAAATAACTAATTTATCTTCATCGACGATTAAACGGCCCCCAAACAAAATCGTTGTATAAGCAACGAGGGCTAATACAAATGCTACACCGAAAATAGCAACAATTCGTACCCATCGAATTTGTAATAGACTTTTCTCATTAGAACGAGTTTCCTTAGTTCGACGTTTTGGTGCGTCCGTTCCTTCCCTATGATCGTTCTGTCGCTTATGCTCTTTACGACGATTATATTTAGGTAATTCTTCTTGTGTCGTTTTATTTGTTCGTTTTATTTTAAAGAAACGAACAAGTTGTTGCCACCAGTTCGCTTCCGTCACTTTTCTATATAACTGTTTATCTTTTCGTTTCGTCGAACGATTTGCAGTTCGCTTTCCTATTCGTCTTCGTTTATCATCCATCGCTCTACTTCCTCTCGCTGTCTGCTTCTATTATATATGATTTTCCAGTAGCCGTTAACTGAACGGCGTATACTAGGAAGGAGTCTTTCATTATACTATAATGGAGTAAAAGCACAATCCCAAACAAAAAGGATAAAAAACGAGCCAAATTACGATAAATAATAATTTACAAATGAAAAGGAGAAAAAAAGATGTGGGCATCCTTTACATCTGGGACGTATCCCTTCTTAAAACAATTAGCTGAACGCCATAAAAAGGAAACCTTTTATTTTATGAGACAGGCAAATCGAACGCTCGCCTATTATGAACATAAACGGCGACGAAGTACATTCGTATCTGGAAAAACGTATCAAATTATTGATCGTTTTGGACAGCTAGACAAGAAAGGATATGTCACAATGGAACATATTCCACTTACCGATGATGGTGTGCGAATATTTGAAGAACGGGTTAGGCAACTTTTCCCTATCTTAGTAAAGCGAACAGGCGTTGTAGCGATGCGATTTTTAAAACAACGAAAAAAACATGAATACGTCTTACTTACCCTATGGGAGAAAAAGCGTTATAAAGAGTTATGGGAAAGTTCACCCTTTTATAAAGAAGAAAACATTCAGCAATTCGCTCAATTATCGGCCTATTTTTTAGAACGTCCTTTTACCAATGACTATTATATGGTAGATGAGGAAGACGAAGAAGACTTAGATTCTACTTGGTAAAGCCTTTCCTAATGTGAGTATAAACGATTAAAATCCCCCTAAAGCAATCTTTAACGATTACTTTAAGGGGATTTTCTACTAAATTAATTTAAGACATGCTTCTCAAAGAATTCGTAATAATCTTCTTCCTCATTTTGTCCAACGATACGGGCGACTTCTTCACCATTTTTATAATGAATAATCGTCGGAGTCCCTTCAATATCGTAATACTCCATCAAGTCGAATTCTAAAAGGTTCATTTTCTTCATATCGATATTTAATTCTTCTGTAATCGGTACGACAACAGGAGTCGTACGCTGACAATACACACAAGTCGGGCTGTAATAGTATACCGTTATATCTTCACCGTTTTCTAATTTTTCATCTAGTTCCTCCGGTAAAATAATATTATCATATAACGGATCACCTAGTTGATCAATCGTTTCTTGATGTAAGTCCTCTTTTCCATATGGGTTATTTTCTGATAAGACCTTTTTATTCTTCATATTGTTAACGACGACTAATCCAGCGAATAGAATAATAATTGCACCTAATATTAATAGCATTTTGTTTCTCATCGTATTTACCCCCTAAATTATTTTTCTTTATTTAACAATAACGAGCTAACGAATATGACGACAAAGGCTACCCCAGCTAAAAAAGGAATCGTAACGAAGCCGAAATAATTAATATATTGCAAGTTACACGGAACTGAGCCACAAATACCACTACCGTCTCCTAAAAAAGGGGCTTTCTGTAAACCGTAATGATATATGGAAAAAAGTAGACCAATTCCACTTAAATAAACGGTTGAGTAAGCGATCGTTATATTTTTCTTTAATAAGGCTACCGTTGAAATAATTAGAATCGGGTACATAAAAATTCGTTGAAACCAACATAAAGTACAAGGTATGTAACCTAAAATTTCGGAAAAATAAAGACTTCCTAACGTTGCGATTAACGATTGTGTCCATACGATTAACAACAATCGCTCCTTACGTTTCGTCAATGGTCTGTCAACTTCCTTTCCCCGTAAAATCTCTCCTTTAATTATACAATGATAAAGTCGGTAGAACAATATTTAAAGTTCGGCTTTTTTAATAATCTTTTTGTGTAAATACTTTATAGACTGTTTAATAGTTTAGTTTTATTATGCGTATTAAAACGAAAAAACGCTAGTGTAAAGGACAAAAACATAACACCCTTTACACTAACGTCTTAATGTTTTATTATTAACTTGTTTTTATTCCTTTCAATTGAATATCTTTTTTCAATTGAGCTAGCTGTTCCTCTGTAAGGGGCACGAGCGGTAAGCGCACGTCACCGACTGGTACACCAATTAAATTTAAGACCGCTTTTAACGGTGTCGGACTCGGTGCTGAAAACATCGCCTTAAAAGTCGGTAATAACTTTTGATGTAGCTTACTTGCTTCTTGAATGTCTCCAGAATGAAAAGCATTGATCATCGCCTTCATATCGTTACCAACGACATGAGAAGATACGGAGACTGTCCCTTGACCGCCAATTGCTAACACTGGTAACGTTAAGCTATCATCCCCACTATATAAGACGAAATCATCATCCGTACGAGAGATAATCTCAGTCATCGCATCTAAGTCTGCACTAGCTTCTTTTACACTAAAAATATTATCTATTTCTGATAAACGGACAATCGTATCGACATCCATATTCACTGCTGTCCGGCCAGGAATATTATACACCATGACCGGCAATGTCGTCGCTTCTGCAATTACTTTAAAATGCTCATACAAACCTTCTTGGGAAGGACGATTATAATAAGGAGCAACGACCATAATTCCATCGACCCCAAGCGATTCGGCTTCCTTCGTTAATGAAATTGAAGACTTTGTATCGTTCGAACCCGTTCCAGCGATGACAGGAATCCGACCATCGACCTCTTTTACCACATGCTGAAATAGCGATAATTTCTCTTCTGTCGATAATGTAGGGCTTTCCCCTGTCGTTCCTGCAACGACGAGAGAATCGGTACCATTTGCAATTAAATGATCGATTAGTTTCGACGTTGCCTCATAATCAATTTCTCCTTCTGCATTAAAAGGAGTTACCATCGCAGTGATTAGCTGACCAAAATTCATATTTACACGTCCTTTATATTAATTTCCAACAATTTAATACGTTTTTACGATAAAGTAACAAAACAAAAAAGCAACAACGAAGGGTCGCTGTTGCATTAAAGTTATTTCGTAACTCCAAGTGCAATAGCCCTCCATATAGGTCCACTATATGACAGTCCTGCATTTGTTCAATACAGGCCCAACTTTAAGAATGCGAGAAGTCCTTAAAGCTTCGGCAAATTCCCCTTTCAATAACTTTCCTCGAAGTCCCACACTTCTCCGATTATTTACTCTTGGTCTTTGCGCCTCAATCACTTTCATTAAGTGCTATTTAATTTACTTGTAATATATCAGAAATAACTACGAGGTTCAAGCATATCACATCATGAATTCCGCTTCATTTCTATATTTCTGAACGCTTTATTCCTATTTGCAATTCCATGATTCCATCGATACAATAAAAATTATAAAGTTTTGTACGTTAAGGTACTAAAGGGGACATAAAATGTTAGAAACCATTTTTAGAAAAATCGATGAACATTATGATGAATTTGTACAATTACGACGTTATTTACACGAACGTCCAGAATTATCCTTTCAGGAATATAAGACTGCAAAGTTTATCGCCGACTATTATAAAGATTTGCACATACCTGTTCAAACAAATATCGGTGGTAACGGAGTGATTGCGACCCTTAAAGGAGATTTACCAGGTAAAACGATCGCTTTGCGTGCTGACTTTGATGCCTTACCTATTCAAGATGAAAAAGACGTACCTTATAAATCGAAGGTTCCTGGAGTAATGCATGCCTGTGGCCACGATGCGCATACGGCTACGCTTTTAGTCTTAGCAAAAATTATCGCTCCATACAAAGCAAAGCTAAAAGGTACATTAGTTTTTCTCCATCAACATGCCGAGGAGTTACCTCCAGGTGGCGCAATTTCCATCGTGGAGTCGGGTGCTCTTAATGAAGTCGATTATATCTTCGGTAATCATTTTTGGTCTACTTTACCAGTTGGTACAATCGCTACCCGGGAAGACGTCTTTATGGCTGGCGCCGATCGATTCACTATTACCATACGCGGCAAAGGGGGTCATGGTGCATACCCGGAAGAAACGAAAGATGCAGTCGTGATCGGCTCTGAACTTGTCACCACATTACAAACAATCGTAAGTCGTAACCTATCTCCCCTAGAGACTGGAGTATTAACGATTGGAAAATTTGCTGCTGGAAATGCTTTTAACATAATCGCCGATGAAGCACATTTAGAAGGAACGATTCGATATTTAACTCCTAAAGCGAAGGAAACGATGAAGCGTTCGTTATATCGCATTACCGAAGGAATTTGTTCCGCAAAGGAAGCTACCTATTCCATCGAATATGAAGATGGATATCCACCTCTTGTCAACCATCAGAAAGAGACGGAATTAATTTATCAAGTTGCAGAAGAAATTCCAGAAGTAAATGAAGCTAAAAAAGCAAATATTCAACTTGCTGCAGAAGACTTTGCTTACTATTTAGAAAGAAAAAGAGGCGCCTTTTTCTTTACCGGTGCGATGAAAAAAGGAAATGAATACCCTCATCATCATCCTCGTTTCGACATTGATGAACGGGCCTTACCAATTGCAGCAAAGGCTTTTATTACTGCTTTTTTCAAAGCACAGGAACTTGAATAAAGAAATCGAACAATAAACACCTTGTAAACTGCACCCCTGAGTTAGACTAAGTTCTATCTGAAAGGGGTGTTTGCTTATTTATAATTGAAAGCTCTGAAGCATACTATTGTCTTTTTGAAAGTGTATGTTAGTAACTAATTGCTAACAAAACAACAAAATGCCCCTAAAGCTACATCTGAAAGTTACTTTAGAGGCACAACTATTGGTAAGTCGAATTAATTTTGTATTAGAAAATTAACCTCGTTCGGCCAACTTCCCTTTCACATAGAAATAGTGGAACGTAAAGGTAAAAATCAAACCAAGAACTAACATTGCGACAAAAAGTAACCACTGTTGTAAAAAGAGAAACACAAGCGATAAAAGGACGACTTGAATTTGCGATAAACGAATCGCAAACGAAAGAAAAGCCTCCCGCTTCCCTTCTTCCTGTAAAGGATATAAATCGAGCCAAACATTCATTCGATGATGGTAAAATAAGGTCTGCAGTTGAAAGCTTGTCATATATAAAAACAACAAGGCTAAAGCAACCTTTAGTAATGGATTCGGTACAAAAATAATTACGACAATCGCAAGTATCGTTAAACGAACATACAAGGAAAAATAATCACCACTTCGCAAAAACGTCAACCGATATAAATAGGCGAACGTATACGATTGGCGAAAAGGGATTTGACGGTGAACAATATTTGCCAAGAAGCGTCGCTTACGAATCCGGGTGTCAACTTGAGGGACTTCTGCAAAAAGACTGACAAATTGATAAAATTTTGCTAAACGTGTTTCATCATTTTTAATTAATCGTTCCCAATTCATCCGCTTTTCCTGAATGTAAAAAAAGTATACTCCGTTTAAGTAAATGACATATACTATCCCCATCCATAAAAAATATTCATGGGTTAACAATGTATAGAAAAAGAAAAACGTTAAAACAGCTCGAAAAGCCCGTTCTACATATTGAGCGGGATGATACTTGCGCTGTAACATACGCCAATGGAGCGTTAAATTCCAAGCTTTTATTAAAAGAACGACCGCTACAATCATTACATTAAATAGCGTATCTCGCTCAGGATAAAAGGCAAAATATAGCGGACCTAAACTTGCGATTACGATAAACACAAGATACAGTTGCATTACATAGTTATACAATAACGCATAAATAAAATATTGTTGTAATGCTTTTTCTTGCACGATTAAAAACACTTGATCCGGCCGTTTCAAAAAAAGTTGTAACGGATTATAAAGGACAACGAATGTAAATAACAAAGCAATGACTAAAGCTGCGGGGAAAGTTTCTGGCACATCCGATAACCAACGTTGGTAATAGACGGCTGCGGTGACGATTAAAAATAAAATCGCAATCATGAAATGCCCGTTAAAAATATAACGTAAATAACGATTAAGTAAACGTACGTGGGCACTAATTCGCTCTTTGAACAACTCTTTTACATTAAGCATAAGCGTCATCCTTCGTAAGCTCGATATAAATATCATCTAAGCTCGCCCCAGCCATTCGAAATTGTGACTGCAACTCTTCGATTGTCCCTTCGGCCCGAATTCTACCTTCGTGTAAAATAATAAACCGATCGCAATATTTTTCTGCTGTCGCTAATATATGGGTCGACATAAGGACTGCCGCTCCTTGGTCGCGCATCTTTTGCATCCATTCTAAGTACGATTGAATGCCTAAGGGATCGAGCCCGACAAAAGGCTCATCGACGATATATAAGCTCGGTTCGATTAAAAAAGCATTCATAATCATTACTTTCTGTCTCATCCCTTTAGAAAAATGGACAGGAAACCAGTCGATATATCGCTCCATACGAAAGGCTTTGAGCAATGATTGTAAGCGACTTTCAAAAGTTGCTTCATCGATCTCATAAGCCATCGCTGTCAAACGTAAATGTTCATATAAGGTTAATTCCTCGTATAAAATCGGTTGTTCCGGTATAAAACCAATTTGTTTACGATAATTAGTCGTATCTTCTTTCATTGTTTTCCCATTTATTTTAATCGTTCCTTTTCTCTCTTGTAAAAGACCGATAATATGTTTAATTGTCGTACTTTTACCGGCACCGTTTAAACCGATTAAACCGACGATCTCCGCTTCTTTTACAGAAAAAGTTATATCGTGGAGTACATCCCGTTGAGCATAGCCACCAGTCAACTGTTCTACTTCTAAAATTCGTCGCATAATCGTCACCCTCACTTCAATAATTACTATATAGTATATAGCATTTTTTTAACCGATGTATATAATTTTAATTTTTGCTAACAATAACAAATGAAGAAATGAAGCGAGCCATTTTATCCTTTTTCATAAGTCGATAAAATGCAAATCGTGTCGCTACTTTCCAAAGGAATCGTTCGACCTTGTTCCTTACGGTAACGACTTGTTACCCGTACAATTGGAAATGTAACAATGAACCGCATCGAGTGATGCATACTAATGTCCCCGAAATCTACACATGATTGTGCTTGCAACATTTCTTCTTAAGGCAGACTACGTAATTCGACGCTTACGTAGTCTGTTGTTTATTTTAATGGATTGACAGACATTGAACAACAAAGTAAAGTAGCACGTACACGTTGATTTTTTCATTACAAATACATAAATATAAGTAATCTATTCGTTCATATACTTGTTTTTCATTTTGTGTTAAAATGATGATGAATGACAATATAATAGGAGTTGGATAGGAAATGAAACACGATGATTGTCTATTTTGTCGCATTATCGAAGGAACGATTCCGTCGGCAAAAGTTTACGAAGATGAACACGTTTATGCCTTCTTAGATATTAGCCAAGTAACAGATGGGCATACTCTCGTCATTCCAAAACAACATGCACAAGATATTTATGATCTTCCGGAAGATATCGCCGCAGAACTATTTAGACGTGTCCCGAAAATTGCAAAAGCAATTAAGCGCGCTTACAAACCAGCAGGGATTAACTTATTAAACAACAATGAAGTCGCTGCTGGACAATCGGTTTTCCATTTACATATTCACCTAATTCCTCGCTATGGAAATGATGGATTCGATGCAAAATGGATCACTCGTGACGATCAATTTACGCCAGAAGAATTACAGCAAATGGCTAAAAAAATTGCTGAGGAAATTAAATAATGAACATATAGAAAGGACCGATGTTTGATGTCAAAATCAAAATCAATTTTTCTTGGTCTCTTAATTGGTGGGGCAGTAAGTGCAACTATCACCTTACTAGCTACGCCTTCAACAGGCAAGGAAATACGTAGAAAAATAATCAATCAAAGTTTAGAATGGAAAAGAATCGTCGACGATATTATTAAAGAGGGGCTTTATTTAAAAAAACAAATTGCTAAAACCTCCAAAGAAGGAGTCGCCCTCATTAACGAACTTACGACGGAAATGAAAGAGTCGATTGAGGAATGGAAATCAGCAATCGAGCCCCATCAAGAAAATATACATGACTATTTAGAACAAATCGAAGCGAGCATTAAAGATTTAGAAGCGAAAATTCAAGCTCAAAACAATCAATCATAAAAATTCCGACGATGAAGAAGGTTCCTTCGTGGCCTTCTTCAATCTTTTATTTTACTTGATTTTTATTTATGAAATAGGATACATATGTTATTCTTTAACAAGGACAAAATTTGCCTAAAAGATTTAAAGTTTAATTAGAGGAGTGGAAAAATGAAAAGAGCGATTATTGCGATTGTCGCCATCGTTATGATGTTGACAATTGCTGCTTGCGATTCGACGGACCAAGAAGTCGTCGTCGAAACAAAAGCAGGTAATATTACGAAAGAAGAATTTTACGAACAGCTAAAGGATCATAGCGGTGCTGAAGTGCTACAGTCGATGATTACCTTCGTCGTCCTTTCTGATATTTACGAAGTGACAGATGAAGAGGTAAACGAAGAACTAGAACGGTTAAAAGAGTCTGTCGGCGATGAGTACGAGGAGATTCTTGAAGCACAAAATATTACCGAAGACGATTTAAAAGCTGATATTCGTAACGGTTTAATTATTGATAAGGCATATACCGAGGGAATCGAAGTTACCGATGAAGAAATCGAAAAATATTACGAGCGAATGAATTTAGAAATTAATGCTCGACATATTTTAGTCGATGATGAGGAGACTGCAAAAGAAGTAAAAGAGAAACTCGATGACGGTGAAGATTTCGCTAAACTTGCAAAAGAATATTCGACTGACAGCTCGAATGCAGAAGATGGTGGCGAACTAGGCTTCTTTACTGTAGGTTCGATGGTTCCGGAATTTGAAGATGTCGCTTTTAATTTAGAAGTCGGCGATATTAGCGACCCGGTTGAAACAGATTTCGGCTTCCACATTATCGAGCTACTCGAAGTAAAAGAGCTCGATGAAGACATCGGTAGCTTGGAAGAAAACGAGGACGAAATTCGTCAAATGATTATCGACTCGAAAGTAGACCAAGAAGAAGCGATGAACCGTATTCAACAATTAATCGACGAAGCGGATGTTAAAATCAAAATTAAAGAGTTTGAAGATTTACTTGAGCAACCCGAAGCTTTAGGCTAAATAATAGGACAATCATCATTTATGAGGTTGGGAAAAAGTCTAGCAAATAAAATGGGGACTGGGACAAACACCAGCAAATAAAATGACGGTGTTCAGTTATACTGAGCACCGTTTCTTTTATTTTTGTGACTGTTTAAGAAAGTGCGGTCTTTAATGTAGCTGAAATCAGCCTGATGTATTTAAAAAATAACTTTAAAACCTTGCATCGTCTTGCCTTGCCAGGTAAGCTTTTAAAAATACTTTAGCTTTATTAGCATGGGCTTCCGCTGGGTAAGTCTACATACAAAAGCACTTCAGCTTGCTCAGTGGCTCCTTCTACCAAGTAAGTCTCCTAACAAAAGTGTTTCAACCTACACAGTGGCGACCTCTAGCAAGTAAGTCTGTACAAAAAAGCATTCCTACCTACACAGTAGCG
>CALGOZ010000036.1 GCA_937960785.1 uncultured Pseudogracilibacillus sp.
GAAATCGTTGAAAAGAGCCTTTTCATGTGCGCAGGATCGTCCTACGCACCTGAAACCGTGTGAAAAGCTGTTTTCGTGTGCGCAGGGTCTTGCCACGCACCTGAAATTGATGGTAAGTGCGTTTTCGTGTGCGCAGGATCACGCCACACATCTAAACCCGCAATCTTTTTCCTATGTGTAATAACATGCCACGCATTTAAAGCTAATAACTATACATTTACTAGCGGAAAATCGCGACTAGATGATAAAAAGCACGATAACAATTACTTTAAAAAATCATCAAAAACTTAAGACGGGAAAATAGACACCAGAATAAAGAGAAAAGGAAATCCTCTAGAAATTATTGTATAATAGTACGTAATGAGATGTGGAGGCAAAAAATGAGCTCGATTATCGAATTTAAGGATGTTACTTTTCAATATGAAGAAAACGGCCCGAAAGTTTTAAAAAATATATCCTTTTCCATAAAAGCGAACGAAACGACAGCCATAATCGGTCATAATGGCTCAGGGAAATCGACAATTGCTAAGTTAATGAATGGTTTACTAGTTCCTCAAGAAGGGGAAATTTATATAGACGGAATTCAATTAACGGATGATACCGTTTGGGATATTCGCCAAAAAATAGGTATGGTCTTTCAAAATCCAGATAACCAATTTGTCGGAACGACGGTGCGCGATGACGTTGCCTTTGGAATGGAAAATCGCGGATTCCCCCGGCAGTTAATGGTCGAACGAATCGAAGAAGCATTACAGTCGGTGCAAATGGAGTCTTATGCCGGTCATGAACCGCATCGCTTATCTGGAGGACAAAAACAACGAGTCGCAATCGCTGGAATTTTTGCTCTCCAACCAAAAGTGATGATTCTCGATGAGGCGACGGTAATGCTCGATCCCATTGGAAGAAAAGAAATTATGGAGACGATAACTAAGCTTAGAAAAGAAGAAAACTTAACCCTTATAACTGTTACTCACGACTTAGAAGAAGTAATCCAAGCAGATTACGTCATCGTACTAAATGAAGGAAAAATTTATCAAGAAGGGACACCGGAAGAAATTTTAAAAGAAGGGGAAGCATTACGTTCAATCGGTCTTGATTATCCTTTTTCAGTGCAACTAGCAAAAGCATTAAGACAAAAAGGTTTGCCAATCGAAGACGACACGATAACACAGGAACAGCTCTTGGAGGCATTATGGACATTACATTCGAAAACGTAAGCTACACTTATCAATTGAATACACCTTTTGAACATCGTGCTTTACACGATGTCTCTTTTCGTATCCCGTCCGGCTCATACGTTGCCATTATCGGTCATACTGGTTCGGGAAAATCGACACTCATCCAACATTTAAACGGTTTACTTATCCCGACAAAAGGCCGAATCAAAATTGGCCCATATATATTAGAAAAGGAACATAAACAAGCGAATATGAAAGAACTTCGCAGTAAGGTCGGTGTGGTGTTCCAGTATCCTGAACATCAACTTTTCGAAGAGACTGTCGAAAAAGATATCGCTTTCGGTCCATTAAACTTTGGAATCGATGACGCAACGATTAAAAAGCGAATCAAAAGTCTATTACCAAAAGTCGGCCTCAATGAAAGCTTATTAAAGCGCTCTCCCTTTGAATTAAGTGGTGGTCAAATGCGTCGGGTTGCAATCGCAGGGGTACTTGCGACAAAGCCATCGATTTACGTCCTCGATGAACCGACAGCAGGATTAGACCCTCGAGGTCAAGAAGAGATGATGGAGCTTTTTTACCAAATTCACAAAACGGAAAAAGCAACGACAATCCTTGTCACACATAATATGGAAGACGCTTTACGTTATGCTGACTATATTATTATTTTAAATAAAGGAAAATTGTATATGGAAGGCACACCCGAGGAAATATTTCAACAAGAAGAAGCCTTACAACAAGTACAATTACAAGTGCCTCCATCGATACAATTTATTAAGCATTTTAATGAACGGTTCCAGACGAATATTCCATTAAAGAAACATTCCTTCGCTCAACTAAGTGAAGAAATATTTCAAACGATTCGAGGGAAGCGCGATGGGTAATTTCATGATCATTGGTCAATACGTACCGGGAAACTCTTTTATCCATCGGTTAGATCCAAGGACGAAAATTATTACAATCTTCTTCTTCGTTATTTTCGTCTTTTTTGCAAATAACGTCTGGAGTTATGCTTTACTTACGACTTTTACATTTATTGTCGTCATTACAACACGCGTACCCGTTCGCTTTATTATAAAAGGCCTGACACCCGTATGGTTTTTAATTGTCTTTACGATGTTGCTTCATCTTTTTTTAACGAAACAAGGTCCAGTCGTTTTTGAGCTATTTAATATAGCGATCCATAAAGGTGGAATTTTACAAGGACTTATTATATCTTTGCGTTTCTTTTTACTTGTATTGATGACATCGTTACTTACTTTAACGACAACACCAATCGATATAACCGATGCGATCGAAAGTCTTCTCAATCCATTAAAAAAAGTGAAATTCCCCGTCCATGAACTTGCACTAATGATGTCGATTTCGCTACGTTTCATACCGACATTAATGCAAGAGACCGACAAGATTTCAAAAGCCCAAGCATCCCGAGGTGTCGACTTTCGAACGGGACCTTTTAAAGAACGTCTAAAAGCAGTCATCCCTCTTCTTATCCCTCTCTTTGTGAGCGCCTTTAAGCGGGCGGAAGAATTAGCAATGGCAATGGAAGCCCGTGGATACCAAGGGGGAGAAGGTAGAACGAAGCTACGAGAACTATCCTATGCCCGTCGTGATTTGTTTAGTTTTATCTTATTTACGGCGGTTATTATTACACTATTTATCGTTAGAAATTAAGCGAGGGGTTGTATGGAAAAAATAAAATGCACCATTCAATACGATGGGACGGACTTTTCCGGCTATCAAATACAACCGAATAAACGAACGGTACAAGGGGAAGTTGAGCAAGTACTAAAAAACATACACAAAGGAACGCCAATTCGCATTCATGCATCTGGCCGAACTGATACAGGAGTCCATGCAAAAGGACAAGTGTTTCATTTCGAGACACCGCTACAAATACCATCTAACAATTGGAAAAAGGCTCTTAATGCGCAACTACCCGACGATCTTTATATTGCTCAAGTAGAAAAGGTTCCACCGTCCTTCCATGCCCGTTTTTCCGCTCTTGAGAAGGAATATCGTTACTACATCTTACTAACAGAGGAACCAAATATATTCCTACGCAACTATCGTTATCAAACGACGGACTATTTTAATGAAGAGTTATTGCAAGAGGCGTGTGAAGCATTTACAGGAACCCATGACTTTACTGCATTTAGTTCAGCCCGTTCAACAGTGAAAGGAGATAAAATCCGCACCCTCCACGAGGTTCGCTTTGAACGGAAAGATGATGAGCTAATCTTTATTTTACGGGGCGATGGATTTTTATATCATATGGTGCGAATCATTGTAAGTGTGCTTTTAGAAGCAGGACGGGGTGAAATAACACGGGAGGAAATTAACGAGATGTTTCACAGAAAAAACCGTGGCAATCACGGTTCACCTCTTCCGCCCCAAGGCCTTTATTTATGGAATGTAACCTATCCAGACGTAAAGGAAAATTAGATATATTCTATTGACAAAACCGATAAAAAAGGTTATTATGATGTATGGCAAATTTAGTCTAATCCATAATTAGCCCCGGAAACTAATTGTGTGAAAATAGATGAAATATGAGTATTTGAAATTTTGGAGGTAAAGAAAATGCGTACGACGTTCATGGCAAATGACGCGAATGTAGAACGTAAGTGGTATGTCATCGACGCTGAAGGCGAAAGACTCGGTCGTTTAGCAAGTGAAGTGGCAACACTTTTACGTGGTAAACATAAGCCAACATACACACCGCACGTTGATACAGGTGATCACGTCATTGTAATTAATGCAGAGAAAATCGAATTAACAGGTAATAAGTTAACTGACAAGATCTATCGCCGTCACTCAGGTTATCCTGGTGGCTTAAAAGAGCGTACAGCTGGTGAGATGCTAGATCGTCAGCCAGAAAAAGTAATCGAAATCGCAGTTAAGGGTATGTTGCCAAAGGGTTCCTTAGGACGTAAGATGTTCAAGAAATTACACGTCTATAGCGGTCCAGAGCATAACAACCAAGCGCAACAGCCAGAAGTATACGAACTTAAAGGATAAGTAAAGGAGGAAATACATTGGCACAAGTCCAATATTACGGCACAGGTCGTCGCAAAACGTCAACTGCTCGTGTACGTCTTGTACCAGGATCTGGTCGTGTGATTATAAATAATCGAGATGCGGAAGAATATTTCCCATATGAAACTCAACGTTTAATTTTAAGACAACCTCTTGTAGCGACGGAAACAGAAGGAACTTACGATGTCCTCGTTAACGTCAAAGGTGGAGGTTACACCGGTCAAGCTGGTGCGATCCGTCACGGAGTAGCACGTGCACTTTTAGAGGCAGACCCAGAGTACCGCCGCACATTAAAAGCGGAAGGCTACTTAACACGTGACGCACGTATGAAAGAACGTTACAAATACGGCCGTCGTAAAGCCCGTAAAAAAGGTCAATTCTCAAAACGTTAATCGAAACCTTATTATATCAACGTTTACAAAGGTTTTTTGGTTCGAGTTGCTTCTAAACTACTTGGACCTTACGATGAATGCAACCTACTCAAAGCACCGGCATCTTGCTGGTGCTTTTTTGTCATTAAAGTTCTCTGGAGAAAGTAATCTTGAAGGTATAGAAGTTAGATTCGCGGAATTATATTAACCATCATCACTTTCTGAGGGATATAATGGTTTAGGGAGGTTATTGTTAATACCTTCTATCGTCACCAGTATTCTGGTATTTAAATTAATTATATTTTGGAGTTTACTGGTATGAGACTGCTCCATTGTTCGTCTCTATTTGTTTAAAAAACTATAAATTATTTGTACATAATGTGTTTAGAGGATTTTATTGATTGGGTAAAAAGAAGGGAGTTCAATGTATAAGTGAATCAACAAAATCACTTATACAATGTAAAATGAAATATACTGTAGAATCTAATCTTAGGGTCAGACTCTACAGTATATTATTTAATGAATCTTAAATACTATTCTTCGCTAACAACTCATTTTCATGTTTTTTTAATAAATGAAGCTATATCGCCTCAGTTCTGTTTATTCTCCATCAGTGATTTTTTAAATAAAATTGTGCCTTTTTAAACATTCTAAATAAAATTGAAATCCTCTATCATTGACATCGTTTAAAACCATTTCTCTCTTAGGTAAACCGATAAGTGCTACTAAGTACGTAGTAAGATACTCGGAAATACCATACACTTTTGCATTAGTTACATGAAGACCATCCTCGGATTCCAATACAATTGAGAGCCTATACCCCTTGTTATGTTCGTCAATTAAATTGTTATAAGTAACTTCACTTTTAGGTACATCAATCGTTGTATTATCTTTACGTTCATCTATAAAAATTTTACTTTCTTCTGCGTTAAACAACTTATTTAATACTTCCGGATTCGTGATAGTAAATAACTTATAAATCTTTGTTTCATCCACTTCATCATCGTTCTTGTAATCATCCTTATGAATACTATATAACGGTATTTCAATTGCTTTGAATTTTTGTCTTAATATATTTTCGACAAATTCTTTCGTTGGGGGAGGTAATCTCAACTTTTTAAACTTATTAGCTAACTTCAGATAATCCATTTTTTTTTATTCATCCTCTCTTTTAAAATATTTATTGAGCTTTACCATAAAAAGAATGCATGTTAGGTTTTTTTCTATAAGCATGCCAATGATAGTATTTTCCTTTTTTATCTTTGTCTATTTCATGGAAAGGTGTACCATGTGGATTAGCTCCTTTTGCAACCGCTTAGATCATCATGCCGCTTGGAAACAAGATGTATCGCATTTCTTTGAGCTTGCAAGA
>CALGOZ010000037.1 GCA_937960785.1 uncultured Pseudogracilibacillus sp.
CAGTGGAGCCCTCTACCGAGTAAGTCTACATACAAAAGCGATTCATCTTACCTAGTGGAGCCCTTCGTCGAGTAAGTTTACATACAAAATCGTATCAACTTACCCATCGTGCGGAGATATTAAGCTAATTTGCCAATAAATCTTCTCGACATGAAATATTTAAGAAAATTTCTATTATAACTTCAGAAAATAAAGATAAATTTGCGATAATGATGAACTACCTGAGACAATACATCTGTAAAATAAATACTTAATCAATCTTGAAAAAAATAAGGACGGGCTGAGCTCCTACAGCATTGGGAACTTCAGTCCATCCCTTCAAGGTAGTTTTACCCTAGATTCTTCCATCTTGAATTCTATTCATAAAGATTTATATACTTAGTCACTTACTAGGCTTCTATTTTTTTCACTTTTTCATTATTTACAAACATTTTGATCACAATCGATTGTATAATCATCGTAACGCTACTAATTGCCCAATATAAAGTTAATGCTGCTGGTACATTGAAAGCTAGTATCCCAATCATCAAGGGTGATACAAAAGTCATTAAAGACATTTGTTTACGTTGTTCCTTGGACACGTGATCCAACATAACTAATGCTTGCAACGCATACAGACAAATCGTCACTATAATGAGTAAAATATCGATTTCACCTAAATGGAACCATAAAAACGACTGCTTCATAATTTCCGGTGTTCGCCGAATCGCATAATAAAGTGCAATCAAAAAAGGCATTTGTAATAACATTGGCAAACAACCACTAGCAACACTCAACGGATTAAAATTGTGCTTTTCATATAATGCACTTAATTCTAATTGCATTTTTCTTTGATCTTCGTAAGTAGTTTTTCCAAAATACTTTTCTTGTATTGCTTTTATTTCTGGTTGAATGATGCTCATTTTTTGTTGGTTTATATTACTTTGCTTCGACTGCCTTACAAAAAAGGGCATTAATAATAGACGCATACAAACCGTAATGAACACAATAGCAAATCCGTAACTTCCATTCAGCCAGGCTGCAATATTTTTTATTAATAAGGAGAAAGGATAGACGAAAAATCGGTTGAAAAATCCAGTCGAAGATTCATCAATCGCTGTCATCTCGATTCCACAAGCACTTAAGACGAAAGTAAAGCTTAATAATAACGCTCCGAGTAAAACTCGACGGACGATGAGTAACTGTTGTTCTGACATAATTGTCCTCCTCTTATATATTTATTTTGCTGCATATAAGAGGATGCGCTGTCTGATTCATCGTCTTGGTCATCGGGACGCTCGAACGTAATTCTTAACCAAGCGATTAAATCTTCGTTACAAGCAAGCGGTTGACTAATTTGTTCCCGATTCACCTTAAGTAATTGATCTGTTTCGTAAAAAATATATCCACGATGGAAAAATTTCCGACTCGAAAGTTCGCTAACGTACGCAATAACGAATACCGTCATTAAAACGACAAGCGATAGATAAAAAAACGATACATCAATAGACAAGTTACTTACCAACTCGAACAACAAATTACTCACCTCCTTCTTTTTCCCTTAAAATTATAATAAAAATCGCAACCAAATACTTCAGAAATAATTACACAAAAGCGTTATTATTTTTATATTCCTATTTCCTTCTATAAAACTTCCTTTTTCACTTTCACCCAATGAGAGCACTCTCAAGTTATTAAGGATAAAATAACTAAAGAATCATACAAGCTACAGGAAGGCGGGATATTACTACGATAAATAATATCCATTCCCCCCCTTCTTTATACATTACAACAATTTTCTTATAGTTGAAAGTTTTAAGATAATTTTGAACAGTATTACTATACGTGTTAGAGATTATTTGATAAGTAAATTTCTTATGTGGAGGTTGATGCAAAGATGACGAAAGACTTACGCATTAGAAGCCATGTACTCGATGGTGTCACCCGAGCACCAAACCGGGCGATGCTTCGAGCCGTTGGTTTTACTGATGAAGATTTTGAAAAACCGATGATCGGTATTGCAAGTACTTGGAGCGAAGTGACTCCTTGTAACGTCCATATAAATGAATTAGCTGAACGAGCAAAAAAAGGTGCCCGAGAAGCCGGCGGTGCGCCAATGATTTTTAATACAATTACCGTATCCGACGGTATTTCTATGGGTACCGATGGTATGCGCTATTCTTTACCGAGCCGGGATTTAATTGCAGATTCCATTGAAACGGTCGTCGGTGCCGAAAATTTAGATGCTGTCGTTACAATCGGTGGTTGTGATAAAAATATGCCCGGATGTATGATTGCAATGGCGCGTTCTGAAGTTCCGGCAATTTTTGTATACGGCGGTACAATTCGTCCGGGAAAGTTAGACGGACAAGATATTGACTTAGTTTCCGTATTCGAAGGTGTTGGACAGTATAATAAAGGCGATATCGATGAAGAACAATTAAAACAAATCGAGCGAAACGCCTGTCCCTGTGCTGGTTCTTGCGGTGGAATGTATACTGCAAATACGATGGCCTCAGCCATTGAAGCAATGGGAATGAGTTTACCTGGAAACGCTAGTAGACCAGCTACATCCAAGGAAAAAGCCGAAGAATGTGAAGAAGCCGGACGAGCAGTCTACCATCTCTTAGAAAAAGGAATTTATCCAAAAGATATTATGACGAAAGAAGCCTTTGAAAATGCAATCACCGTCGTTATGGCTTTGGGAGGTTCAACGAATGCAGTCCTTCATCTACTTGCAATGGCCCATGCGGTAAGTGTAGATTTAACAATAGATGATTTTGACCGTATTCAAAAGAAAGTACCACATATCGCAGACCTTAAACCAAGCGGTAAGTACGTTATGGAAAACTTATACCAAGTCGGTGGTGTTGAAGCAGTGATGAAACTATTGCTTGATTACGGCTACTTACACGGCGACTGCTTAACCGTAACTGGTAAAACTGTCGCTGAAAACTTAAAAGACGTCGAGCCTTTATCAAAAGAGCAAGTCATCATTACACCCCTAGATGAACCAAAACGGAAAAATGGACCACTAGTTATTTTAAAAGGAAATCTATCACCCCGTGGCGCTGTGGCTAAACTTTCCGGGGTAAAAGTTGAACATCACGCGGGACCGGCCAAAGTTTTTAATTCTGAAGCGGAAGCGACCGAAGCTGTCCTTAACGACGAAATAAAAGAAGGCGACGTACTCGTGATCCGCTATGCTGGTCCAAAGGGTGCTCCAGGCATGCCAGAAATGCTATCGATTTCTAGTATTCTAGTTGGTAAAGGTTTAGGGGAAAAGGTCGCCCTCTTAACTGACGGTCGTTTCTCTGGTGGAACTCATGGCCTCGTCATCGGCCATATCGCACCTGAAGCCCAAGTCGGTGGACCAATCGCCTTACTTGAAGAGGGCGATCACATTACAATCGATACGATTAAACAGACGATTACTGTCGATGTTTCCGATGAGGAATTAAAGAAACGTAAGGAAAACTGGCAAGCACCAAAGTTAGTAAGCCGTGGCATTCTAGCTAAATATGCTCGTAGCGTATCTTGCGCATCAACAGGTGCAGTTACTGATTACTATGACGAATAACTATTCAAAGTGAACACCTAAATTTAAGTCTCTACTAGCCTCCTTTAATCCAAAGGGTTCAGTAGAGACTTTTTTATATTTTCTTAATGTCCACTTTAACTTTATTCAGCTAGAATAATATATATTTTCATAGGTTCTTTGTTGTGTAGTGCACCACGCATTTGAAAAAAGCGATTTTTGCAAAATTCAAATGCGCAAGACGACCCAGCGCACACGAAAATGCACTTTCCAACAATTTCAGGTGCGGGGCTAGCTCCCGCGCACACGAAAATGCACTTTCCACGCTTTCAGGTGATAGGCCCAATATAAACAAAAAAACGCCCACATTATTGTGTGGGCATATTATAAAATCGGAATGACAGGACTTGAACCTGCGACCTCTCGCACC
>CALGOZ010000038.1 GCA_937960785.1 uncultured Pseudogracilibacillus sp.
AGCCAAAATAAATATGATTGGACACGGCGATATTTGTTGTATTTGACGACACCAATAGAAGCCATCGTAACTCGGCAAGTTAACATCAAGCAAAACTAATTCTGGAGAAAAGGATTGAAAGTTCTCCATCACTTTACTAAAATCTGTGACAACGAAAGATTCGTAGTCATATTTTTCTAATTCTTTTTTATATGAAGGGATAATTTTGGATCGTCCTCGATAATGGAAATTTTTGCCACCAGTTTCACCTATTTCTCTTTTAGTTTGGTATTTAGTATAGGTTATTTTCCGGTCTTTTTCTATTGTTTGTCAATATTTTATTGGAAGAGTCAATTAATAATACCATGCTGAACTATTTCGACTTCAAAGTCAATATCAAAAGGTATCGTTGGATATAGATCGCGCCATTTATCTTGATCCCATAGTTCATTATGATAAGCTCGTACTTGCTCTCCAATTCCAAGAGCGTCGTTATTTGCTTCTTGCAATCGTTCGACTGTTTGGTACGCTAACAACGTCAATTGTTCGTCTATTCGCTCTTCTAACTTTCCAACTTCTCCTTTTTTGTATAAATGATTTTTCGCAAACTCTTCAATTTCAACTTGTAAATGAAAATGTAAGTTAACAGAGAGTTGTCCAGCGGTTTCTTCTACTTTAAATTTTCGTTTATCCTTTCGAATTGCAATTGTAATATAATTTTTATTAGAATCTTCCTCATAATCACTTATTTTTAAATTAAATTTTGCCTTTTTTGAAATGTCATCTGTTAATATTAAATACATGATCGATTCGTCTATATTTAAAGTACCGGTCATTTTATCTCCTGAAAATAGCGCAAGACCATCGATTTTCGCCTCATCATTATCCTGATGGGCAGAAATAAACGGTAGAGCAACGTCTTTTCTTCCGGAAAGAATAATCGGGCAAATCGATTGGACGTTTTCACAAATGATAATTCCACTCTCCTCTGAACTTGTTAACAAGTCGTAATAAAATTCACTAAAAAAAACCGATTGTTTATTATCAATTTCGAGTCCGTCTTTCGCTCGTTCTGAGACGACCGCTACTAAAGCACTTAGTGGACCCCGAGGATCTCGATACATCGAATCGAGCGTTGAAAATATACCTTCCTTTGCCAAATTTTCTCCTAATAATAATACTCTTGCTTTTGATCGATCAAACCGCTTGGATAAATATCTTTCTAAATGTAAATCTGCATCCCCTACTGTCGTGCCAGTCGTCGTCAGCGTATTACTCATGGTTGCACCAGAAACTTCCGATTGTTCATTATTAGCAACCGTCTCCGAAGGAAAAGCGACCGTCTTACTAATCGTCTTATCGTCATTTAAGTCATATCCAATTGCTAAAATTAATGTATGATCTTTTAAAAAACGTTCATCCCAACAACTAGTTAACAATAGACAAATTATTATACTGAATAAAAAAAGATTCATAATTTTTTTGTTCATTTCGTTTCACCAGTTCGTTTCATTAATCTACTAATGACTAAAACTAAAAGAGGAAACACGGCGGAAAAAAATAAAATAAACACATGAAACTTATCTGTAACATGATTAATTCTCTCTTCGCCATACAAAAATAAAGATATAAGAAAACTAATGGCCGTTGAAATATACAAAAAAGGAGTCCTTTTTGCCGTATTCAACACTGTAGACAAGCCGAGCGATATAATATAAAACAAAATAACCGTCGATGTAATTACTAGAACGATCCATAAAGAAGTAAAAATTAAGTCAGGTCTTTCAATAATTTGAAAAGAAATAGATTTTACTAAATAAAAGATCGGTTCTGTAATTAATTTAATTTCTTCTCCACTAAAAAATAATTGATTGGCTAAAACAACGAACATATAAAAAAACGTAATAAACCAATTTGTAACGGAAGCTGTTACAATAATTTGCCGATTTGACGCTAAAGTGTAAGGTGCAAGAAATAATAAGTATTCAAAACCTTGAAACGAATAAGATGCAATTTGTGATCCCTTTAAGATTGGAAAAATTCCATTATTCGCTATCGGCAATATATACGTAATATTAGCGTCTTTTAACGAGTAAATTACGAAACCTAAAAATATATAAACGACGAAAAGAGCCAAAAAATAAAATCGAGTAATTACATGTAAATTTTCCTTCGCCACATAAATCGTAATAAGCATAAGAATTAGAATTAAAATCCATTTTGGTGTAAGAGGAAGTAACCATGATTTTAAAATTACTATATACTTCGAAATTAAAATCGCACTAATCATAATAAAATATATGCAAAGTAAAATAGTTAAAAATTTACCGATCCATTTGCCAAAGACAATTTCTAATATTTGAAAAAAATTTTTCCCAGGAAAACGTCGAAATAATAAACTAAAAAGCAAAATTAAAATTTGTATAAAACTTCCTGCCACAATAATACTAATCCAACTATCTACCCCTGCTTTAAAATAGACATCGGTTACCAATGTAATCATGCCGACACCAATTTGCGCATGTAACAATAATAAAGAAAGTTGGAACGTATTTAGTTTACGCTTGACGATCATATTCCCACTCCCGAGAATTTCCTTGGCGGATTTTTTTCTTCGCTTGGACATCTTCTGGTCGATGTTTTAACGACCAAATTGGAAAACGTACGATTGCGTCTTTCAATCCTTGGAAACGTAATGGCGTTAACGGAGATAGGTACGGTGTTCCAAAGGATTCTAATTTACACATATGGATAACGATAAAAAGTAACGCGAAAATAATTCCGACAAAGCCGAAAAAAGCTGCAGCAATCATAATCGGTAAATTTAACATACGAACAGTATTACTCATTTCGTAGGACGTAATGG
Organism: uncultured Pseudogracilibacillus sp.; assembly: GCA_937960785.1. GTDB lineage: Bacteria > Bacillota > Bacilli > Bacillales > Amphibacillaceae > Pseudogracilibacillus. Next base: position 2,846 of record CALGOZ010000038.1, read on the forward strand.
TAAAGGACATAATGGCAGTCATTGCAATTACAATAACCATTATGTTCGAGACAATTCCAGCATTTACAACAGCATCCCCGATAATTAATCCACCGACGATTCCAATCGTTTCTCCAATCGGCGTAGGAAGACGAATTCCTGCTTCTCGAATTAATTCCACAGTGATTGCCATTAATATCGCTTCAAAAAAAGGTGGAAAGGGAATTCCTGTAATAGAACTTTTAACGAGGGTTATCATTTCATATGGTATAATTTCAAAATGAAACCCGACTAAAGCAATATAAATTGGTGGTAAAAGTAATGTCCCGACAAAACTAAATAAACGGAAAAGACGAAATACTGTTCCGGCATAAAATCGGCTATTGTAATCATCAGGTGATTGAAAAAAAGAAAAAAACGTTACCGGTAAAATAATTGCTTCGGTACTATTTTCACTCATTACAGCGATACGCCCTTCCATTAAATGAGCTTCAACGCGGTCCGGTCGTTCAGTATATAAGTTTTGTGGAAACGGTGATAAAGGAGTTTCCTCAATACATTCTTCTAAATAACCGGGTGCAAAAATCGTATCTAACGAAATTGAATGTAATCGTTTTTTTATTTCTTGAACGGTTTCTTCATTTGCTAAATCATCCATATAAATAATTGCTATGTTTTTTGACGATTCATGACCTAAAGTCATATATTGTACTTTTAATTCGGTATTTTTAATTCTTTTTCGTAACATCGAAAGATTCGTATGTAAATCTTCAATGAAACCTAAATGCGAACCCCGGACGGTTTTTTCATTATCCGGTTCATCGGGTGAACGTTGGACATCGAGGGGAGTATCGAAAATATAAGCTTTACGCTTTTCTTCTAAGAGAACGATACTTTTCCCACTTAAAATTAACTCGATCATCATTTGCAAATTACCCGTCATTTCATGGGAGATACTTTCAAGCAATTGATCGAAAGTGTCGATTTTTTCACGAGTTTCAATCGGATGAAACACCATCTCATCGATTTTATTTGTATCGACTAAGGTTTCTAAATAGACAATTGTGGCAATGCCATTTTCATAAGGCAAACGGTCGAAAATTAAATCTTCAGTTTTGCAAAAAGATTGTTTTATAAATTCGATATTTTCTTCTAAGGATGAATACATATTCGTAATACCTTGATGATGGAGGGATTGAACCATTTTGCACTCCCCTTTCACTAAAGTGTATTATCATTTTGTGCGAATTTACGTAAAACATGCATCTGAAGATACATTTTTCCTACTGTAATTTTTCTTTTATGGTAGGATAAACAAATAAGCAGTACTTTAATTCAACAAAATAAGGAGCTGGCAAGCGTGAATTCATTAGATACACCTTTTTCTTTAAAAGGTTTACATTTAAAAAATCGAATTGTGATGGCGCCGATGTGTCAATATTCCGTCGATACAAAAGATGGAATGCCAAACGACTGGCATTTCGTCCATTATGTATCGCGAGCTGTTGGTGGAACGGGATTGATTATCGTAGAGATGACCGATGTCGAACCAGACGGGAGAATTTCCGATTATGATCTTGGACTCTGGTCGGACGAACATATCCCCGCCTTTAGACGAATCGTTGATGCTGTTCATGAACAAGGTAGTAAAATAGGTATCCAAATTGCCCATGCTGGAAGAAAAGCACAGGATGCTTTACAACCCGTAAGTGCTTCAGCAATTCCGTATTTACTTCATGACGAAACCGGGCGTTATAAACAACCTCGTGCTTTAACAATTGAAGAAATTAAAGGGCTCGTTGAAAAGTTTAAACAAGCTGCTAAGCGGGCCGTGGAGGCAGGCTTTGATACGATTGAGTTGCACGGAGCTCACGGTTATTTACTCCATCAGTTTATGTCACCAAATAGTAACGTTCGTAAAGATGAATATGGTCAAGATTTAGCAAAATTCGGTGTCGAAGTAATCGAAGCTGTTAAACAAGTTATGCCTAAAGATATGCCGTTACTTATGCGAATGTCGGCTGTAGAATATATCGATGGTGGATATACAATCGATCATGCAATAAAGATGGCGAAACGATTTAAAGAAGCCGGCGTCGATATGTTTCATGTCTCAAGCGGGGGTGAAGGTATTCCAGGAAAAATAAAACCAGCGAACTATCCTGGCTATCAAGTCCCTTTTGCGAAACAATTTAAAGAAACGTTAGATGTTCCCGTTATTGCAGTCGGTATATTAGAAGACCCTTTCATTGCCCAACACGTCATTCAAAATGAAGGAATTGATTTAATCGCAATTGGAAGAGGGATGCTTGATAATCCTTACTGGGCAATTCATGCGATTAAAGAAGTTAGTGGCAAAATTAATCCACCGAAACAATATGAACGCGGGATGAAATAAAGTTTGGTATGTTACAATGTTTGTAACTATTTTCATTTAAAGAGAAAGGGGTATAGCCATGCGAATTAAAGATTTACAATACATCAATGGTGAGTGGGTTCCTTCAGCTAGTAAAGAAAAAATCGATGTCATTAATCCTGCTACCGAAGAAGTAATCGGTCAAGTATGTAACGGTAATAAAGAAGATGTGAATCAGGCAGTTCAAGCTGCAAAAGATGCTTTTGGTTTTTTTTCAAAATCGACCGTTGCAGAACGGATTGAAATGTTAGAGGCGATCGCAACAGAATACGAAAAGCGAAAAGCTGACATTATAGAGACAGTTACTCTTGAATTAGGCTCACCCGTTGCGATAAGCGAACAAAGTCATTACGCCATGGGATTAAGTCACTTTAAACAAGCAGCGAAAGAGTTAGAAACTTTCCCTTTTATAGAAAGGCGGGAAGCCGGTATAATTCAAAAGGAGCCAATCGGCGTAAGCGCCCTTATTACGCCATGGAACTTCCCGATGAATCAAACAGCAACAAAAATTGCTAGCGCTCTTGCTGCTGGATGTACAATTGTTTTAAAACCATCGGAATTAACTCCTTTATCGGCAGTTTTACTCACAGAAATAATTGAAGAAGCAGGCGTACCTCAAGGAGTATTTAACTTAATAAATGGAACAGGAGAAGCGGTAGGAAATGCTTTGACATCTCATCCTGATGTTGACAAAGTATCTTTTACAGGTTCGGGACAAACGGGAGCGCAAATTTCTAAAAATGCAGCGGACACAATTAAAAAAGTCGCTCTTGAATTAGGCGGTAAATCTCCTTTAATTGTTCTTGATGATTTCGATCTAGAAGTTGCCACTAAAATCGCTGTTGCTAATGTCATGTTTAACTGTGGACAAGTTTGTACATTAGCATCCCGTACCCTCGTTCCGTCAAATAAAGCTGAAGAGTTCATCTCTCTTGCAAAGGAACGTATCGCAAAATACCCAGTTGGTAATCCTTACGATGAAAATAGCCGGCTCGGGCCAGTCATATCAAAAGCCCAATATGAACGAGTCCAATATTACATTCAAAAAGGAATTGATGAAGGAGCGACGTTAGTGACGGGAGGACTGGGAAAACCTGAAGGTCTAGAAAAAGGCTACTTTGTAAAGCCAACGATTTTTGCAGACGTACGTAACGATATGACGATTGCCCAAGAGGAGATTTTCGGCCCTGTCATGTCCATTCTTACGTATGAAACGATTGATGAAGCGATTGAAATTGCTAACGATACGATTTATGGCCTAGCAGGCTACATTTTAGGTAATGACGAAAAGACAGTTCGTAAAGTTGTCGATGAACTACGAGTAGGACGGGTTGTCGTTAACGGAGCACGGGCTGATTATTCGTTACCTTTCGGTGGTTATAAGCAATCTGGAGTCGGACGGGAATGGGGCGATTACGGTATAGCTGAGTATTTAGAAATAAAGTCGATTGTCGGCCTATAAAACCTAATAAAACAATAAAGCCGGGACAAGAACTCCCCTTAAATAAATGGATGGACTGAAATTCTCTATCAAGTAGGAACCCAGTCCGTCTAATTTTATTTTAAAAACTTGTTTTTGCATTTATTACTTGTTTAGTCGATATCTCAATTATATTTCTTGCTATTAGCGAAGTTTGATTTTCATATTCCTGAAGTTTTAAAAAGTTTACTCACGTTCCTGCGCGTTGAGCAAGTTTAAATAAAAACTTACTTAAGATTTTCTCGCGCTAGATAAGTTGAAATGTCTTTGTCTATATACTTACTCGGTAGAGTGTTCTACTGTGTAAGTTAAAATCTTTTCGTTTATATACTTACTCGATAGAGGGCTTCACTGTGTAA
>CALGOZ010000039.1 GCA_937960785.1 uncultured Pseudogracilibacillus sp.
CCGCCACGAAAAGGTTACGCACAAAATCGAACAAAACCTTTCCGCGGTGCGCCCGCCACGAAAAGGTTGGGCACAAAAATGACCAAAAGTTTTCCGCAGGGACGCCCACCACACAAAGCTAGGAGTTATTTTTTCATCACATTTCTCATCAAGCGACTATTAAGCCAAGGTTGGCGCAAATTTTTGCCTCGACGTCCCTGTAATATACTTAATCTTCAACTTCACCGCTAAGCTTTTAATCTCTAAATTTCCCTATCCCTGTTAATTCCGCACAAAACAATCTAAACCGAGTTTTCGTACATATTTCCACTTTTCACTGCTTCAATTAATTCCACGCTAATCTAACGGCCTGCTCCTCTTTTCACTGCTTCAATCAATTCGGTACAGTCTATCGCACCCTGCGCTAATCTATCGGCCTCGCACTAAGCTATCGGCTACGAGTTCCCGCACTTGATCGTCTTTTCCTTTATGAAATAAATCGACGATTGTACTGCCGACGATGACTCCGTCGCAATGTTGGCTTAGTTCTTTCGCTTGCGAGGCATTCGATACGCCGAAGCCGGCTAAGACTGGCACTGGGCTTAAGTTTTTTAATTTTTGTAAATAAGAGGCGACGGTATCTTCATAATTTGCGCGGGCTCCGGTCGTTCCTCGTACTGCTACAGCGTAAAGAAAACCTTCCGAACGTTCCGCTAATTGACGCATTCGCTCTTCTGTACTCGTTAAAGCGACAAGACGGATAAAGGCGACATCGAACTTATCCAAAGCTCCCGTAAGCAACGTCTCTTCCTCCATTGGCACGTCCGGCACAATTAATCCATCTACACCAGCTTCTTTACAACGGCGGGCAAACGTCTCTACACCGTATGCAAAGATTGGATTAACATAGGTCATTAAAATAATTGGTACCTTTCGCGTCGCGCGAGTTTTCTCTAGCATGTCTAAAACTTTTTCCAATGTTATTCCTGCATCTAAGGCGCGCATTCCGGCCTTTTGAATTGTCGGACCGTCCGCCACTGGATCGGAAAAAGGCATACCAATTTCAATCGCAGCGACTCCGCTTTGTTCAAGAAGGGTAATTTGTTCCGCGAGTCGTTCTAGCCCCCCGTCCCCCGCAACGATATAAGGAACGAATAAATTTTCGCCCCTTTTTTGGATTGCTTGGAAATAGGTATTAATCTTCTCTCTACCGTGGAGTCCTTCGCCAACTGCGCCAACTTCGTCAACTTCACCAACCTCGTCAATACCGCCAACTTCGTCAACTTCACCAACCTCGTCAATACTGCCAACTGCGCCAATCTCACCATCTGCACAATCTGCTGTATCAGCAGTATAAGCTTTACCAACTTCGCCAGTTGCACCAACTTCACGATCTACACCAACTGAGCCAACCTCGCTTTCTCCACCTCCTGCACCACTTACACCAGCTCCACCACCTTCGCCTGTATTGCTAAGTTTTTTCTTCATTTTTTTAACGGCGCTTCCAGTCATCGTAGAAGCGGATGTCCCTTTTTTATTTACCTTTTGTTCGGTTTGTTCAGTGATTTTTCTTTGTTTCATTATTTCTCACCTTCTAAAAGATCTTTTACTTGATTTACGTCTTTATCGCCACGACCGGATAAGTTAACGACGATAACTTCTTCCTGCGTCGTCTTTTGCGCAAGTTTTACTGCATAGGCGACGGCGTGGGCACTTTCTAACGCTGGAATAATTCCTTCTTCCCGAGAAAGTAACTGGAATGCCTCGAGCGCTTCCTTATCTGTAATCGAGTCGTAGGTCACCCGGCCGATTTCCGCTAAATGACTATGTTCTGGGCCGACCCCAGGATAGTCTAAGCCAGCCGATATAGAAAAAGCCTCTTTAATTTGTCCGTCCTCTGACTGTAGAAGTTGCGTCATCGTCCCGTGAAGCATCCCCGCTCGACCATCAGACAAGGTCGCTGCATGTTTACCCGAAGCAACTCCTAAGCCACCCGCCTCAACTCCGTACAATTTCGTCGCTTCATCTTCAATAAACGGATGGAAAATTCCAATCGCATTACTCCCACCCCCAACAGAAGCGATAATATGGTCCGGCATGGCTCCTGTTGCTTCGATAATTTGTCGTTTCGTCTCTTCGCCGATTACTCGCTGAAAATCCCGTACAATTTGTGGAAAAGGGTGGGGGCCAACGACTGAGCCTAAAATATAATGCGTATCATCGACGTGGGTCACCCAGTAGCGAAGCGCCTCATTTACCGCATCTTTAAGCGTTCCACTTCCTTGATGAACTGGCTCGACCCTCGCACCAAGCAACTCCATTCGAAACACATTAAGCGCCTGTCGTTTGACATCGTGCGCCCCCATGAAAATCGTACACTCCAAACCGAGCAGGGCACAGACCGTTGCCGTCGCTACGCCGTGTTGGCCGGCTCCTGTTTCGGCGACGATTTTTTTCTTTCCCATTCGCCGGGCTAATAAGGCTTGCCCAATCGAGTTATTAATTTTGTGCGCCCCCGTATGGTTTAAATCCTCCCGTTTTAAAAAAATTCTCCCACCACCGAGCGTCTTGCTTATATTTTTCGCTTCATATAAAGGTGTCTCCCGACCGACATAATTTTTTAAATAATATTGTAATTCCTCTTGAAAGGACAGATCCTCCTTTACTGCTTCGTAAGCTTCCTCTAGCTCTAATAATGCCGGCATTAACAATTCGGGAACGAACTGTCCACCGAATCTTCCATAACGGCCTCGTTCATCCGGTAGCGTATATTGTTGTACCATTTTATCTCAACCTTTCTATTGATGTATCTTTGTTTCCTTTAGGACAAAATATTTTCCAAAACAACTTCCATCGCTTTCTCTAGGGACAAAACTTTCCCCTAAGCGTCGGTCGCTTTAACCGCCTTAATAAAGGAAATTATTTTTTCAGGATCTTTTTTTCCCATAGTTTCGACTCCGCTTGAGACGTCAACTCCCCGGGGTCTTGTCGCTTCAATGGCTGCACGAACATTACCTGCATGCAAGCCCCCAGCTAAAATAAACTTCTCCCGATCAAAGTCTCTTCCCTCTAGGCGCGACCAGTCGAAAGTATTGCCTGAGCCCCCGCGATAAGTCGTTCCAGGACTATCAATTAGGAAAAATTCCGCCGGATACGTCTGCAATATCTCATCAGAAACGTGATCGATTGAAAAAGCTTTAATAACTGGTTTCGTTATACTTTGCGCAAAGGCAGGGGACTCATCGCCATGTAGTTGGATGTAATCGAGTCCGGCAAAGCTAGCAATCTCCTCAATCACCTCTTTCTCTTCATTGACGAAGACTCCGACTGTTTTTATCTTCGATGAAAGGGAACGGGTGATTGTTCTTGCCACCTCGGGCGTTACTTTGCGTGAGCTTTCCGCAAAGACAAAACCAATCATCGTCGCCCCTGCCTCTTCTGCAAGCTTGGCGATTTCAACTGAAGTAATTCCACAAATTTTAATAATCATCCCGAACCCTCCCGGATATTTTGCGAAAAATATATAATGATAAACCTTTACCCAATTCCATCTATCATGTAAATAGAAAATAATGATGAAAACTAAGCGAGAAGCGGTACTTGAAATTGTGCAATTGCCTCATCGACTCGTTCCGCCCGCATAAACGTTTCTCCCACTAAGACCGCTCTTGCTCCAGCATCCCGCACCGTCTCGATATCTTCCCGTGTCGCAAGGCCACTTTCGCTAACGAGAATTGCTTCTGAGCCATCGACCATCTTCGCCAGGCGTGCAGTCGTTTGTAAATCGACTTCGAAGGTTTTTAAGTTGCGGTTGTTAATTCCAATAAGTGTCGCATCTAACTGTAATACCCGCTCCATTTCTTCTTCGTTATGCACTTCGCAAAGCACTTCGAGTTCCTGCTCCCGACAGTATTCGTACAAATGCCGAAAGGTCGCATCGTCTAAAGCTGCAGCAATTAGTAAAATAATATTGGCTCCCGCCCGCTTTGCCCGGTCAATTTGCACCGAATCGATTATAAAGTCTTTATTTAAAACAGGAAGATCAACTGCCTTTCGCACCTGACGCAAATCGTCCATCGTTCCTTGGAAAAAGGGCATATCCGTCAAGACTGAAATTGCTTGGACACCGCTAGCTTCATAGCGCTTCGCCTGCTCGGCTGGATCAACTCCGTCATTAATCATCCCTTTTGATGGACTTGCCCGTTTTATTTCGGCGATAATATTCATCTTATTATTTTTCCGTACAAGTTCAGCGAAAGTCGGTAGCTTTTTCCTTATCTTTTCTTCCTTTTCAACGATATTGTTTTCCTTTAATAAAGCGACTTCTTCCTTCTTCTTATGAATAATTTTATTTAAAATCGTCATTTAACTAACCCCACTCGTTTTGGTTGTTTTACTTAGTTTTACTAGTTGTTGCAGTCGTTCTAAGGCTGCACCAGAGGCGATGCTTTCTTGTGCTCGTTCCAATCCTTCTTTTAAGGACTTGGCAATCCCATTTGCATAAAGGCCGAGCGAAGCATTGAATAATACGGTGTCTAAATAAGGCCCGGGCTCATTTTTTAATACACTTAGTAAAATTTTTGCATTCTTTTTTGCGTCGCCTCCCCGAATCGCCTCATTCGGATAAACTGGAAGCCCGAGCTCTTCAGGATGTAAGGTGAATTGTTCAATTTTACCATCTTGCAAGAGGGCGATGTAGTTTTTACCTGCTAAGGAGGCTTCGTCCATGTATCCTGCACCATTTACGACGATTGCGCGTTTACGGCCAAGTTTATGAAGGGACTTAGCTATAATCTTGAGCTTCGAACGGTCGTACACTCCAACAAGCTGCGTCTCAAGGGGTAAGGGATTTGTCAACGGGCCAATTAAATTGAAAATCGTCGGTAAACCAAGCTCCGTGCGCACCTTCATAAAAGGACGTAAATTTTGATGCACATGGGGCGCAAACAAGAAGGCAATTCGATTTTCTTGTAAAATTTTTGCCGTTTGTTCACGGGACAAGGTAAGGCCAACTCCGAGTTCTTCTAACACGTCCGCACTTCCTGTCTTACTCGACACACTACGATTCCCATGCTTAGCAACCGTCATGCCAGCGCCAGCAAGAACAAAGGATGTCGTCGTACTAATGTTGAAGCTATTCGAACGGTCGCCACCTGTACCACAGTTATCCATTACATTCGGTAGGTCGAGGCTTGCTAGTTCCGATTTACTTTGAATGACTTCGACCATCCCGGCGATTTCCTCTGGTGTTTCACCTTTTATTTTCAAAGCGGTAAGGAGAGCCGCAATTTCTGTATTTGTAATCGACGGCTTGAAGCAACTTGCGATTGCTTCTTTCATTTCTTCTGTCGATAAATTCTCTCCACGCATTAACCGTTCTAAGTAGGTCTGCATCTGTGACATTTTGATTCCTCCAATAAATTTTTTAAAAACTTATAAAAAACGATTTTGTTTATGATTATCGTGATAGGCATCTTTTTCTTTAAAGGAGTAAAATTGTCGTAGGCTTTAGAATTGTGTTAGGTTTTTTCCAGCTAGGCAAGACCGTGCAAGATCCATTCATGGCCTAACTAGAAAAAAGCCAAGGCTGTGAACAATTTATTAATCATCTAATTAGGGAAAGCTCTTGCCTACTAGCTACCGTTTTCGATTTAATATCGGGCGGGAATAACTATATCTCCGTAAGGGAGCGCGCCTTTTGTAACGTTTCTTCGTATTCTTCTTCTGGTATCGAATTTTCTACAATTCCCGCACCGACTTGGACGTAGGCCCGCCCATCTTTGACAAGAAGGGAACGGATCGTAATTGCCAAGTTAATATCGTGGCTAAAGGAGATAAAGCCAATCCCGCCAGCATATACGCCCCGTCGCACTGTCTCTAGCTCGTTAATAATTCGCATCGCTCGCTCCTTCGGTGAACCGGACACCGTCCCAGCCGGAAGACAGGCGATTAATGCATCAATTGAAGAGGCGTTAGCTTTCAAGCTACCGTGAACTTCCGAGACGATATGCATGACATGCTCATACTGGACGACATCCATATACACTGGGACATGAATCGAATCCGTCTTACAGATTGGTGCAAGATCCCGCTTACTTAATTCAACGAGCATATTGTGTTCAGCGAGCTCCTTTTTATCTGTTAATAAATCTTGTTTCAGGGCTTCATCTTCCGTTAGTGACTGTCCTCGAGGTCGTGTGCCTGCTATCGGATTGGTGACGACCTTGTCTTTTTCTGTCTGTACGAGGCTTTCCGGCGACGAGCCGAGAATGATATAATCAGTAAAATCAATGTAGAACATATACGGCGACGGATTTTGCGAACGTAATTGCCGGTAGTAGGAAATCGGATCGCAAGCAAGATTAGCGACAAGCCGTTGGGAGAGGACGATTTGTTCTGCCTCACCCCGTTCAATGTAATTCTTTGCTTTTTCTACTTTTTTAATAAAGGTCGCTTTATCTAGCTCCGGCTCGAATTTTAACGGCTCAAGCGCCGGCTCCGGAATCGCAACTTGAGTTTGGAGCGTTTTTTCGATTTGGGCGATTTTTTCTTCCATCGCTTGGTCGCTTTCCTTGCGCACATTCATCGTGAGAATATGGACTTTTTCCGTTCTGTGCTCGTATGCGATAATCGTGTCGTAGACCATCAAATGAACTTCCGGCATATTAAGATCATCCGGTAAATGTTCACCTATATCGACGAACTCCCGAATCGCATCGTAGCCGACATAGCCGATTGCTCCACCTGTAAAGGGAAGCGGAATATCCGTCGTAATTTTCGGTAAGTGTTTTTTTATATAATCAAGGGCATGCATTGCGAAGGTTCGCTCCTCGCCAGTCTTTGTATCGACCGTCGTCGTCTTTCTACCCCGCCCGATAATTTCTAAGTAGGGACTTGCTCCGATATATGAATATTTCCCTTTTCTTTTATGTTGGAAGGAGCTTTCAAGTAGGAATTTCTTCGGTCCTTCAAGACGCTTAAAAATTGTAATCGGCGTCAGCGTATCGCCATTTTTCTCAATTCGTTTATAAGTGTTATAGGTTCGCTCTTCCGTTGTCATTTTGTTTCCTCCTTATCGTTTCGGATGCCTAATTAAGCTTAGGCCGATATTCTTTTTAATTTTGAAAGGAAGTTTATCGCTTTAATTTTTGAATTGCTATTTCATCTGAGCAGTGTTGTCGGTTTCTTGTTTTTAAATTTGGCCTAGGCTTTTATTTTGTCGCGACTTTTCTCCGAAGTGGAGCTTTGCTTCGCTTTATAATTTGAAATTGAATTTTCTTTCGTCACGCTTTTTGCAGCTGAAGTAGAGCTTTCGCTTTTAGCCTCTTTGACTTAGGAATTAAATTTTTTAAAAATAAAAAACCTCTACAAACAGCCGGAACTGCTTGTAGAGGACGTATGTGACCGTGGTGCCACCTCTCTTTGTAAAGAGACGAATCCCTTTACCTCTTTCGGATACGGGAATTTGTTCACTTTAGAACGTGGTGCTTGCCTTGCGCGCGGCGAACTCGCTTTATTTCGTAGGGCTTGCCTTGTGCCCACTGAATTTGTAAAGAACAAATCCGATATCCTATCCATGTAACGTTGGAAGACGTTTTTCCGTACTTGCCTAGAATGAAGCCCTAGCGTTCAGGAAAACTCTAGTAAGTCCATTCTGCTTTTCGCTTCATACTAGCTCCCACCAACCGCTAGCTCTCTGAAATGAAGGGAGAAAAGCATACTTCTCTTACGCATCGATTTCGTTTTATTCAATTGTATGAACGTCTATCTTAATTGATGAAATTTGTAATAGTAATTGAGTAATTTTTATAGAGTGCTTTTTCAATTTTAAATCCATTTTTTCTTACAAGGGAGGGCACTTACGAACTTTTCCGCCCGCTTTAAAATTCGCAAATTTTTTACAAAATAAAAAAACCTCCATCCAATAGTAAGGACGAGGATCTCGCGGTGCCACCTTTATTAGCTATAAAGCTCACTCAATAATCAACCCGATTGGATTGATCATTCCTTGTAACGTAGGAATAAGACGTCGAAGCCTACTAGCTCCCGCGTTCGGTTCGATTGCTCGAAAGTCCATTCATCTAACTCGCCACGCTAGTTCGCACCAACCACTAGCTCTCTGAAGCGCGTCATTAGACTACTTCTCTTTCTCATCGCAATTCAATTAGTCAAATTGTTAAGTCGTATTATAAAACGACTTCACCTATCTGTCAAGGGTAATCTTCAAAAAAATTAAAAAGGAAGGCAATTTTCCTAGGAAAATTGCTTCCGAGTGCTTTTAATAAGTTAGATGATGGTCTTCTTCTTCCGGGGCTGTTTCTTGGGAAAGAAAAAGACGAAAATTCGCACTAAACTTCGCGTGATGGTGTTACCGCGGAAAACTTTTGCTTGATTTTGTGCGTAACCTTT
>CALGOZ010000040.1 GCA_937960785.1 uncultured Pseudogracilibacillus sp.
AATTACTTTAACTTTTTGGGAAATGTCGCTGGTACTATAAATCCGTATGTGTTGAAAGTGCCGATGCTAAATAAAACGAAATGGTTTAAAGACGGTCGAATTGAGTTTGATATTATGATTTTCAGTTTACCCAGCGATTCCGTCAGCCGGCAACATTCCAACCCTCTTCAATATTAAGTAACTCAGTCCAATGATACAATTATTTTAGAAATATTTCTTGATGAGTCATATTTCTGTTTCTATAATTTTAGAAATAATTCTTTAAACTTCATTATAACTTTAAAGCTAACATGTAGTCGATGTAAGGGCGAGTCGGCTTAAAGACAAGGGGAGTCAGTTTACTTGTAGTAAATTGCGTATTTTGCATACGATTCGGGGAGTTACGGTGTTTTAATGAATCTTGTTTCTGTCTTTAACTTTATTAACTTCTATTAAGTCAATGAATTGTTAAGGTAGGAACATTTAACGTTGAAAGTCGTTATAAAGAATTTAACATTCAATGTAAATAAAATCCCCTAATATCGTTTGAAAAAGGGGATTTTAAAGGTTGAAAATTTTAATTCATTTTAGTTAATTTCTTCAATTTCACCGTCATGATAAATGTTATATTCTTTTAATAACATTCCGCTACCGATTGTTTCGGCATCGTGTTCTTCTTTTTCTTCATATTCATGTACGCTAACACTTAGAAGTCCATCAAGATCACGGATAACTGTCGTCGTATTTGTAGCGAAACTAACTACAAAATGAATTTCGCCTTCTTCCATGTATTCTTCGTAATAGTCAAGTGTATCTGTTTCAGCGTCGAACTTTTTTGATGTGACGACTTTTTTCCAATTACCAGTTTTATCGTTATGTACATCTGTCGCGACACCATAGGTTCCGCTATCTCCACATGCAGATAAAATTGTTACGAGTAATAAGATTGTAATTAAAATTCTCTTCATCGCTATCCTCCATCTTTTGCTACATTTAATTGAGATAAAATCAATTATAATTTTTAGTTGAAAAATCGTCAAATAAGTAGTGAACTTTATCCCCTTAATTTGGTGATTTACAACAAGACTACCCGACGGCATTTTTTCTTTGGACGATTCTGTGAGATGTTTAAAGATTGTTATGAAACTTTATGCTTTTTTTATGTGTATAATAACACTTATTTCACAAAATCGCTTGTGATAAAAAATGTTAGTCATATCGTATTATAATTTTTCGCTCAAAATCAGTTACAAAAATCCGAAGAATATTTAGAAAAAGTTGTTTAGAACTACGAATATGCTTGTCCAAAATACCGAGCTTAAACTGTCACTCATAAAAGTAGTCCGTTCGCATATATAAAAAATGAATACATTTGTCGGGAATTTTTCAAAATGTATAGTGAGCGTCGGAAAAAGGCGTAGTTATCGCAATGATGGGCTGTGTAGGTAAAAGAGTCGTCCTGGACTGTTCGTGATTTTACGCTAAGTAATTGGTATAATAAGAATAACTAGATGGTGATTTGTTTTATTAATCCAGACAAAAGAATGGGGACTCGTTTTATTGTTAGGTGTACGCTGGCGGGTAGATTCTTTTGAGGGATCATTTTAACTAAGGATTGGTGAGCATAAATGAAATTAATTGTTGTGATTGTTCAAGATAATGATGTGGCTCGTTTAACCGGGGAACTTGGAAAGGCAGGTTTCCGCTCGACGAAGTTAGCGTCGACGGGTGGATTTTTACGGAGTGGAAATACGACGATTATGATCGGTTGTGAAGATGACGATGTGGATGAGGCGCTCGATATTATTAAGTTACAATGTTCCGAGCGTGTGAAAAAATCGCCAACGTCGTATCCGATGCGGGCGAGTACGGATTTTTTCAATATGCGGGAAATTGAAATCGGTGGAGCGACGGTATTCGTGCTTCCGGTCGAGGCCTTTTATCGTTTCTAGTTGAAAGTTCTTCTATCCAACTAACGCGTTTTATTAACAAAAAATTTAATCTTTAACTTAGCGTGTCCAATTTACTATAATTTTGTAATGTTAATCCATTAAAAAATCTCGCTCTTAATCTTGTTCGTTTAAATAACTTAAACATTTCCGCTTTAATCCCCCTTATAACTTTGGTAAAAGTTTTTTGCGCCGGGCGAACTTTCAACTTTTATAAAAATTTATTATAAAAAATAAACCACTCAGCTTAAAGGTTGGGTGGTTTTGTCGTTTGTAAAAGGTATTCAATTAAGCTTCAAATAATTTTCTTCGGTAGAAAAATTCACTACTGTTAAAGAGCTATAAAATTTGTTACGAAAAACGTTCGCCTAAAGCGAGATAGAGATGACTGTTTATCAGTTAACTTTAATTGCGCAATCTTTAACTGGCTAAGTTATGCGAACTTTTGTGGGGATTGTTGAAAAAAGCCCGAAGAAAAATACGATAATTATCCGTTGTAAATTATCTTTCTATCAGTTAAGCTAGTTGCAAGTTAAATATTGCCATTTTCTATTGAGGGAGGAGAGGGCTTCGTTGTTTAAAGGTGAGAATTTACAATATTTAAGAAGATTACATGGTTATTCGCAGGAAAAATTAGCGAAGCTTTTATATACATCTGTAGAAAACGTTCGTCTCTATGAAGCAAATGAAAAGGAGCCGGACTTTCAAATAGTAAATCGTTTGCGTTTATTGTTTTATGTACGGGGGCGCTATTTTTATCGTAAGCAGCTCGTCGATCGCTATAAAAGTGAAAAACGTAAGCAAGAACCGATTGATATTACCCATAGTTCGAAACGGATTACAAACATTTCAAAGGCGCAAACTGAGACATTGTATATCGAGTATTTAGATAGCTTTGTAAATTATTTGACGAAGGATTTAGAAGTGCCACTAGAGCCGATTTTTGCTTTAAAAGAACAGGCTTCCCAAACTCTTAAAAACTCAACTATGTCCCGAGAGGAACGGATTCGATACATCGCTTCGCTTGCCCGCAAGGAGATTGGGTTGAAGGAGGAATCGAACAGGCGTTTGCTTTTCTTTTTGGAGAAAAGCGGAATTTTTATTTTTGAGAAAATGTTGGAAGATGCGAGGGAAGCGTACAGTTTGTGGGTCGAGGGAAGTCGACCGTACATATTTTTGCGGAAGTATGGAGATTCAGCAGGATGGAGAAATTTCGATTTAGCCCATGAGCTGGGCCATTTGTTGCTTCATCATCATATAGAGTTTTCTACCATTTCGGAGGAGAAGTACGAAGAGCTTGAGGAGGAAGCGAATCGTTTTGCGCTACACTTTTTACTTCCAGAAGAAGAGTTTATGAGGGATATGCGTTCAGTGCTGGATTGGACGGATCCGGATGCATACGTGAATATGAAGCGTAAGTGGGATGTGTCGCTTTATTGGCTCGGATATCGGGCATTTGAAAGTGGATTAATTACGGCTGAGGAGCATCGTCAGTTTTATCAGACGATGCGCCAAAGGGGTTACTGGGAGTGGGAGCCATTAGATGAGATGCATTTGCTACAACAACCGCAAAAAATGTTAGCAATTTTTGAGTTTGTATTTAACGAGGATTTAGTCGATTTTGCTACGATGCTGGAAGAGGAGTGGCTTTTTGAACTGGAGTTTTTAGCGAAAATTACAGGAATTGATGCTCACTTTTTCAATCGGTATATGCTGGAGAAGCCTAGGTTTATGCAAGAGAAGCGGATTGTGCCGTTTACGAGGATGAACAATCGTTATAGTTGATTTTTCCCGACTTTTTGTTTACTTTGATATCTTTCTTTGCATAACAAACGCTCAGAAGGCTATATAAAGTTTTTTCATCAATCTTGAAAATGTTCACTAACTTCCGTACTATAAAATGTAAGAAAGAAACTTTTACCCTCCCTCCCTAAAATAAAATATATTTTTTATTAAAATACGATAAAGTGCGCAATTGTTATATTGTTTACACTATTTTGGAACCGCATACATTAGCGTGTGGATGAGGTAGGTAAGCAAAATAAAAAAGAGCACCCATATAATAGGAGAGAGGATAAGTAGATTTTTTAACAAAATTTACAAAAGTGGAACGGAAAGGAGAAGTGAAATGACGACACAGGGTACACGGGGACCGATTTTATGGGAACCATCGGAAACAATGCAAGACGAAGCAACGATTACTCGTTATATGCGTTGGTTGAATAAGGAAAAAGGGCATCAATTTTCTTCTTACAATGAATTGTGGGATTGGTCGGTGACAGATTTAGAAGGTTTTTGGCAGTCGATTTGGGATTTTTATGAAGTGATTGCTTCTAGTGATTATGAGAAAATTTTAAGCGAGCGGAAGATGCCGGGAGCGAAGTGGTTTCAAGGTGCGACGCTAAATTATACGGAGCATATTTTCCGTAATAGCGATTTAGAGACACCGGCAGTAATCTTTCAGTCGGAACTTCGACCTCTTGAGACGTGGAGTTGGAAGAAGCTCTATCAAGAGGTAGCAAGTTTTGCCAATGGTTTACGGAAGATCGGTGTCAAAAAAGGAGATCGTGTCGCTGCTTATATGCCTAATACTCCAGAGGCTCTCGTTGCCTTTTTAGCTTGTGCGAGTATTGGAGCAATTTGGTCGGTAGCATCACCGGACTTCGGAAGCGATACGGTCGTCTCCCGCATGAAGCAAATCGAGCCCAAACTTCTTATTACGGTTGATGGGTATCGTTTTGGTGGGAAGGATTTTTTACGCCTTAATGAAATTGATTACATTCGTCGGGAAATTCCAACGATTGAACGGACGATTATGCTTCCGTATTTGTCGACGGATTCATTGAATCGGACGGATTTATATGATGATGAGTGGGATTCTTTTATCGAGGGTCACCGAACAGAGGAACTAGAATATGAACAAGTAGATTTTGAACATCCGCTTTGGGTACTTTATTCATCGGGAACGACCGGTAGCCCGAAGGCAATCGTGCAAGGTCAGGGAAATATTTTGCTTGAACAGTATAAGGCTCTCTCCCTTCATATGGATTTGAAGCCAGGGGATCGGTTCTTCTGGTTTACGACGACGGGATGGATGATTTGGAATATGTTGATTAGCGGATTGTTAATTGGATCGACCGTCGTCTTATACGATGGAAGTCCATCGTCACCAAGTCCAGAAGTATTATGGAAATTCATTGAAGAGACGAAACTTAATGTCTTCGGCACGAGTCCGCCTTTTTTACTTGCGACTAAACAGGCAGGTATTCGGCCGAAAGAAATGTACAATTTGGAGGCCTTACATTCATTAGTGTATACGGGAGCGCCCTTGTCAGAAGAGATGTTCGCCTGGGTTTATGATGAAGTGAAAAAAGATCTCTGGCTCGGCTCTGCAAGTGGTGGGACAGATGTATGTTCTGGTTTTGTGATGCCATCGCCGATTCATCCGGTGCGGGCAGGTGAGATTCAATGTCTTGCCCTCGGTGCGAAAGTCGTAGCTTATAACGATGCTGGTGAACCCGTCGTCGGAGAGGTCGGTGAGCTCGTGATCGAGGAGCCTATGCCGTCGATGCCGTTATATTTCTGGAATGATCAGTCGGGTGAGCGCTATTTTGAAAGTTATTTTGAAGATTTTCCTGGAGTTTGGACCCATGGCGATTGGATAAAAATTCACGCTGATGGTGGAAATCAAATTTTTGGCCGTTCGGACTCGACGATTAATCGGGGTGGCATTCGAATGGGTACGAGTGAGATTTATCGTGTAGTTGAAAGCATTCCTGGAGTTAGAGATAGTCTTGTAGTCGATATTGCGGGTATGGATGGAAAAGGGGAAATTAAACTTTTTCTTGTTTTACAAGATGGAGTGTCGTTAGATGAAGCTCTAATTAATACGATTAAGCAGGAAATGCGCAAGCGCTGTTCTCCACGTCACGTGCCAGATTCTTTCTATAAAATTGCAGAAGTTCCTCGTACTTTAAACGGTAAAAAGTTAGAAGTCCCAATTAAGCGATTGTTAAGTGGAGGCGACGTCAATAAGGTGATTAATCGTGGTTCTATGAGTAACCCCGAAACGTTGGATTATTTTATTAAGTTGGCGGGGGAGGAACGTTCTAAGAAGGTGTAAGGCGGGGTTCTTTATAAAGTTGTTCCTTCCAAAAAATGTGCAACTTTTATCTATATTTAAGATGATTTTTCGAATTTATAATAAACTTTGACCCTATTACTAGTTAGAAACGTTTTTTAATCTTAAAAATTAATACAGATTCCAAGTCAGTATAAATCAAAAAGACACTTAGAAGCTCTGCCTTTTAGGTGTCTTTTTTTATTTGAATACATCTTTTTGTTAATTACTTTTTAAAGCTTGCATATAAATGTATGGACAAGATTTAAAATTTGATGAAAGGTCTTCTTTTATAAAAAGCGGAGGGAGCGGTTGCAATGCGGGAAAGTTTACGGATTGCGGGAGCATATATTGGTGTCGTTGTCGGAGCGGGTTTTGCATCGGGCCAGGAAGTGTTGCAATTTTTTACGAGTTTTAGTTGGTATGGTTTTTTAGGGGTAGTAGTTGCGATGGTTCTGTTTATGTTTTTGGGTGCGCAAATTTTACAAATTGGTTCGCAGCTCCAGACGCAGTCTCATGAGCAATTTTTTTATCATTTATATGGGAAAGTGTTGGGCCGAATTGTCGATATCATTATTGTGTTTTTCTTGTTTGGAGTTACGACGGTGATGATTGCGGGAAGTGGGGCACTTTTTGAGCAGCAGTTCGGGATGTCGTCAGTTATGGGGTCGTTTTTATTTACGATTTTAATAGTTGTGACGTTGTTTTTAAATGTAAGGGATCTTATTTCAGTAATTAGTAGTGTGACACCTTTTTTAATGGGATTAATTTTGCTTATTACGGTTTATGCGTTAATGACGTCGGATTTAAATAGTGGAATGTTAGAGCGTTCACTCGAAATGTATACACCGGTTGTGCCTAGTTGGTTATTAGGGGCGATCCTTTATGTAACTTTTAATATAGCGGCAGCGGTAGCAGTTATTGCCATTATTGGTGGGACAACAGAGAGATTGGAAGTAGCTCGTTGGGGTGGTGTTTTCGGTGGGATTGGCTTAGGAGTATTGCTTCTTTTAATTCATGTGGCGATCTTTTTGAATTTAGATAAGCTTGCGGGAGTGGCGCTGCCAACATTGTTTTTGGCAAGTACTATTTCTCCGGTTGTTGGATTATTAATGGCGATTGCGCTTCTCGGGATGGTGTTTAATACAGGCGTTGGAATGGTGTATGCCTTTGCGGCGCGTTTTGTCCGTTCGGAGACGCGGGGTTTTTATGCCTTGTGTATCTTTGTAAGTGCGGTAGCTTTTGTAACTAGTCTCGTCGGTTTTACGGAGCTCGTAAGGACAGTGTATCCATTGACAGGTTTTGTTGGGATGTTGTTGATTTTGGCCTTGTTTTTTGCTTACTTCCGTCGGCGATTTATAAAGGGTGATGGCTAACTATCTAAGGGTCTAGTTTTTTCCTTTGGGTTTTCGTAATTTTATGAAACTTTAATAAGAAGTTTTACTATCTTGCATGCGTAGAGGGAAAATATGGGGAAACCTTCCAACTTATTTAGAGTCTTGTTTTTGGAAAGTTTTAAGCAACATACTTTAAATATATACTTATTGGATTTGTAGCCTCATCCCAATTAAAAATAAAAAACGCGCAAGACCCAAAAGTTGAAATCCTGCGCATTTTAAAAGTAGTTATTTTAGTTTAAATTGCTCGACTAATGCTTGTAAATCTTCGGCTAAATGGGCGAGTTCATCAGAGCTTCCAGAAACTTCTTGCATCGATGCATTAGCTTGTTCAATCGCAGCGGTTGACTCTTCAATTCCTGCGGCTGCTTCTTCAGAGACAGCGGCGATATTTTCAATTGAATTACTCATGTCGGAACTATTTTCGACGACTGTTGCTAAATTCGTGCTCATATTCGCAATATTATCCGCCATTTCGGAAACAGCTTCGCTAATTTTACTAAAGGTTTCCTCAGTCGTATTGATATGTGTTGTTCCTTGTTCGACTTCTTTATATCCGTCGCGCAATGACTCAGCGACAGTGCTTGCTTCATTTTGAATTCGAGCGACGATCTCTGTAATATCAGTTACAGAATTAGATGCTTCTTCTGCTAGCTTCCGTACTTCATCAGCTACGACGGAAAAGCCTTGACCATGTTCGCCAGCGCGGGCAGCTTCAATTGCTGCGTTTAGCGCAATTAAGTTTGTCTGCTCTGAAATATCGTGGATAACTGATACAAGTTCTGAAATAGCTTGCGAATGCTCATCTAAACCTTCGACTTTGCTTACTGCATCTTGGACAATTTCATCGATTGTCTGCATTTGTTTCGTCGATGTTGTCATCAGTTCTTGACCTTGGGCAGTCATTTGTAAAACATTATCAGAATGGCTACGGATGTGGTCGCCGTTTTCGTTCGTTTCTTCAATTAAGGAAACGAAGTTGTTCATTACTCCAGATGCTTCCTCGGTATCATGTGCTTGTGCTTCGGCACCTGAGGCTAATTCTTCCATCGTGGCAGTCATTTGCTCGGTACCTTTACTTACTTCATAAGCAGCTTGATTCAGTTCTTCGCTTCGGCTTGATATAGTCTCTGTTGCTGTAGTTAATCGTTGCACAATCGTTGTTAAACCAGTCTGCATTTGATTTACTGCTGTTGCGAGGTGTCCGAACTCATCTTTTGTTTTTACTTCTAGTGGCTCTTCGCTTAAATCTCCTTCTGCAATACGTCCCATACGGTTCGTCATCAGTTGCAATGTATTTGCCATACGAGAAGAGAAAATCCATATAATAATAATTCCGATTACTAACGTCGCACCAATTACGTACATAATCGCTTGGAGGATATGTTTTGCTTCGCTATTAAAATCAATCATATATGTACTAGCAATGACGACCCAATCCCAAGCTGGAAAAGCTTTCGAGTAAGTTACTTTTTCTTCTATCCGATCTTGATCGTTCGGAAGTGGATAGGGATAATATGTAATACCTCCACCGTCTAGTCCAGCTTTAATATATTCTTGAGCGTAGTAATTTCCGTTTACATCTTCCCGGTCCCACGTATTTTCTCCTTCAATCGTTGGATGAGCTTGCAAATTTCCTTTGCTGTCGTTAATAAACATATAGCCATGCTCTCCAAGGTCGATTAGCGGATTAATTGGGCGTGTGCCATCGGGTTGTTTTTCCCCTAAAATTGACACTTTAACCATTTCTTGCGCTTCCTCTAGACTAATGTTTCCCTTTTCTACTTCATTGTTCAATTGTTCCATCATTTCTAAGGTAAGTTCTACATTTGATTCTAAACGTTTGATTCCAGATTGTTCTAAGGCTTTTTTAGAAGTCGTGTAGCTGAAAGTACCTAAGATGAGGATAGGGATGGTCAAAATTAACAAGGCTACAGCAATTAATTTTGATCGAATCGTTTTAAATTGAAAAAACTTCATGATGTCAATCTCTCCTGATGATAAATTTTTCCCTTAACATATAAGAATGCGGGATGTAAATGTACCACATAAGTAATAGTTCTAATCTCCCATAATTTGTATTATAGCATACAATTAATTCCTTATCCAAGCGGACGATTTATTTTACTTTCAATAAAACTTAAATCGACTCAAATGAAAAAGATAAATTGAAAAAGGGAAGTGAAATATAATATAATGTGGTAAAATTTAAGCACTTGAGGTGTCTAAATTGAAAGCCTTTCGCGATCCTTTTGAGAAAGTAAAAAGACTAAAGCAAGACTTGTATCAGAAGTACGACTTGTCTTTTGCGATCCAATTCCATGAAAAATATATTTATTAAAACTTATCATGAAAGAAGGCCGAACTAAACTAGGATTACCAAAAGGATGGACTGAAATCTTCTAACTGAGAGTTCAGTTCATTTTTTATTAGGTACTTTTGCTTAATCTATCCTAGTAGCAGTTTTCGAAATCCTTTGTTATGTATAGGATAAGATTTTTGTTTCAATTGAAATCGGGTGGACATTTTACTTTATGTGTATGGGACTATCCCGCATCCCTATATGGGTTACGTATTGTTAGAAAGGTTGGGAGCAAAATCGTGTGAGTCTTTTCCGCAAGACAGCTCCAGCGGAAAGTTTGAGCGCA
>CALGOZ010000041.1 GCA_937960785.1 uncultured Pseudogracilibacillus sp.
GATTGTCCCACGCACCTGAAATCGGTAGAAAGCGCATTTTCGTGTGCGTTGGATTTCGCCGCGCACCTGAAATCGGTAGAAAGTGCATTTTCGTGTGCGTTGGGCCGTCCCGCGCACCTGAAATCGGGGAAAAGTGCATTTTCGTGTGCGTTGGATTGTCCCACGCACCTGAAATCGGTAGAAAGCGCATTTTCGTGTGCGTTGGATTGTCCCGCGCACCCGAAATTGGGGAAAAGCGCATTTTCGTGCACGTTGGGCCGTCCGCGCACCTGGAACTGTAGAAAAACCGCATTTCGTGTGCGTTGAAGTTTTCCTAAGGTAAACTTTTATTACTCTGACGTTACATTCATATTTTTATAATGTACGATGGAAAAGACAATTTCATCCTCTTGTAAATCAAACGTTTCAAGGCGGAATTTTGTTGCTTTTTCATTTACATCATAGAAATTAATATAAATAAGCTCTTCTTCAGGTACGATAAGCACCCATTCGGGTAAATCGACAATATTAGAAAAGTGTTGTAATATGTATCGATGAGGAATTTTTAAATTCCCTAAGGTAATCGTCTTTAAAGATAAAACTAAATTACCACTCGTAGTTACAGATGGTTCAAATTCCGCAAAAAGGGGCAAATTCATATTTAAAATTTGAATATTACCTTTTAAAGCAACGTCATCCTCTAGTAAAATAGTAAAATCTGTCTCGTTTTCTTGTAAAAAATTATTTATAAACGTCGCAAGCTCCTCTTTATTCGCATTCATACGCAACACGATATCATCGGAAGTGAACGGATAAGACTCAGCAGGTAGCTCGGTTTCGGGTGTCTGAAAAAGTGGATACATAAAACGGGCGACGATTATAAGGACAAGAATATTTATACTAAGTAGAATGAAAAAACTGATTTTCCATTTATTATAACCTTTCGTCGTTCCTTGCAATTTTACTCACCCTTACGTTGTAAATAAATAAGCAAACGTTCTGCAATTGTTTTATAACCTAAATAATTCGGATGAAACAAATCTTCAGCTAACAAACGTTCTAATTGCGTCGTAAACAAATCATCGACCGGAACGAAATAAGCTTGGTCAACTTTCGACACTTGGTCTTTCGTCGTTTCATTCCAAGTAGAGATAAGGGAATGAATTTCTTCTTGTTCGGAAAAAATGTGTGCCAACGGATTGTAAAACCCAATTGCATAAATAAGCACATCTTCATTAATTGAGCGAATGTCGGTCAAAATTTTTATGATATGTTTAGCATACTCTTTTTGGGCTTTTTCGACAACTTGTTTATTAATTTGCATTTTATGTTTTTTTAATACGTTAACTAAATCGTTTGCTCCTATTGTAAATAAAACAATCTCTGCCTCTTCAATCGCACTAACGACACGGTCTTCTTTTAACTTATTCACTAGATCCGATGATTTATAACCACTTTTACTATAATTTTTAATGGAAATAAAGCAGTTCAGTTCTGCTAACTTTTTTTCTAAATTACCAATATACCCACCAGATTTACTTTCATCACCGACGCCAGCCGTAAGAGAATCGCCTAAACCGACAATGTTAAGGGTTTCCTCTTTGTTCAGCGTTCCATCAAGGCATCGGTCGACTTTATGCTGAGAGGTAGCGGTCGTTTCCGGTGACTTTGTTAAAAATAACAAATCGTTCGTAAAAGCGAGCGTAAGGATTATGATAAGGATAAACGGAAAAAGAATCGTTCGTTTACGTATTGGCATCTTTCATTCCACCTAAATAATTGTTGTACCGTTAGTATAAATCAAAAGGCAAGTAATTATATATGTAAAAAAAATCCCACCCAATTAGTTGGATGGGAAAGCCTATATAAAGCGATAAGCATGGTTAGTAGCTAATTAAAAAGCTTAGTTAAAACGTTCGGTTAAATTACGATCGGCGACGACTGTAATGGACTGATCGGTCGTATTTGCTTCATTCGTTGTCCAAATAACTTTCGGTTCTAGAGCTTTAACTTCTTCTACAAATTGATCTGTTACGGTTTCGTCGGTTACGATGCAATCGACAATTTCTGCATCTCGTTCATTATAGCGAAGGACGTTATAACCTTTTTGTGAAAGGGTAGCAACTTGTTCAAAAAGCTCCTCGCTACCTTTTACGACGAGAGTTTTTGGGCGTAATCCTTCTGAACGGTCGAAAGGCGAGGTCGTTAACCATTCAATGGCATCTGTTTCATCCTGTTCACGTGTATAAATACCAGTCACTTTACCGATTCCGTCATCAAGCGTGCCGATAATGTCATCGAGACTTTCGATACCTACAGCTAGACGGACTAAATCTTCGGTAACACCACTTTTGGCTAAATCTTCTGGACTTAATTGCTGGTGCGTCGTTGAAGCCGGATGGATAATGAGCGACTTTGCATCACCGACGTTTGCGACGTGGGACCATAAGTCGATCGTGTCGATTAAATTTTTCCCTGCCTCATAGCCACCTTTAATACCGAATGTTACGATTGAACCGTACCCTTCGCTGAAATATTTATGGGCTAGTTCATGGGATGGGTGATCTTTTAAGCCAGGGAAGTTAACCCATTCGATTGCTGGATGTTCTTTTAAGTAGTTGGCTACTTCGATTGCGTTATCGTTATGTCGGGTAATTCGTAAGTGTAACGTCTCTAACCCTTGTAGTAATAAAAAGGCGTTGTGCGGGCTAATTGAAGCTCCGGTATCGCGTAGCAATTGGACGCGCAATTTTATTGCAAAGGCAACGGGGCCTAAATCGGCATATCGAACGCCACCATAACTTTCATCTGGTTCGGTAAAGCCAGGGAACTTAGGATTATCCCAGTTAAAGCGTCCACCGTCTACGACAATTCCTCCGATACTCGTTCCGTGTCCGCCAATCCATTTCGTTGCGGAATGAACGACGACATCTGCACCCCATTTAATCGGCTTTGCAAAATAAGGAGCAAACGTATTATCGATAATTAGTGGAATATCGTGTTCATGGGCAATTTCGGCAACTTTTTCAATATCGAATACATTTAAGCTTGGGTTTGTAATCGTCTCACCGAAAAGGGCTTTCGTTTTATCCGTAATCGCATCACGGAAGTTTTCTGGATTTGAACCATCGACAAATTTTACATTAATGCCAAAACGAGGCAACGTATGGACGAATAAATTGTACGTTCCTCCGTATAAATTACTGTCAGTGACGATCTCATCCCCTGCACTAGCGACGTTTAAAATAGCGTACGTAATTGCCGCCATTCCTGACGATACAGCAACCGCTGCAGAACCGTCTTCCAGTAAGGCAACGCGCTGCTCTAACGTATCTGTCGTCGGGTTCATAATTCGCGTGTAAATGTTTCCGGTCTCGGCTAAGGCGAATAAATTGCGAGCATGGTCTGTATCACGGAAGACGTAAGATGTCGTCTGGTGAATCGGCACCGCCCGGGAACCCGTCACTGGATCTGGCTCTTGACCTCCGTGAACTAAAATTGTGTCGTCCTTTTGAAACTGAAAATTAACCATAATAAAATTCCTCCCTATTTATTACATCACTTATAGAGGAGAGAACGGGATATCGTAATTCTCAGTAAGCAGTACATGCCTTACGATTAAAAAAAACCTTCTTCTAAAAAGATAGAAGAAGGTTTGATATCGTCTCGATCATTCCTCCTCTTATCTTCCAGGTAGTATACCTGTAGGATTTGGCACCGGAAAAAGCACGGACTAATGCTTTCAGGTTGCTGGACTTCATCGGGCCTATTCCCTCCACCCGTCTTGATAAGAGATGTATATTTTGAATTTTGTATCAATTATACATTGTTCCATTTAATTGTCAACTAATACTATTTTTTAAGCGCGAGATGGGCGTGACTTTTCTTGTCTAATGCCGGATACAACGAACAAAATTACTGACACCCAAATACAGACGAACGTAACGAAATGATCGATGGTAAACGGTTCTTTATATAAGACGACCCCGATAATTAACATTAAAGTCGGTGCGAGGTATTGAATAATCCCGATTAAAGATAATGGTATATGTAACACGGCCACACCGAATAAAAGGAGGGGTACTGCCGTTGCCACTCCCGTCGTAAGTAAAAGTATGTTCGTTGTTATTTCGGTGTGAAAACCAAGATTCATACCGAATTGAGCGAATAAATAAAGAAAGGCTAACGGTGTAAGGACTGCCGTTTCAATCATTAAGCTGTACGTCGCATTTAAATTAGCCATTTTTTTAAGTAAGCCATAAACGGCAAACGTCGTAGCTAAAATTAATGAAATCAATGGGAACACTTTATAACTAATCGTTAAATAAAGTACACCGAAGGTCGCAAGTAAGACGGATAATTGTTGTACCCGAGATAAGCGCTCTTTTAAGACGATTACACCTAAGATGACACTCATTAACGGATTAATATAGTAACCTAAACTCGATTGAATAACGTAACCGTTTTGTACTGCCCAAATAAAGACGAGCCAATTTAGCCCGATTACTAAAGAAGCAGCGACGATTGCGATGAACACTTTTTTATTTTTAATGATTGCCTTTGCTTCGGTTACGAACGTATTAAATTGTTTCGTAAAGATGATATAAAGGAAGATAAAGACGAAGGACCAAAGGATTCGATGGCTAAACACAACATCGGCCCGGACGACGTCGAGGAAGTTCCAATAAATCGGGAGTAAACCCCATATGATATATGTAATTAATGCGATAGCTATACCTTTTTTTACGTTTTCTCTCTCCATAGACTATGTCTCCAATTCGTTACATTCATTTTTTCATTCTTTTTCTATTTAAACGAAACTTGTTTTTTTTTGCAATGAAAGAGTTCTCCTACACGATTAACTAGCATTTTTCAACGTTTATTGTGATAATATGGTTAGTAATCTTTTCGTTTATAAATGATGCGTAGACAATAGGAAGCCTCTTTTTATTGATGCATAAGCGGACTAACGGAAATCGTATCACGCCGTTAGTCCCTTTTGTAAGTAAAGGAGTTGAGGGTTTATGCAATTAGTTTCCATCTTATTAAGCTCGGTTATGATTATTAATATCGCACTTGCGTTTACGGTAATTTTTTTAGAACGGAAAAACGCTAGCTCAACCTGGGCTTGGATTATGGTTTTGTTTTTTATTCCAATTCTCGGTTTTATTTTATATTTTTTCTTTGGAAGAAGATTGAGTGGAAAACATTTGTTTACCCTCGATACGAAAAGTCGCCTCGGAATCGAGCGAGCTGTTAATGAACAACTCGAGATTATTCAGAAGGATCAACTCCCTTTTAAACAAAAAGCGCTCGCTCCTTATAAAGAGTTGTTTACGCTACATTTGAAAAATAATGATGCAATTTATTCGCAAAATAACGAAGTCGACTTATTTACTGATGGAAAGGATAAGTTCGATGCGTTATTACGAGATTTAGAAAAGGCAGAGCATCATATTCATTTGCTCTACTACATTATCCGTCACGACCAGATTGGTACGCAAATTGCAGACATTTTAATAAAAAAAGCTCAGGAAGGGGTCGAAGTTCGTTTTCTGTACGATGATTTAGGCTCTCGTTCCTTAAGTAAGCGATATATTAAAAGATTACAAAAAGCGAATGTGCAAGTTGGAGCGTTTTTTCCATCACGTTTTGCGAAGATTAACTTACGTTTGAACTTTCGAAACCACCGTAAATTAGCAATTGTCGACGGGAAAGTCGGTTATATCGGTGGTTTTAATATCGGTGATGAATATTTAGGAAAGTCGGAGAAGTTCGGTTATTGGCGGGATACGCACCTAAGGGTAAAAGGTGATGCGGTCAAAATGATGCAAACCCGTTTTATCCTCGATTGGAACCAAGCGTCGCGACATAAAATTGAATATAACGACTCATATTTTATCGGTGGCGATTATGGGGATGTCGGTATGCAAATCGTCTCAAGCGGTCCTGACCATGATTGGGAACAGATAAAGTATGGGTATATTAAGATGATTTTAGGGGCAAAGGAATACGTCTATATTCAAACGCCGTATTTCATTCCTGATGAAGCGTTAATGGATGCGCTTCGGATTGCCGCATTATCCGGAGTGAAAATTAAAATTATGATTCCGAATAAGCCGGATCATTTATTTGTCTATTGGGCGACCTTATCTTATGTTGGTGAGCTTTTGAATGAAGGGGCAGAAATTTATTTATATCAGAATGGTTTTTTACATGCGAAGACCATTATCGTCGATGGGAAGCTATCCTCCGTAGGTACGGCGAATATTGATGTTCGTAGTTTCCGTTTGAATTTTGAAGTAAATGCCTTTATTTATGACGTTCATTTTGCCCGGAAGCTTGTCGATGTATTCCAAGAAGATATTCGTTTATCGACACAGATGACGAAACAGCTATACGAAAAGCGTCCTTTTATGATTCGTTTTAAAGAATCAATTTCTCGCTTATTATCACCGATTTTATAGTGTAGAATATAGATAGTAAAACTTTCAATAAGGAGATTATGCCAATGTTTGAACGAGAAAAGTTAGAAACGTACGCAAATTTAATTGTAAAAAAGGGAGTTAACGTACAACCGGAGCAACCAGTTTTTATTACGATTCCGGTAGAAGTAGCTGATTTTGCCCGAATATTAACTAAAAGTGCGTATGAAGCGGGAGCAAGTGAAGTATATGTTCATTGGGTAGACGATGAATTGTCATTGTTAAAGTTTACCTATGCGAGCGATGAAGTCTTAGAAAATTTCCCACAGTGGGAAGTGGCAAAACGGGAGGAGTTTGCGGAAAAAGGGGCAGCCTTTATTTCAGTCTATGCTAGTGACCCTGATTTACTAAAAGATATCGACCCTAGTCGGGTAGCCAAGGATGCAAAAGCCTCTGGACAAGCCTTGACCAAGTTCCGTTCCTATTTAATGAATGACGAAATGCCGTGGACGGTCGTTTCGATTCCGACAGTCGGCTGGGCAAAGAAAGTTTTTCCTAACGAAACAGAGGAAAAGGCTGTCGAGTTACTGTGGGAGGAAATTCAAAAGACAGTCCGGCTCAATGAAGCCGATCCAATTGTAGCGTGGGACCGTCATAATGAAACGTTAGAACAAATGCGGACGAAGTTAAATGAAAAGCAGTACGAAAAGTTAATTTTCACTGCTCCAGGAACGAATTTGGAAGTAGGCTTACCGAAGGGACATATTTGGCACGGGGGTGCTGCAGTGTCTCAGAAGGGCACTGTCTTCAATCCGAATATGCCGACGGAAGAAGTTTTTTCCGCACCACATAAATATAATGTTAACGGCACTGTTTCAAGTACGAAGCCACTCCATTACGGCGGAAGTGTTATCGATGGTTTCACCTTGACCTTTAAAGATGGCGAAGTGGTAGACTTTTCTGCTGAGCAAGGCGAAGAAGTGCTTGAACATTTATTAAATACAGATGAAGGAGCAAAGCGTCTCGGCGAAGTTGCCCTTGTCCCTCATGAGTCACCGATTTCCCAGTCGGGTATCGTTTTTTACAATACGCTATTTGATGAGAATGCCTCTTGTCACTTAGCTCTCGGAAAAGCCTATCCGACGAATGTAGAAGGTGGCGAAAAGATGGACGAAAAAGCCCTCGACGAAAATGGTATAAATGACAGCATGGTGCACGTCGACTTTATGATAGGATCCGAAGAGATGAACATCGACGGTGTATTAGCAGATGGAAAGAAGGAGCCAGTCTTTAGAAACGGTACGTGGGCAGGTCAATTTAAATAAAAGTAATATTTCGCAAGAATCCCCCCTAAGGTTGGACTTTCGGTCTGACTTAGGGGTTATTAAGTTGTTCGTGTACTTTAAATCGAACACCGCAAACAACATCTTGGTCTGACTTTAGGAGTTATTAAG
>CALGOZ010000042.1 GCA_937960785.1 uncultured Pseudogracilibacillus sp.
TAGGTAAGATACGAAGTTTTTGCCTATTAACATAGCAAGCAGAAAGCTCCTACTAAGAAAGTTAAAGTGTTTTTTTAAAAAAACTTACCCGGCTAAGCAAGACGACGCGAGATTTAAAGCAATTTTTTAAATGCATCAACTGATATCAGCTAAATAAAAAAGCGCACTTCCTCAAGTAGACATAAAAATAAAGAAACGGTGCTCAGTTTAACTAAACACCGTCATTTTATTTACTGGGTCTTGTCCTATCCTCATTTTTTGCGCAATCCTTTATGACTCAATCGGTCCCTTATACAAAAGGCCGTTACCGTCTAGCTGAATAAGTTTTACAATATCTTTATGTTTAATATAAATCGATTTATATTTTGTTTCTCGTTCTGAGTTTGTAAACAAAATAATTCGTTTATTCGAATGATCCTCTACAATCTCAGTTGTATATTCATCTACATCGATATACGATTTAATTGTCGAAAATTCCTCAAAACGATAGGTGTCGTCTCCCTCGAGTCCAACAATTTCCGTCGTATATTCTATGTCAGTATGCTTTTCATCCGCTTCTTCATTAGAAGAAACTTCTTGTAAAACTCGCGCTTCCTCTTCGTGCTTTTCTTCTAAATTTTTGATTGTTGCTTCTTTTTCCCCATTGAAATAAAACACCGTAGCGATACCGACTATTAAGAAGAAAGTGATGAATAGGAGTGCTTTTTTCAACGTTGTCACCTCTTCATAAAATGTCAAAAGGACGAACTACTTATTTATACATGATTCCATCTGATTAGTCAAGTATGCCGAAACTAAAAAACGACATAGCTTCTGTATGTCGTAAAAGTTGATGTAATTCAAATGAACATCATAGAGTTAAAAAGTAAATTCCACTTTTAATCGATCGTAATTAACAATACAGTACCCTTCTTCATCATTACGGATTAAACCTTCTTTTCGTAGTGCGGTTAACGTCCGGCTTACTGTCTCCCGACTAGAACCAATCATGTTCGCCAACTCTTGATTCGTAAAGTTAATCGTAATTTGAAACTCTTCTTCATTTAGTTGTTTTCCGTAATTATTTGTTAAACGAAGGAGTAACATGACAATTTGTTCATAAGTCGTTAATAAAATTTTTTCCTGTAAACGAGTTTGTAAGTCGATGATAATTTCACCAAGTATGCGAAACATTTTAATGCTCACGTGCGGGTAAATAAGTAAAAACTGTTCAAAATCTGCAATGGAAATAAACATTAATTTTGCATCTTTATTAATTTGCGCATTTGCCGGATAATTCCCTTGGCGAAATAAGCCTTGATGGGGAAACATATCCGGAGCTTTTAACATATTTACAATTTGTTCTTTTCCTTCCACACTCGTTTGGAATATTTTAACTTCTCCTTCTAAAATAAAGTATACTTTCGTAATTGGCTCATCTTTCATAAAAACGAAGGTATCTTTTGGATAACTTTTCGTATCCATTAAATCAATCAGAGGGGTAATTTCTGTGTCAGTTAAATCTTTAAAAAGTGGAAATTGCCGAAGAAAATGTCTTTTTTGTTCAACCGCTTGCTCCATTATGTTCACCTTAACTTCAATACATATTTTTAACAAAAAAGTAGATAAACTTTTTCTTTATGATACAACAAACGCTTCTCTAATTTCAATGATGAATTTATTCCAACTTTCTCTATTGTTGTGATATAAATCACAGTCAGTTTTTTAAACGAACGTTATGCTTTAGTGGAATGTATAAATTGGAGGGAGAAAAATGTTATTTAATAAAGAAGATTCACCGGCACATATCGTTACAATTTTTCCACAAGCGAGTGATTTATTCACGGAGTACAATATTAATTTTTGTTGTGATGGCGAACATCCGTTAGAGAGGCAATGCCTTGAACAAGGAGTCAATGTGGAAACGTTGCTTGATGAACTAAATGAACGATATGCCATTTGGAAAAGACATGGTTATACGACGACTGATTGGGAGGAGGTTCCTCTTTCACAAATTGTTGAACAGATTATTGAATATCATCATTATTTTAAACAAGAACTTGTTAACCTTGAACGATTTGTTCTACGAGTCAACGATGTTCACGGTCATACCCAGCCTCATTTGCAAAGGTTAGAAAAATTATACGAAACATTTAAGACAGCACTTGAAGCTCATATCGAATTAGAAGAGTCTGAACTATTCCCAGCCGTTAAACAATTGACTTCTTCTCGTACAGAGTCAGTAGAAATAAAAATAAAAGAATTAAATAAACGACTGACGACTCATCATCAGACGTTAATTGAAATGTATAACAAAATAAAAAAGGTAACCCATAACTTTGAAGCATCGTTGCAAGCCTGCGCGACGTATCACGTAATGTACGATCGGCTTGCGGATTTATATATCGATGTGCTTCAATATATTCATTTAGAACATGGTATCTTTTTTAAAAAGGTAATGAATTAAAAAATCGAACACGCTTTATTTTAAATCCTTAAAGTAGAAATTAATGCTCTACTTTAAGGATTTCTTTTATAAATCCGTTAAACAAATATGTCCTTTCTGTGACAAAGCATTAGTCTCTTTTTTGCTAAAAATTAAATAAAATATAACTTACTTAAGATAATCATTATAAAAATCAATTGTAAACCTTGACATGACAACGTTCTAATTTGTGATTACTTTCACGTGCTTCGGTTATCAATTAAATTTATTAATTGATAATAGAGTGATTTATATCACATTAGCGAACGGAATTCTTGCTTACAATGAAGATGCAAGAATTAAATGAAGAAATTAAGGAGGTAGTCCGAATGAATAACAAAAAGCAAGAAGAAATAGTTGTTCAGGAAGATGTAAAGTCTCTTAAAGGTACATTGTTTTCAACGATCGTTTTTGTCGGTGGTGGACTCATTAGTTTTATGGTTACGTTATTTGGTTTCTATATGACTCGATTATAGGAGGGGATACGAATGAAATTACACCGTTTTGAAGAAATTTGGCTCGTTTTTGCTGTCATTGTTATTATCGGTTCAATGTTAGTTACTGGTTATCAAACGTTCGCCTTGAATATGGGACCGCCAAGTCATAAAGAGACGATCGACCCACAAAAAGTAGATGAAACAGCTCCTTTTGATGAACCTGGAATATATGAAGTTGGAGAAGGTGAGTACGATGTCGTTATGACGTTAGAAGCTTTTGCTTTTAATCCTGGGGATATTGAAGTTCCTGTCGGTTCGAAAGTTAACTTTATTATGACATCAAAAGATGTTGTACATGGAATGCAAATTATCGATACAAATGTAAATGCCATGGTATTACCCGGACATATCCAAACGATTTCCCAAACGTTTGATGAACCGGGAGAATATTTAATTTTATGTAATGAATACTGTGGAACTGGTCACCAATTAATGAGTACGACAATTACGGTGAAATAAGGAAGGAGGAAATAAGATGGGAGTAGCATTAAAACAAAAAACAGTTACACCAAGTTTTAAGGAAAAAGTAACAGGCTACGTAGCGACGAATGAAGAAGATGCAAAAATAACAATATCTTTCTTTACTGTATCTTTCATCGCACTTTTAGTCGGGGGAGTTTTAGGATTTTTACAAGGTTTAGAGCGAGCAGGTGTCCTTACGATGCCGGCAGCCTTTGATTATTATCAAACGTTAACAACTCACGGAATTTTACTCATTTTAGTCTTTACAGGAACGTTTTTAATCGGTTATGTGTATGCAGGAATGTCACACACGTTAGGTGGATTACGTCCAATCTCAAGAAAGCTCGGGTGGACTTCTTTCGGTTTAATGCTTTTCGGTACTGTTCTTGCAGCATCACAAGTCATCATTGGTGAAGCTTCTGTATTATATACGTTTTATCCACCAATGGCAGCATCACCTTGGTTTTATATCGGTTTAGTGTTTGTCGTTTTAGGAATCTGGGCAGCAGCCTTTGGGGCTTTTATTAGTGTCATCCATTGGCGCCGTTCAAATAGAGGGAGAAAATTACCGTTACTTGCTTATTTCGGTACAGGAATTTTTATTTTACTCTTTACAGCAACGCTCGGTGTTACGTATGAAGTATTAACATTAATCCCGTGGGCGTTCGGCTGGACTGAAGGAGTTAACGTACTACTAAGTAGAACACTATTTTGGAGCTTTGGTCACACATTAGTAAACGTTTGGTACTTTACAGCGGTATCAGCTTGGTATGTCGCTTTACCAAAAATTATCGGTGGTCGTCAGTTTAGTGACACGTTAGCACGAGTTGTTGTTATATTAATTATGGTATTAAACGTCCCAGGTGGATTTCACCATCAAATTGTCGATCCTGGTTTTTCAGAAGGATTAAAATATATGCACGTCTTTATGAGTTTATCAATCGGTTTTCCTTCATTAATGACAGCCTTTGCTATGTTTGCGATTATGGAACGAGCTGGTCGAAAGCGTGGAGGAACTGGTTTACTCGGTTGGTTTAAAAAGTTACCTTGGGGTGACTCACGTTTCTTAGCGTTATTTTTCGCAATGGCGACCTTTATTCTCGGTGGAGCCGGTGGAATTGCACAAACTAACTTCCAACTAAACCAAGTCGTCCATAATACGTTATTTATTACCGGTCACTTCCACTTAACAGTTGGAGTTACAGTAGCGATTACGTTCTTTGGAATTGCTTACTGGCTCGTTCCGCACTTACGGAAACGAATCATGACTCCGGCGATGAACCGCCTTGCAGTAATTCAACTAATTTTATGGATGGTCGGTATGTTCTTTATGTCTGGTGCAATGCACTTAGTAGGGTTATTCGGTGCACCTCGTCGTACGTCCTTTACAGACTACTTCGGAAGTGCGCAAGCAGCCGGATGGGATCCATACTATATAATCATTGCGATTGGAGCGACCTTGCTTTTAGTCTCGGTTTTCCTCGTCGTCTATATCGTTTTTTACTTAATGTTTAAAGCTCCAAAAGGGGAAACTGAATTCCCAATTGCTGAGGAGGAAGACGATGCTTCTCCAACACCGAAATGGACAGAGCGTTGGGGACTATGGATTGTCTTAATGATTGCAGTTATATCTATGGGATACGTGATACCGCTCGTCGATATTATTGTCAATGCACCTCCAGGATCACCGCCATTTAAGACATGGTAAATAATAAAGTGTAAGGAAATAGCGGTGAAACGATGACGTGATTGTACATTCGGAAGTTTTCGTTTCATCGCTTTCTATCACTTTTAAAAAGGATGTGCCTACGATGAAAGGTAGAAAAAAACAATTAAGCATTAGTATCGTACTGTTATTTGGAATTTTATTGTTTTGGGTAGGTACCGATGGCTTTACTGCCTTTACTGCGGAAACTGCAAGGACACAAGAACTTATATCAACGAAGCCGATATTACCCCAAGTCACATTAGAAGATAGTTATGAAGAGCAATATTCGTTCGATGTTTTTAAAGATAAATATGTATTAATGACATTCTTTTATACCGCTTGCACGACCGTTTGCCCTATTTTAGAAAAAAATGTAGCAGATGTAATCGATACATTACCGGAAAAATATATCGGTGAGGATATTATGTTTTTAAGTATAAGTTTCGATACAGAACGGGATACTCCAGATGTGCTACAACAGTATGGAAAATATCTTAATGTCAATTACGATGAATGGCGTATGGCTCGTGTTCCAGATCAAGATGAACTAGATAAATTACTGCGAGAGCTTGGAGTTATTGCGATTCCCGATGGAGAAGGTGACTATCAACATAATGTGGCTTTTTATTTAATTGATCGTTCTGGTACTTTAATCGACGTATTGGACTATGAAGACATTGATGGTGCAACAGAACGAATTATCGAAGTGATCGAAGAGGAAGAGGGGGTATAGGGATGAATCTTTTTATATACGGTCTTATATTATTTATCTTTTTAGCTTTACCTCCGGTTGCAGAATTAGCCGAATCGATTATGGCAATCCATATGCATATGCAAATGCCATTGTTTGCTGTAGCTGGCATTTTGATGACTCCGTTTTTACAACGACTTGCACCAAACTTTTTTCGTACATGGAATAAAGATGGTATACCAGGTTTACTCCTTGCATTAGTCGTCATTAGTTATTGGCTTATTCCCCGGGCGATGGATGATGCATTGATACATTATAGTGTCGAATTATTTAAGTTTTTTAGTTGGACTTTTCTTGTAGGTGTCCCTTTGATGGATAGTTGGAAAAAATTATCGCTCGGCTGGAAGCGAGGGACATTTCTTTTTTTAACCGTAGCGTATACAATAATGGCTTTCGTTTATATATTTGCCGAAGAACAATTGTGTAACAATTATTTAGTTATCGAACAACAGACGTTAGGATGGTCCTTTTTATTCATTGCTATTTGTATTTTCCTATATTTTATGATTACATTTTTTGAAAGGGAGTCCGATGAAAATCCGTATTTTGAACAATAGTTTATCTTCATATAATAAACGGACTGAATCGATTTACAAAATAAAAGATTCAATCCGTTTTATGTTTAATTTCTAAAATATTTAAAACATACTTATCTAATCCCGGAAATAAACAATTTGGCTCGTCGTAGCAATAAGCTCACCATCTTTGTTCCAAACTTCTCCAAATTGATCGAAAAAACCATCATAGAACCGGTGGCCACGGGCACGCCCTAAGACAAAATCGGTACCATTGTTAGCTAACATTTCCGAATTTGTATGGAAATATACGGTGAGAGAGACAGTGCTCGCTGGTACGAATTGTGGTTCACGCAAAAATATTCGCGGTAAAAAGGCATCGCAAATTCCCACTAAAGATAAGTAATCTAACGGTCTCTTTGGATAGTCTCTAATCCATAATATACTGGTTGAATCTTGTGAATCCTCAACTACTTCTGTAGCAAGATTAGGTATACCAGATACAAAGCGCATATCGTATTGATGCATCCAAGCGGGCATGCCCTCAGTCGCTAAACGCTCGAGTTCAGCTGGCTTTGGCACCTTTGGCATCGGTAATTCTGTGTTAGACCATGTATCGCGTCGTTTCGCGCAAACAGCTGTCCCAGTAATGACAATTTCCCCCTTTTGAACCAAATCCATCGTCCAATGTTGTGTAGAACGATTCGTTCGTGCAATCGAAACGAAAACATCGAACTCACCATCTTCAACAGGAGCAGCATAATTAACTGTAATCGAAACAGGTTCCCCTAATCGTTCGGGATGATCGAGAATTGCTTTTAATAATGTTGCAGCAAGCATTCCCCCAAAGGGACCCACCATATTTGCATAATTCGGTGTAGTCTCCCCTTTTAACACACCCTTTACTTCAGTTAAAGTGGTAGCAATATCTAATGGATGAGTATTTACTTCGTTCATATTTCATTCCTCCTATAAAGAGTATATCCATAGGTTGTAAGCGCTTTACAAATACTATGAAGAATTGAATGCTTATTCATTTTCAATCATTATATCATATGTAATACAATTTTGTGTAAGGGTGACCCTTTCTACGCATCGAAAGCATAAGATTATTCATAGTTGACACATATGAATTGTTTGTTTAATATAATATTTAATAAAATAGCTTTAAAGGAGGAACTATATTGAATTATTTTTTTATCGGATTAAATATGATTATTTTCATAGGATTAATACTGTTATTAATTTTGTTGCAAAAACGGAAGGTTAGTTTTTCGAAACGAGTTCTAACAGGACTTGTCTTAGGGATTGTCTTCGGTGTACTGTTAAATTTAACGTATGGTTCAGAAGCGACAGTAGTTGCGGAATCGAACACATGGTTTAATTTAGTTGGAAGAGGTTATATAAAATTATTACAAATGCTTGTCGTTCCCCTTGTCTTTATTTCAATTTTAGCTGCTTTTACGAAAATAACGCTCGGTAAACAGTTTGGAAGAGTTGCGACATCTATTTTAACAGTTTTAATTGCGACAACTGCAATCGCTGCTTTAATCGGAATTGGAACGACTGTACTTTTTAATCTCGATGCTCAAGCGATTACTCAAGGTGAAAGTGAATTAGCTCGTGGAGTACAGATGGAGGAAACGTATGAAGAGATAAAAGATCAGTCATTGCCAGACTATATTTTAGATTTACTTCCTAGCAATGCATTTTTAGATTTCACTGGACAACGAGCTACATCAACAATTGGAGTCGTTATTTTTGCGACGTTTCTCGGATTTAGTTATTTATCCATTGCAAGGCGTAAGCCCGACGTTGCAGAAATAATTGAACGAGGTATCAATGCGTTATATGAACTCGTTATGGGTCTTGTAAGAATTGTACTTCGTCTTACACCGTACGGAATTTTAGCAATTATTACTGTCACCACTTCAACATCGAACTTTGCGACGATTTATAGTTTAGGAAAGTTTCTACTTGCTTCTTATGTCGCTCTTGCAATCGTGTTTATCGTTCATTTACTCATTCTTACATCTGTCGGTTTAAATCCGTTTACGTATGTGAAAAAGTCTGCTGAAACATTGTTATTTGCTTTTTCATCACGTTCTAGTGCAGCAACCTTGCCATTAAACATTCATACACAAACGAAAAAATTAGGCGTACCTGATGGAATTGCTAATTTTGCTGGCTCTTTTGGTTTATCGATAGGACAAAACGGTTGTGCCGGGGTATATCCAGCGATGTTAGCAGTAATGATTGCACCAACTGTTGGGCAACCTATTGATTTACCGTTTATTTTACTTTTAGTCGTAATTATTGCAATTAGCTCTTTTGGTGTAGCAGGAGTCGGTGGTGGAGCGACGTTCGCTGCGATTATCGTCCTTTCTATTTTAAACTTCCCAATTGCTTTGGCCGGTGTCTTAATTTCAATTGAACCGTTAATCGACATGGGAAGAACAGCTGTTAACGTAAGTGGCTCAATGACAGCAGGATTAACTACGGCAAAACGAACGAAACAATTAGATGAAACAGTATATAACAATCACCAGCTCATAGATGAGCATGTAGAAGCTTCATAAAATATAAAGCTATCAAAATAAATCCGGTGCCTTAAAATAACAGGCACCGGATTTTCAAAGTCTAAACAAAGGGATATGATGGAGCGATTTGTAGCTCTTTATTCATTATAAAGCCAGTCGATTAACATCTCTAAACCGTCTACATTCTTGCTATTAGGATTAACAATATACTTTGCTTCGATTAATTTAATATTTCCTTCTTCTACAGCTTTTAACGTATTCCACCCTGGATCGTTCATTAATTCGTTAAAGCCTTCTTCACCTTTTCCAAAGAAGTCGACTAGTAAAATATAATCGGGATCTGTTTTTAACACTTGTTCAATTGAGGCTGGAGCTGAACGTTCAAGCTCAATCGTATCAACGGCTGGTGTAGCGCCGGCTAGTTTTAATAAGTCATAAGAAATATTCGTTGGACCCATCATGAATGGACCCAGATCCCCACCGATTTCAGAAAGAATTAAAACAGAAGGACTTTCCTCTTCAGGGATTTGTTGTTGCAAAGAATTAATCTTTTCTTCAATACTGGCAATTAATTCCTCTGCCTTTGACTCTTCTCCAACTGCCTTTCCAATCGTACGAGTTACATCTAAATATTGTTCTGTGGTAACGATTGAGTCAAAGGACAATATTGGTGTATCTAATTGTTTAAGTGTATTTTCTGCTTCTTCTTGTTCACCGAACATTTTCGTTAGTAGTAGTAAATCCGTATCGTAACTAATAATTTCTTCTGGATCGATATTTACTTGAGCGCCGATTCGTCCTTCAATTTTTTCTGCCACGTCAACTTTTGTCGATAGTAAGGGATCATCAATACCGTTTGTCGCAGCGACGATTTTTTCCGGCTCAACTAAATCGAGAACAATTTCAGCGACTTCAAGAGATAAAGGAAATATTCGCGAAGGTTTCTCCTCAATTGTAATTTCTTCATCATCAATTTGTACAGTAACAGGAAAGGAGTCTGTCTCAACTTCGTCTTCGTTAGTTTGCACTTCTTCATTATTTTGCGAAGCTTGACAACCAGTTGCTAGTATGAATGCAATTAGAAACATAAACATAACTAAAGACCGTCTCATTATAAATCTTCCTTTCATTTTTTATGAATAAAAGGGGTGATTGAAGTAGTTTGTAATTTTTCATCCGTATAAATAAACGCATCGACATGATATACTTGTTTTAATAAAGCGTTCGTTAAAATTTCCTTTGGAGTCCCGAGTTTAACGATTCTCCCCTTTTGTAATAATAAAAGGCGATGACAAAAGCGAGCAGCTAAATTTAAATCATGAAGAACGACAATCATCGTTTTCTTTTCGTTTTCACATAAAGTTTTTAATAAGTTTAAAATGTGTAATTGATAATATATATCGAGAGCTGAAATAGGCTCATCTAATAAAATAATCGGTGTCTGTTGCGCGAAAGCTTTTGCAATCATTATGAGCTGTCGTTGTCCACTCGATAATTCCAAAACGGATTTTTCAGCAAGAGGAAGGGTTTCGGTTATTTCCATTGCTTCTTTTACGAATAAAAGATCCTCTTCATTATTGCCATCGAACATTGAGCGATGAACGTGTCTCCCCATACTAACAATATCCCAAGCAGTAAAGTCAAAATTAACGACCGTTTCCTGTGGGACATAACTTATTTGTGTAGCGAGAGTCTTCGCTATGTATTCCGCTTGGTTTTTCCCATTAATTATAATTTCCCCAGATTCTACAGGCAAAATTGAAGCAATCGTTTTAAGCAAGGTCGATTTTCCACTTCCGTTTGGACCGATTAAACCGAGCAAGGTACCTTCTTCAACATTGAAAGTAATATCGTGTAATATTTGTTTTTTTCCAATTGAAACATCGATGTTATCAACATAGATCATATACCGAGCCCTCTTTTCGAACGTAAGATTAAAAGAATAAATACCGGTGCACCAATCATTGCCGAAACGACGCCGACTTGTAATGTAATTGGTTGAAGGAGCATTCGTGAAATCAAATCAGTCACAATTAAAAAGATTGCTCCAGTAATAAGGCTAGCCGGTAATAAAATTCGATGATCTGGTCCAACGATTAGACGTAACATATGGGGAACGACAAGGCCGACGAAACTTATAATCCCACTTACTGCAACTGCCGCCCCCGTAATTAATGCAGCTAAGGCCAATACTCCGTTACGTAAAACTTTTACGTTAATTCCTGCACTTTTTGCATGGTCTTCACCTAGGAGCATAATGTTAAGTTGTCTTCCGAGAAAAAGAAGTAAAATACTTCCGAAAATAATTGGTGGGCTAATTGTTACGACATGCTCCCACGTCCGTGCTTCTAGACTCCCCTGCAACCAACTAATGGCACTTCGTAATTCTTGTTCTGTTTTTGCTGAAGCAATTAATACGTTTGTTACGGAAGCAAAAAAGGCATTTATTCCAATCCCAAGAAGCAACAACATTGCGATACTTTTTGTTTGGGAGACTTTCCAGACGGCTAAAATGATAATCATTGCACCTAAAGCACCAACAAAGGCGGAAATAGGTAATAATGCTGTATGGTATGATGACCATCCAAAAAAAATAGCACTAACCGCACCAAAGGCAGCACCGCTAGAAACACCGATAAATCCTGGTTCAACGAGCGGATTTCGAAATAGACCTTGCATCGCTACACCTGAAGCGGCTAGAGCGCTACCAACTAGACCTGCTATGAGAACACGAGGAAGACGGATTTCTGTAATGACGACCCACTGTTGATCTGTGTACGTTCCTTGAATAGGAATTTGTAATTTATTTAGTAAAATGGTCGCTGTTTTTGAAAAAGGAATCGTTATTGGGCCTATAGAAACGGCGATAATTGTTGTGAAAAACAGTAAGATAATTAGTATGAGTAATGTAATGAACATACGGAGAGTACGTTGTTTTTCTTTTTCGATGATTGATAAATTGTTCATGTAAGTAGCCCCTCTATAGCAAAACTAAACACTTCACTCTGTAAAGAAAGCAAACTTCACTGATGAATAAAACATGCAGTGAAGTAAGCTTTTTACTCATTTAAACTTGTAAAAAGTTAGCTAATTCTTCTTTTGGTAAATAGTTCCCGACGTAAAAATCACCGAATTCACCGTATACAGAAGATGCTTCGTCAAAACGCATTTCATAAACAATTTTCTTCAGCTGTAACACATCGTCGGAAAATAGTGTAATAGCCCACTCCCAAAGGTCGAAACCGATTGAGCCGGTCGTAATTTGTCTTACTTGATCGAGATATTTTCGACCAGTAATGCTATGCTCATACAACAATTTTGAACGTTTTTCTATCTCTAATGTATACCAGTTAGCATGACCGGTTCGTTTTCGTTTCATTGGATAAAAGGACATATGTTTTCGTTTTGGTAAAATTGGTCGTAATCTTTCTTGTACTTCAGGTAAAGTTTCAGGATCAACATCAGAATCTTGATAACGATATTTTGACATTTCAATGACGGAAAAGTAAGAATG
Organism: uncultured Pseudogracilibacillus sp.; assembly: GCA_937960785.1. Taxonomy (GTDB): domain Bacteria; phylum Bacillota; class Bacilli; order Bacillales; family Amphibacillaceae; genus Pseudogracilibacillus. The sequence goes on from CALGOZ010000042.1 coordinate 12,452, forward strand.
TTCGCGTAATAAAAAGTCGCCAAGTCTTGATTTATTAATTTTTGTTTCAATTTCTGCTAATTCTTCTGTCGATTCTCGTAAAAACATCCACATTAAATCTGCTTTATGACCGAGAGCATTGTACATTACTTGGCTTCCTTTTTTCGCTTCTTCAACTTCTTCCCACTCTGAAACAATTGCGAGGAACTCTTCTATTGCTTCCTCACGTTCTTCTTGTGGTATAGCTTTCCAAGCTTTCCAATCAACTGTGCGAAAGTCATGCAAACAATACCAACCATCCATTGTTTCAACTGCTTTTACCATTTTGATGCTCCTTTTTTAATTATTTTTTCATAAAAGCAATATATCATATATTTTTTTAAACGTATGCTAATTTTTTGACTTGTCAATATTTTGTTGATGTTTGTTAACATTTATTACACAATGTTACAATGATTTTGTGTTAAGTTAAAATAAGCTTCACTAAATTAAAAATATATAGAGGTGTTTTGTCATGGAGAAAGAAAAAATAGGTTTACTCGTCATGGCGTATGGTACGCCGTATGAATTATCTGATGTTAAACGTTATTATACGCATATTAGACGTGGAAATAAACCGTCGGAAGAAGATTTGCAAGATTTAATTGAAAAATATGAAGCAATTGGCGGTGTTTCTCCGTTTGCCCGAATTACAGAAGCGCAAGCTAAAGCTTTAGAAGAACGTTTAAACAATAGTCAATCAGATTATGAGTTTCAAATGTATTTAGGACTAAGACATATCGAGCCGTTTATTGAAGAAGCAGTACAAAAGATGGCGGAAGATGGTTTAACTAAAGCTGCAACAATTTATTTAGCACCGCATTATTCTAATTATAGTATCGAAGGGTATAACAAGCGTGCCCAGAAAGAAGCAGAAAAGTACGGAATTACTTTAAAATCCGTTGAATATTGGTACGATGAACCAGACTTTATTCAGTTTTGGGCTGATGGGATAAAAACAATTTACGATAGAATGTCTCCGGCAGACAAGGAAAAAACGATAACGATTTTTTCTGCTCACAGTTTGCCAAAGCGAGCATTAACTCCCGATGATCCTTATGTAAAACAATTACAAGCTACTGCCGATTTAATTGCAGAAAAGGCAAATATACCGAACTATGAAATTGCATGGCAAAGTGAAGGAAATACTCCAGATCCTTGGTTAGAACCGGATGTGCTCGATTTAACTCGTGAGTTATACAAAGAAAAGGGTTTTATCTCTTTCGTGTATGCGCCAGTAGGTTTTGTCTCCGATCATTTAGAGGTTTTATACGACAATGATTATGAATGTAAGGAAGTATGTGATGAGCTAGGTGCGAAATATTTCCGTCCCGAAATGCCAAATACGGACCCACGTTTTATCGAAGCGATGGCAAAAGCAATACTTACAACAATGCAAGCGTAAGCAAATTAACAAAATATTGCATAAATGGTTGACAACAAGATTGAATAAGCATATCTTATATAGTAACGACAACTTGATTAGTTGAACGAAGATAGAGGAATAGTACGTAGATCTACCTTTTGTACAGAGAGTATAACGTATAAGCTGAGACGTTTTACCATAAAGGCCTACCGAACCTACCTCTTAGTCCAATGTAAACATTGGCGTTACTTTCACGTTACGAAGTCGAGCGGGGTATAATCAGTAGGTTATACTCAATATAAGGTGGTACCACGGAAGAACAACTCTTTCGTCCTATGATTTAGGATGAGAGAGTTTTTTTATTGGAAAGTTTTAATACAGGAGAAATATAGGATGGAAAAACAGACGATTGTCGTAAAAATTGGTAGTAGTTCCTTAACGAACGAATACGGGGAAATCGATGAGAAAAAACTATCGACCTATGTCGATGCAATTGCTAAATTAAAAAAACAGGGACATACTGTTGTCCTCGTTTCTTCGGGGGCTGTTGCAGCAGGTTTTAAAAAGTTAGGCTACCCAAATCGACCGGTTACAGTTAAAGGTAGACAGGCTGCAGCGGCAGTAGGTCAAGGTTTATTAATTCAAGCTTATAATGAAAAGTTTCAACAACACGATATTGTCGCAGCCCAAATTTTATTAACGAGAAGTGATTTTTCTAATCGAGAGCGATATCGTAACGCCTTTCAAACGATGCAAGAATTGCTCGCACAACAAATCGTTCCCATTATAAATGAAAATGACACGGTTTCAATTGATGAACTAACCTTTGGTGACAACGATATGTTATCGGCTTTAGTTAGTGGATTTATCCATGCGGATCGCCTAATTATTTTAACGGATATTAATGGTATTTATACCGATAATCCGCTAAAAAATCCTAAAGCGAAAAAGTATCATTTTATCGAAAAAATAACCGACGAAATTTTAAATCAAGCAACTAGTGAAGGATCTCATATAGGAACAGGGGGCATGAAGTCGAAGCTTGAAGCAGCAAAGACAGCAATCTCCCTTGGTGTTTCCGTTTTTATAGGTAAAGGTGAGGGGCGATACTCGCTAGCTCATATTTTAGAAGGAAAAGGTGATGGAACGTATATTCATCCTCGCTCCTTAGAGTCGATTAATACGAATCGACAATGGATTAAATTACATTCTAAATCAGTTGCAAAAATTTACGTCGACAAAGGGGCAGAGGAAGCTATTTTATACCACGGTCGGAGCTTATTACCTGCTGGAATCATAAAAGTAGAAGGGGAATTTGAAAAGGGTGATGTCGTTGAAGTGTACGGTAAGAAAGGACTATTAGGAAAAGGGGAAGTAAATTACTCCTCAGAAGAAGTGAAAAAAGAGTTAAAGTTGCGTAAAAAAAAGAAGAAACGTTCACCATCTATTGAAGTTATTCATCGAAATCATTGGGTTGAAATATCAATATGATTTTAAATAAAAGAAAAAATTTAAGGGGGAACTATAATGAGTGAAATTATTGAAAAGGGCAAGCTTGCAAAAAAGGCAAGTTACTCGTTAGCAACAAAATCGACGGAAGAAAAAAATGAGGCGCTAATTAAAATAGCAGAGGCGATTGTAGAAGATAAACGTGATATTATAGAAGCGAACAAGAAAGATTTAGAAGCAGGAAGAGAGGCAGGACTTGATGAAAGTGTCCTTGACCGAATTATGTTAGATGGAAGTCGAATCGAGGCGATGGCCGACGGAATCCGACTATTAACGGAATTAAAGGACCCAATTGGTGGTACGTTAGAAAAGCGAACTCTTGACAACGGATTACAACTTGCTCGGGTCCGTGTTCCAATTGGTGTGATCGGAATGATTTATGAAGCTCGGCCGAACGTGACGATTGATGCTGCGACATTAGCGTTAAAGACGAATAACGCGGTAGTTTTACGAGGTAGTTCATCAGCGATTCATTCGAATAAAGCGCTTGTTCAATCAATTCATCACGCTTTAGAGTGTAGTGAGCTACCAATTGAAGCTGTCCAATTAATTGAAGATACTTCACGCGAAACGGCAAAACAATTGTTCCGTTTAAATAGGTATTTAGACGTTTTAATCCCACGTGGAGGAGCGCGATTAATTGAAACAGTAATACGTGAATCGACCGTTCCGGTTATTGAAACAGGTGCTGGAAATTGCCACGCCTTCATCGATCGTTCTGCACAAAAAGAGATGACCGAACAAATCGTCTTAAATGCAAAATTACAACGTCCATCGGTTTGTAATGCAATTGAGTCTTTATTAATCGAGCGAAATTGGTTTAAAGCCCATGGAGTAGATTTGTTAACGAAACTTGCTGAACAAAATGTCGAAATATTCGCAGAAAATGAAATAGCTGAACAATTCGAGGGAGCTAAATTAGCGACAGAAGCGGATTGGGGGACCGAATATTTGCGACTAGCAATTAGTGTAAAACTAGTTGATGACGTAGAAGAAGCAATCGAACATATCAATACCTATGGGACTCACCATTCGGATTTAATCATCACTGAGAATGAAAGGAACAAGGAACTCTTTTTACAAAAGGTCGACTCTTCGACTGTTTATCACAACGCCTCGACTCGTTTTACTGATGGATTTGAATTCGGTTATGGTGCCGAGATTGGCATAAGTACACAAAAACTTCACGCTCGAGGACCGATGGGGTTAGAGGCATTAACTTCAAGTAAGTTTGTCGTACAAGGTGCGGGACAAGTGCGGAAATAATTTTTTAACTTTTCAGTTTAGATCTGTAGAAATAAATGCTCATTAAAGAAAAACACCATGTTAAGTAGCGATGGATTGAACACTTCTATAATGGGAGGGTTCAGTCCATTTTTTATTCTTAGAAGGTTACCTTACATATTTGTGTTAAAAAGTTCCATACTAATTTATAGTATTGATAACAATAGATGCATAATTGTAAAAACATTGAATTACTCTGATTGACCGGTTAACCAAATTCGTTTAATAAGTTAATTATTTTAAACAGTAGTAAGTATTTTGAGGTGAATTTTATGGTTGCAAGCATAGTGTTCTATATTGTTTCCACGATTATTGTGCTTTCTTTTATAACGATTTTAATCGTCAGGATTCGTTGGCGAACGATTGTAAAACGAAAATATAAAAAGGTACTTGAATCAATGTTAACGAGAAGTTATGAAGAAAGTTTAATTGAATTAATTCCCGGAGTAAAAAAGATAGGTGTGCAAACCTTTTTTGAAAATAGTTTGCGAGCGGAAACAGGCGACCTCATTTATCGGCCTTTAGGGGCGAATAAGACTTGGCCCCATTTTGATTCACTCACGTTTATTCCAGCACAGACGACACCTTTTCCTACCTCTCGGGATGAACCGATCGACCTATCAGTAACGATAGGCCCTAAAGCGAAGCAACCTTTAGAAGTTAATATGCCGTTGTTAATATCTGGAATGGCTTATGGAATAGGTGTAAGTGAACCAGTACGTATAGCTTTAGCAAAAGCTGCAAAATCTGTAGGAACAGCGATTAACTCTGGAGAAGGTGGGATTTTAGAAGAGGAATTAAGGGAAGCTGATCGTTATATCTTACAATATTCAAAAACACGTTGGGCTAAATCAGAAGAAGTTATTCAACGAGCAAATATGATTGAAATAAAACTAGGTCAAGGTTCAAAAGCAGGAGTCGGTGTAAGACTAACTCCTTCACAATTAACCGGTTTTGCCCGACAAGTAATGGGGTTATCTCCCGATGAAGATGCAGTTATAAAAGAACACTTTTTTGAAAAGCAAACGTTAACAGATTTAAAACAACTTGTCGATGAGTTACGTACGATAACCGATGGCGTACCAATCGGTGTAAAATTAGGTGCCGGAGGAAAGATAGAAGAAGATTTAGAGCAACTTTTACAACTTGATCTCGATTTTATTGCAATCGATGGCGGACAAGCAGCGACTCATTCTGTAGCTCCTATATTAGCAGATAGTTTCGGTATTCCGACTTTACACGCTCTTCTTCGAGCGACAAATTATTTAGAAGCAAAAGAAGTGAAGGAAGAAATTAGTTTAATCATTTCTGGAGGATTATTTACCCCAAGTCATTTTTTAAAAGCCCTTGCGCTAGGTGCAGATGCAGTATACTTAGGAACGTCTATATTATTTGCAGCAGCCCACCGACAAACGACACTCGCCTTACCGTTTGATCCACCTACTCAAGTGATGTGGAACGAAGGAAAGTATAGTCAAAACTTTGATCCAAAGCTAGGGGAAACGTACGCGACAAACTTTTTAAATTCTTGTATGAAAGAGATGGAAGTCGCTTTACGGGTAATGGGGAAAACTTCACTTTCTCAGTTATCAAAAGACGACCTCGTATCACACAATTATATAACGGCTAATATGTTGAATATTCCTTATTCTTTTCAACCTTATGATTAGTGGAATTTAAGAGACATAAATTGAAAAGTAAATATAATCTTTAATTGTTTTTAAATTTGTCACATTTCTTTCATAAAACTTGCATAGAACTTTTTTACGCTTAAAACAAGAATGATACGTCAAAATAAAAGGGTGATACTTATGAAAAAAATTACAAATCTCTTTCTATTACTGACTGTTGTTTTAATTGTAGGTGCTTGTACACCTTTTACACCTCAAGAACGAATGCAACCCCATGGGATGAATGGAGACAAGGATGGAAATACTCCAAGTGAATATATGCAAGGAATGGGTGGAATGGGAGGAATGCCTGGAAGAATGAACCATCACGGTGCGAATCCTGCACTACAGGACTCTAGTGGCAAAAATGAGTTACAGATTCCCCCAATTTTAGAAAAGGATCAAAAAGACGGCCAAGATGTATACTATACAATCGAGGCAAAAGAAGGAGAGACGGAAATATTTCCAGGGAAAACGACGAAGACATTGGGATATAATGGCGACTTTCTAGGTCCTGTTATTCGATTACAAAAAGGAGAAACAGCTCATTTTACATTAAAAAATAAATTGAATGAAGAAACGACTTTTCATTGGCATGGCTTAGTGATTGATGGGGAACAGGATGGTGGGCCCCATGAAGTATTAGAAGCTGGTGAGGAAAGGAAGATCTCCTTCGATGTAAGCCAAGAAGAAGCGACGTTATGGTTCCATCCCCATCCCCTAGGTAAAACAGCAAAACAAGTGTATGAAGGCTTAGCCGGCTTAATTTATATAGAGGAAGAGGATGATTTTTTCGAATATGGCGAAAATGATATTCCGTTAATTTTTCAAGACCGACTTTTTACAGAGGATGGCCAGTTAGATTATCTTTATAGTCAGCATCCAGATGGCACAGTTGGTAATACGTTACTAATTAATGGAACGATAAATCCTAAATTAACCGTTAATCGTGAGAAGGTTCGCTTACGTTTACTTAATGGTTCAAATAAACGAGATTATACGTTTAAACTTAGTAACGGAGCTAGTTTTACACAAATAGCATCTGACGGTGGCCGTCTTGTTGAACCGTTAGAAGTAACAGAGTTAAAATTAACACCTGCAGAAAGAGCAGAGATTATCGTCGATTTCTCAGCATTTGAAGAAAATGAGGAAGTAGCCCTGCAAGATGAAGATGGGGTGACTTTATTGCCTTTTGTTCTAAAAGGAGAGAAAGACGAACGTTCATTAGCTAAGTTTTTTGAACAGGATTCTTTTGAAATTACGGAGGAAGAAAAACAAATGGAACCAACAAAGGAAATCGTTTTATCCGGACATGGCCATCACGTATCAATCAACGGAAAAAAATATGACCCTGAGCGTATTGACTTTACCCAAAAGCTTGGCGAAACTGAAGTTTGGGAAGTGTATAATAAGCCAGATATGATGGGTGGCATGCTACATCCGTTTCATATTCATGGTACTCAATTTAAGGTTATATCGATTAATGGCGAAGCTCCTCCAAAACATTTACAAGGATATAAAGATACAATCGATTTAAATCCGGGAGATCGGGCAAAAATTGCTGTTACCTTTGATAAACCGGGAGTCTTTATGTTCCATTGTCATATTTTAGAACATGAAGAAAACGGTATGATGGGACAAATTCTTGTTGAGTAAAAATTAGAGGTGGAACAAAATCTAGTAAATAAAGAAGCAGTGTTCGGTTTAATTGAATACCGTTTCTTTATTTTTATGTCTACTTAAGGATGTGAGCTTTTTATGTAACTGACATTAGCCGATGCATTTAAAATTCCTTTAATCCTTATAGTGGCTAGCCTAGCTAGGTAAGTTTTAAAAAATACGTTGATTTTCCAAGTAGGAGCTATTTTTGGATAAGTATATGCGCCAAAATGTTTCATCTTATCCAGTAGCGACCTCTACTGAGTAAGTTAGCAGCAATATGTGTTTACACTTATTTAGTGGGAGCTTCTACTGTGTAAGTGAATAAGTCAAACCTTCGTAACTTACCCAGTGGCGGATTCTATCGAGTAAGTTAGTGAAAAATAACCTCTCATCTTACTCAATGGAACGTTTCAGCGTGTAAGTCTACGTACAAAAACGTTTCAGCTTACTCAGTAGAGGCTTCTGATGAGTAAGTCTACGTACAAAAACGTTTCAGCTTACTCAGTAGAGGCTTCTGATGAGTA
>CALGOZ010000043.1 GCA_937960785.1 uncultured Pseudogracilibacillus sp.
TTAACTAACAATGAGAATCATTATCAGTTAATGTTATATAATTTATTGAAAAATGATTCTCGACTAAATATATGAGGTGATTTTTGATGAGAAAGTCTATTTTTCTAATCAGTATCGCAATTTTGCTCCTTGTGTTAGTCGGTTGTCAAGCTGAGGAACTTAAAGAATCTTCTAGTAGTAAAGAAACTGTTACAGTCGTTCATGAGCTTGATGAAACTGTTGTCAAGAAAAATCCTGAAACAGTTGTTGTTTTTGATTTTGGGATGCTGGACACATTGGATTATTTAAACATTGATGTAGTTGCCCTTCCCCAAATGAATGTTCCAAGTTATCTAAGTAAATACGAATCCGATGATTATGAGAATGTCGGTAGTTTAAAAGAACCTGATTTTGAAAAAATTAACGAATTACAACCAGATTTAATCATTATCTCGGGTCGACAAGCTGATTTATATAATGAATTAAGTCAAATTGCCCCAACGATTTATGTAGGACTTGACTATGATAATTATATAAAATCCTTTAAGAAAAATGTGGAAATAATTGGTGAAATATTTTCTAAAGAAGCTGAAGTAGAAGAAGCTTTAAAAGAAATTGATGAAAAAATTGCTAAAGTACAAGCTAAGGCGAGTGATTTACATAAAGAAGCCTTAATTCTTCTAGCAAACGATAACGAAATTAGCGCTTATGGAAAGAACTCCCGATTTGGTATAATCCATGATGTCTTTGGTATTCCTCCTGTAGATGAAGAAATTGAAGTTTCAACCCACGGTATGAGTGTAACTTTTGAATATATTGTCGAGAAAAATCCAGATATTATGTATGTAATCGATCGAAGTCAAGCAATTGGCAATGAGTCTACCGTTAAAAATGTGATCGAAAATGAGCTTGTCGCAAAGACAAAGGCTATGCAAAATGATGATATATATTATTTAAATCCTGAACTATGGTATTTATCTGGTGGAGGAATTATTTCAGTTACAGAAATGATTGATGAGATAGATAATAGTCTGCCATAATAATATTTTCCGTAAAGTTATAGTTATTAAAATTGGACTGAACCCTTCACAATAAAAGAGTTCAGTCCTTTCTTTTATTCTAATTAAACAAATTAGGAGTTTATAGATACATAACCTTTTTCAACAAAGGATTTCATCGTTTCGATAATCGCTATTTTAACGTGAGCATACGTTAATCCCCCTTGTAAAAAGGCGATATAGGGTGGTCGAATTGGACCATCGATGGATAATTCAATACTTGAACCTTGGATAAAGGTTCCCGCTGCCATAATTACTTTTTCATCATATCCTGGCATTTCACTCGGATACGGTGCAACGTAAGAATTTACCGGAGAGTTCGCTTGAATTTGTTCACAGAAATAAATCATTTTTTCTTCATCGTAAAATTTCATCGATTGGATAAGATCCGTCCGGAAATCGTCCGACTTCGGTGTTGCTTCAATTCCGAAGTGTTCCATCATTTTCGCTGTAAAAACTGCCCCCTTCAAAGCTTCGCCAACAATATGAGGGGCGAGGAAAAAGCCTTGGTACATTTCTTGAAGCATATGTAATGTAGCTCCAGCTTCCTTTCCTAAACCTGGCGCTGTAAGCCAGTTTGCTGCAGCATCGACTAAATCTTCGCGTCCAACGATATATCCCCCAGCCCGGACGAGTCCTCCCCCTGGATTTTTAATTAACGAACCAGCGATTATATCGACGCCAACTTCTAAAGGTTCTTTATCTTCGACGAACTCCCCGTAGCAATTATCGACAAAAATAATTAACTCTTCATCAATTCCTTTTACGAAGTTAACCATTTCTTCGATTTGTGCAATTGTAAAGCTTGGACGATCCTCGTAGCCTTTAGACCGCTGGATTCCGATAACTTTTGTTCTTTCGTTAATTTTCTCTTTAACGGTATCGAAATCGACGGTATTGTCCTCTAGTAATGGAACTTCATCGTAAGCAATCCCGAGCTCTTTCATCGAACCCGGTGTATTTCCTCGCTTACCAATTACTTCTTCTAATGTATCGTACGGGGCTCCTGTAATATATAACAATTCATCTCCAGGTCGAAGCATTCCAAATAAGGCAGTGGAAATTGCATGCGTACCGGAGACGATCTGAGGTCGTACTAAAGCATCTTCACCACGGAAAACTCGTGCATACACTGCTTCTAAAATATCCCTTCCACTATCATCATAACCATATCCATCAGTCGAACTAAAATGATGGTCCCCGACATGTTCTTCTTGGAAGGCTTCGAGAACTTTTCGTTGGTTCTTATAAACAGTTTGTTCAATTTGTTTAAATTGGTTTTCACATTGTTTTTCTAATTTTGTTGCGATTTGTTCTAACACTTTCTTAGTCTCCTTTTATCATTGTTTCAATCGGATATTTCTTTGGTATATAACCTTCGACGACGTACATATTTTTATGTTCATCGAAGTATTTATTAATAATAATCGTATGGATGGAAAAAAGGTGTAATGCTTTACCTTGATCCGGTCGAAGCATTATATGGTAATGGTCCCACTCTTCTTTTAAACGCTTTTCAATCGTGACGAGTAAATGGTCAATATCCTCCCGGTCGTAAGCACTAATTAGCATCGATGGATGCTCTGTTGGGAAGAAATCTTCCGTTAATAAATCCCGTTTATTATAGATAGTGAGCATGGGGATATGATTGGCTCCTAATTCATGTAAAATTGAATGAACCGTTGCAATATGTTGCTCTTGATCAGGATGGGAGGCATCGACAACATGTAATAAAAAGTCTGCCTCGGTCACTTCTTCTAACGTCGACTTAAAGGCTGCAATCAAGGAGGTCGGTAACGCTTGTAAAAATCCAACCGTATCCGTTAATAGCGTTTCAAAGCCCGAGGGAAGATGAATCTTACGAGTTAACGGGTCGAGTGTTGCAAATAGTAAGTCTTCCTCCCTCGTTGCTTCTTCAGCAAGTCGATTAAAAATGGTCGATTTTCCAGCATTCGTATACCCTACAAGTGCAATTTGGAAGGCATAATTTCTCTGTCTTCGTTTACGATATTGTTCTCGTTGTTTTACAATATCTTGTAAACGTCGTTTAATATCGTCGATTCGTCTACGAATGTGACGCTGGTCTGTCTCGAGCTTTGTCTCACCCGGTCCACGAGTTCCAATACCTCCACCGAGTCGGGATAAAACGAGTCCCATACCGTAAAGACGAGGCAACATATATTCTAATTGGGCTAACTCTACTTGTAATTGCCCTTCCCTCGTTTTTGCCCGACTGGCGAAAATATCCAAAATAAGTTGGCTTCGATCGATGACGCGAACACCGAAATGTTCGTTTAAATTTCTTAATTGACTTGGGGATAATTCATCATTTGCAATAACAAGATGAATATCGAGGGCTTCTACTGCTCGTTCTATTTCCTTTACTTTCCCTTCACCGACATAAGTAGCAGGGTGGATATGTTCACGATTTTGTGTCATTACTTTACGGACAATTCCACCTGCTGTATGACTTAGGGATTTCATCTCTTCAATTGTCGACTCGAAATGGTGCGCTGGAGTATCATACGTTTTTACTGCGACGATTAAGACGTTTTCCTTTGTCAAATTTGTACCTCTTTTCTTATACTATTTAAATGGCGTTACTTATATTTTTTCATCTTTACGATGTAAATTCAATTAAATGTATCTTATATTTACGCTTTAACCTAGGGCAAAGGCAATATCCTCTTCGGTAAGGTAAAGTAGATCGTCATGAGAAAGATTCACTTTATCAACTAAACGTAAAGACTGCATTCGGATGGCTTTTTCAATGACGTTTCTTACCATTCGGCCATTGGCAAAATCGATTGTACGGCTCGCTTTTTGTTTTCTTAGTTCGTGTTTTAAATACCATTTAGCTTCTTTTGTTAATGCATATTGCCTTTCATGTACAATTTGCTTTGCAATTAATAATAATTCATTAACGGAATAATCAGGAAAGGAATGAATAAAGGGAAAACGTGAAGCTAAACCAGGATTCATCCGTAAAAAATAATGCATCTCTTTTGGATAACCAGCTAAAATTAATACGAATTGGTCAGCAAAATCCTCCATTTGTTTAACTAACGTATCGATAGCTTCCCTGCCAAAATCTTTTTCTCCTCCACGGGCTAACGCATATGCTTCGTCGATAAATAGTACTCCACCTAGGGATTTTTCGATTAGGTTACGGGTTTTTTGTGCTGTTTGCCCGATATATTCTCCGACTAAATCTGCTCTTTCCGCCTCGATGAACAACCGTTTTGAAATTAAATTTAATTCATAAAAACAAGTCGCTAATTGTCTTGCAACTGTTGTTTTTCCTGTTCCAGGATTTCCGGTAAAAATCATATGCAATACTTGAGGTTCTGTTAACAAACCTTGACGTTTTCTCTCATCGTTAATTAATTTCGTTGCATAAATTTCTTTTACACTTTCTTTTATATGTTTTAAACCGATAAAAGAAGAAAAATACGTATCGATTACTTGTAAAGGGCTAGAGTTGAAGGAAGTCCCTTGTTCAGCTTTATTCTTCCATTCTTGTTGCTCATGAAGAACGATATTGATTTGATTTTTCTCTTTTACAATTTGTTTTGCATTCATATGACCACCTCACTGTTTACTATACGCAAGTGTAGGGATTTTCGTGATAATCGCCTAAAATTAATGCACTTAATAGTTTTGTAAAAGAGATTGAACTAATATGAAAGAGTTGCAATTTTAAATAAAATAGGCATCGAATAATCGATGCCTATTTTAGAAATACTATTCTCTATTTTCTAGTTGGACATTTTTTGAAGGGACGAAGGTTGAAATTGCATGTTTATAAATTAATTGTTCTTTTCCTTCCGTTTCCAGTAAAACTGTGAAATTATCAAAGGCTTTAATATTTCCGCGGAGCTGGAATCCATTTGTTAAAAAGACGGTTACCGCGATTCGCTCTTTCCGGAGCACGTTTAAATAATGATCTTGAATGTTTACTTGTTGGGCCATAGTTTTCTTCCTCCTCAATTATATCTATTTATTAAAAGAAGCGGAGATTCCGCTTATGACGCCATATTTATTGTATAGCATTTGATGTGTATGAGATTATGTCGATAAAAATTGTTCGATTCGTTTTTCGATTTTTAAATAAGACTCCTCTCGCGCCTTCGTTAAGTCGAACCATTCGACGTTCATTTTATTTTTAAACCAAGTTAATTGTCTTTTGGCATAGCGTCTTGTATTACGTTTTAATAGTTGAATAGATTGTTCAAGCGATTGTTCGCCTTTAAAATAAGGGATGAATTCCTTATATCCTATTGCTTTCATTGCTTGACTATCTTCAAGATTTTGATCGATCAGCTCTTTTACCTCTTCGACTAATCCTAGATCAATCATTTCATCAACTCGTTTATTAATTTTTTCATAAAGGATCGATCGCTCCATCGTAAGTCCGATTAGTAAATAGTCGTAAATTGGTTCAGACTTTTGTTGTTTATGGTATTCACTCATCGTCATTCCCGTCGTTTCATAAATTTCTAAAGCACGAATAACACGACGATAATTGTTTGGATGAATTTTTTCTGCTTGATAGGGATCGATTTTTTTTAATTTTTCATATAGCGGTAACACGCCTTTTTCGCGAACGAATGTTTCTAATCTTTTAGTGATTGCTGGGTCACGCTTTCGGTCTGAAAAGTCGTAATCATATAAAACTGATTTTATGTAAAGACCGGTACCTCCAACGATAAAAGGTAGCCGATTTCGTTCGGTAATATCCTTAATATGTTGTTGTACGAGCGTTTTAAATTGAGCGACGGAGAAGTCCTCGCCCGGATTACGAATGTCCAGCATGTAATGAGGAATGTCTTCTTTTTCTTCTTCTGTAATTTTACTCGTTCCTATATCCATCCCTTTGTATATTTGCATCGAATCGCCACTTATAATTTCTCCATCGAATCGTTTAGCTAAACGAATACTCAAGCTAGTTTTACCGACTGCTGTCGGACCGACAATTGCGATAACTTTCTTCACTACATATGTCCCCTATTATTCAAATGATACATCATGAAACTTATTCAAAAGCTCACTCATATTAAGTTGTAATTGTAATAAGAAGAAGGTTGTTAACAAATCGTTATTTTTTTCAGCTAATGGAATACCTTCTTCTTTTATTTCCCGATTAATTTGTCGTAGATCTTTACTTAGTTGTGAAAACATTTCTTCCTCTAAATCATCAGCTTCCGCTTCTTCAAGGGAAGCCTCTTTTATAAATTTTACCATTGTTGCAAATGGTTTTCCATCGAGATATAAAATATGTTGTGCTATTTTTTCCAAGTCTTCTTGCCATTTTCGCTGAAATGAAGCAAACACTTGCTTTAATGTAATGACATGAGGTCCTTTAGCAAACCATTGATAACGATACAGTTTCGTATAAACGACAAAATAATTTGCTAACAATCGATTTAGAAATAAGATGACGCGTTGTTTTTCCATAAGCCACCTCTTGTTTGTTGAACGAAATTTTCGCTCATTTTTATTATATTAGGATGGCTTGAAAATTATTATTTTATGCATTCACTATTGAATTCGTTTAAACATTTTTTCGATTTCGTAATAAGTTTGATGAATAATTACTGGTCTTCCATGCGGGCATGTAAAAGGATCTTCCGTTTTTCGTAAATCTTCTAGTAATCGTTCCATTTCTTCAATACTTAAATAGTGATTTGCTTTAATCGATCGTTTACACGCCATTAATATCGCAACTTCTTCGCGTAGTGTTTCAAAATTTACTTTACCTTGTTCGATGACTTGTTGAATAATATCCCGAATTAATTGTTCTTCTTCCCCTTTTGGAAACCAAGTTGGATGAGATCGGATTGTAAACGTTTGACCACCGAAAGGTTCTAACTTAATACCGATTGATTCTAACTCGTCTGCATATTGTTCGAGCAACAACTTTTCCTCTAAAGTAAAATGAAACTGCAACGGCATTAACAATTGCTGAGTATCGTGTTCAGGGTTTCCTAATTTTTTCTTAAAAAATTCATATTTAATTCTTTCCTGTGCAGCATGTTGATCTATCATGTAAAATCCGAGTTCATTTTGGGCTAATATATATGTGCCTTGTAACTGCCCAATCGGATATAGAGGAGGAATTCGGTCTTTTTTAATCTCTTCTTCATCTAAGGATTTGTTAGCAACTTCTGTTTTATTTTGATTAAGTAGATTATTTTGATTAATTTCTTCATTATGAATTATAGCTACATCATCGCTGTATGCTCTTTGTTTATCTTTAATTCGCTCATTTGTTATAACCTTAGTTTTGTTAAAATGAGGCTCTTTAATTGACTTAGTTTTATTTGTTTCTTGGCTTTTATCTTTAGGTAAAAAAAGTTCGAACGCTTCTTGTTCAGTTGGCTTTTTCTTTTGGTGTTTATAGGTCATTTTCGGAATAAGCGTTTCTGCTTCAAAAGCCCTTGCCACTAACTGTTCGATTGTTTTTGCAAGTTCTTTCTCTTTACTAAAACGGACTTCGAGTTTCGTCGGATGAACATTAACGTCGACTAAAACTGGATCGAGCGTAATATAAAGAACTGCAATTGGAAAGCGATGAATCGGTAGTAAGGTACCATAACCAGCGATAATAGCTTGGGTTAAAGGAAAGTTACGAATATACCGGCCATTAACAATTAATGTAATGTAGTTACGATTAGCTCGTGTTATTTCTGGCTTAACTACGTAGGCTTCAATATCAAAATCTAAAGTTGAAGTACTCTTTTGTATTATATTTCGCGCGACATCTCGGCCATAAATTTGATTGATAACTTGAAGGACTTGATTTGATCCAGTCGTTTTAAAAAGTGTTCGACCGTTATGAATAAGTTCGAAACGAATATTTGGATACGCAAGCGCAAATCGGTTCACTAAGTCGGTAATCCGTCCTAATTCAGTATGAAGAGATTTTACATACTTTAAGCGAGCCGGGGTGTTGTAAAACAAATCTTCAACTATAATTTCTGTTCCTTTTCTCGCTTCCGCTTTCGTTTCTTTAACGATTTCACCGCCTTCTAAATAAAGCATCGTCGCAGCCTCGTTACCTTGGGATGATTTTAATGTTAATTTACTTACGGAAGCGATACTCGCTAAGGCCTCACCTCGAAAGCCGAGGGATTTTATATGAAAAAGGTCAGTGTCGTATTTAATTTTACTCGTCGCATGGCGTAGAAAAGCCCGCTTACAGTCTTCTTTGCTCATTCCCTCTCCGTCGTCAGAAACAGCAATTTTTCGTAATCCTGCTTCCTCTACTTCGATGCGAATGAGGTTACTTTTTGCATCGATACTATTTTCAACTAATTCTTTTACGACTGAAGCAGGTCGCTCTACAACTTCACCGGCTGCGATTTTATTTGCTAATGATTCTGGAAGTTGTTCTATTTTCACACTAGCCACGGTCCTTTCTACTCTTTAACCTTTTGTTATTTTCTTTTGTAAAGTATAAAGCTTATTTAACGCTTCTAATGGTGTCATTTCAAGAATGGATAAGCTTTTCAATTCTTCAAGAACTTTTTGCTCTTTTTCGTTGAGCGAAGCTTTTGCTTCTTGTTGGTCTTCGGTTACAAAAAAAGATAGTTGTCCAGCTTCAGTTACAAAAGATGAGGTTTCTTTCGTCGCCTCTAACTGTTGTAAAATAACTTGAGCTCGGTCGATTAACGAATCGGGTAGTTCAGCTAATTTAGCGACGTGAATACCGTAACTTTCATTTGCTCTACCTTCTTCAACCTTATGGAGAAAAACGACTTCATCTTCATATTCTTCAGCTCGAACGTATACATTTTTTACTTTTTCTAGTTGTTCTTCAAGGTCAGTAAGTTCGTGATAATGTGTTGAAAATAAAGTTTTTGCGCCAATTTCGTTATGAATATATTCGACGATTGCTTGGGCTAAAGCCATTCCATCATAAGTGCTTGTACCCCTTCCAATTTCATCGAGTAAAATTAAGCTTCGTTCTGTTGCATTTGTAATGGCATGTTTTGCTTCTAACATTTCTACCATAAACGTACTTTGGCCCCGGACGAGATCGTCGGCTGCACCAATTCGTGTAAAAATTTGATCATAAATCGTTAACTTTGCTTCCTCAGCCGGTACGAAACAACCGATCTGAGCCATAATATTAATTAGTGCAACTTGTCGCATATACGTACTTTTACCAGACATGTTCGGTCCTGTAATAAGTAGAATAAGCCGTTCATCATTTAAATAGACATCGTTAGGAACGAACATCCCATCTTCCATTACTCGTTCGATTACAGGGTGTCGGCCTTCTTTAATTACGACTTCATCGGTCGAAAAGGATGGCCGTGTATAATTGTACTGTTCACTCACCTCAGCAAAGGATTGGATACAATCTATTTCACTAATTATTTGTGCAATTCGTTGGATTTCATCAATATATTCTTTTACTTTGTCACGAATTTGGACGAAGAGTTCGTATTCTAGTTCAACACTTTTTTCTTCGGCTTCTAAAATAATTGCTTCTTTTTCTTTTAACTCTGGTGTAATATAACGTTCGGCATTGCGTAAGGTTTGCTTTCGTTCGTAACGTTCTTCTGGAACTAGATGTTTATTCGCATGAGTTACCTCAATGTAATAACCGAACACTTTGTTAAAACCGACTTTTAATGATTTGATCCCGGTCCTTTCCCGCTCTTTCGCTTCTAAATTTAAAATCCACTGTTTCCCATCCGTTAACGCACGACGATACGTATCAAGTTTTTCATTATAACCCGTTTTAATAATATTTCCTTCTGTTATCGAAATTGGTGGTTCATCGATGATACTTTTTTCTAATAAATCGACAAGAGCTTTAGGATATGTAAGGGAATGTCGGACTTGTTTCCATTCTTCGCCTGGTAACTTTTCTAAAATTGACTGAATTTGTGGGATTGACTGCAAAGATTGTTTTAACTGGATTAAATCCCGTGCATTGACGTTTCCAAAGGATACTCGACCAGCTAGCCGTTCTAAATCGTATACGTCGGTTAACGTCTCGCGTAGTTCGTCGCGTTCAAGAAAATGATTTTTTATGACATCTACCATTTCTAGGCGTCGATTAATTTGGCGCTTATTAATTAATGGACGTTCGATCCATTTTTTTAAGTTTCTCGCCCCCATTGCTGTAACGGTATCATCTAGAACCCAAAGGAGGGATCCGTATTTAGTCTTTTTAATAATCGTTTCGGTTAATTCTAGGTTTCGTTTTGAATACATATCTAGGGATAAATATTGTTGTAGTTCGATTATTTCTGGCTTTTGCAAATGATGTAATGAACGTTTTTGTGTATTTTCAATGTAATTTAACATACGACTAAAAGCGTGTAAATAACGTTCATCATCAAGATTGTCATATAAATGACGGAATTCACCAATGAAATTTACATCATCTTCATAAGAGATTAACGTCTGCAGTTGCTTTTTTAATTCATGTTGATAAGGTTCTGGGAAATCAGTTGCAACCACGATTTCCTTTACTTGTTGTGTGCCTAGCTCATGAAGAACAGCATCGAAACTATTTTCAATTAAAATTAATTGTGATTCTCCCGTAGATAGCTCGTGATAAACAATGACGAATTCATTCGGTTTATTTTGTGTTACACTAGCGATATAGTTACTCTCTACATCGTCTAACATGGAAGCGTCCATTACCATACCTGGAGTAATTATTTGGACGACTTCACGTTTGACGACACCTTTTGCCTCTTTTGGATCTTCGACCTGTTCGCATATGGCGACTTTATAGCCTTTATCGACTAATGTTTTTATGTATCGGTCCGCACTATGATGAGGAACACCACACATTGGAATCGGATTATCTGAACCCGAATCTCTTTTTGTTAATGTAATTTCTAATTCTTGCGCTGCTTTAATTGCATCTTCGTAAAATAATTCGTAAAAATCTCCTAATCTAAAAAATAAAAACGCATCTTGATGCTCTGCTTTAATGCGTAAATATTGCTTCATCATTGGCGTCACATTCGACATTTTGATCCTCCACTACTATGTACGTTGTCAATCTATTATAGCATAGAACGAAATAGTGCGAAAAGTGAGGAGGGAATAAACTTTGTTTATGAGAGAAAAATATAGTTTTTGGTATAAAACCACTCTAAAAAATGAGATGGACTGAAGGTCTTTAATGATTGAGAAATTAGAAAGCTTGTTTTTGGATTTATTATTTATTTTAGCGACATACTTCCATAGGTTTACTGCTATTAATTCAATTCAATTTGTATTCTAGCAAGGTTTATTATAGTCTTACAAGAGGTTATTTACATTGGATAAGTTTTATTAAAAAGTTACCTAATCACTCAGGGTACTGGGTATGTTGATGTGCTTTTGTATGAAAGCTTACTCGGTAGAGAGCTCCACT
>CALGOZ010000044.1 GCA_937960785.1 uncultured Pseudogracilibacillus sp.
GGCACCTCTTCGTTGTCGCCGGTTCAATTATGCATTTTTTTGCGGTGATGAGTTTAATCGCTTAATACAGCAAAAGGTCACCCCTCTTTCTAAAAACATAGACAAAGGGATGACCTTTTTTAATAGGCTTAAAGCCAATGTTTAGATTGTTTTTTTCTCTATTTAAACCGTCTTATAAAACTATAAAACCATGCAAAATTTCTCTTTATTTTTATCTATTTAAGTTAAATTAACCGCAAAAGCGATAAAGATTACAACGACCCCAATTGCAATCCAAATCATCAGTAGTGGCATCATAAAACGTAACCACTTCGTCCAAGAGACACCCGCAACGGCAATACTCGCCATTAAAATTCCAGATGTAGGAGCAATTGTATTCGTAAATCCATCCCCCATATTATAAGCAACAACCGCAATTTGACGTGAAAAACCAATTAAATCCGCTAAAGGAGCCATAATCGGCATAACGATCGCTGCTTGTCCACTACCAGATGTAATTATTAAGTTGAAAAGCAAGTTAAAGAAATACATCCCTAAGGCACCTACTACAGCTGGTAACGGCTCTAACACATTTGCAAAATAGTTAACGACTGTATCAAGCACAAGGCCATTTTCTAAAATCACAACAATCGAACGGGCTAAACCAACGATTAAAGCAGCGTAGACCATTTTTTGTGCTCCTTCAACAAAGAGCTTTACATACTTATTCGGACTAATTCGCTCTATAATCGCAGTTCCAATCCCGATGATAATAAAAATTGCAGCCATTTCATTCAAGCCCCAGTCGCTCCTAAAGACCCCAACGGTATATATCGTTAAACAAAGAGCGAAGAAAAGGAGGACTAATTTATGACGCGTTGTAAATTCCATATTTTCATCGATATCACTTTGAATTTCTTCGCTAAACTTCTGCTCCCCCATAATACTGCGAGCTGGATCTGCTTCAATTTTCCGAATATAGAGTAAAATATAAATAATCGTCGACGTTAAAATCGCTAAATATATAAAGAACCGGAAGGAAAGACCACTAAATATAGGAATTCCCGCGATTTCTTGAGCAAATCCAGTTGTAACGGGATCAAGACCTGCTATCGTATAGCCAGAATAGGCACCTAGATAAATAATCGCTACACCTACAATCGCATCGAGCTTTAATGCTCTTGCAATTAAAACTCCTACAGGAATAAAGGCGATAACTGCTGTATGCAATACTCCTAGAAATCCTGCGATTGAAAATACAGAAGCAACAGCAATCACTAAAAGAATCTTCTTGTCCCTTGTTTTATTAATTAACTTCATAATTCCCGCATACACTGCCTGAGAATGATCAATAATAGCAAAAGAACCACCGATAATTAATACGAGCATAATAATACTGGCAGCTGCCACCATACCCGATTGAATTGACATAAAGAAATCTAAAAAGCCAATCGGATTACTTTCAACCGCACTATAACTTCCAGGAATTACTGTCGGAACGGAGGCTGACTCATCCCGCTCAAAAGTCCCCGATGGCAAAATGTAGGTCAAAATCGTCGCCATAATTAACATAATAAATAAAATAACATAGGAATCAGGCATCGAGAACTTTCTTTTCTTACGATTCGTTTCTGTATGCATTTTTCTTCCTCCTTTTTAGCCTATAATTAAAGAATCTAAATCCCTTGGATAATACGTTAGCATCTCCATCCCATCTTCGGTAACTAGAATCGTATCTGAATGACGGAAAGCCCCTAAGTCCTGAATATACAAACCCGGCTCTACAGAAAAAATCATCCCCGGTTCTAAAATCGTATGATCACCTAAGTCGAAAAACGGTGCCTCATGATTTAACATCCCAATACAATGACCTGTATGATGTCTTGTTAAATCTAGGACTCCTTCTTCTTTAAAAAACTGCTGGACAGCTTTTTCGACTTCGGAAGCTGGGATACCTGGCTTAATTGCCTTAAAAGCTACTTCCTGTGCCTCGTACATTAAATTGAAATACTTCTCTTGTTCCGAAGTAACTTCCTTAATAAACATCGTCCTTTCCAACTCACTTGTATAGCCCCAAACAAAAGAAGCCGACTGAGAGACGACATTATAGCCTCGCTTAAATTGTGCATTTTGATTTTGTGAATGAGGAAAAGCCGAATGCGGTCCAATTTGGCCACGATAAAAGGCATGTACAGCCGGAGAACCGAAAGGCTTATAATTCGGCCCTAAGGTGTCGAACATCGCCTGAGTCGCTTCAAAACTCGCCCGTCCCTCAACCTCGATCTCCCGCGCACCCTCTTTCGTATACTTTACAAGTAACGTATGAGCTAAATTACCCCAACGAACCGATTCCTTGATCAATTCAATTTCTGCCTCTGATTTTATATAGCGTAACCTTTCGACATACCCTCTAATACTTTTCATAGCTTTAAAACTCATTAACTTATCGATCCGTGGACCTGTATAACCTTTTACAGAACTATAACCAAGCGCATCATAACCTACAACATTAGCCTCGAAGTGAAGCGTTTTCAAAATATCGACTAAATAATGCATTGGATGGGTCGTACCAGGGTACTCCGGATAATCATAGACCCTGTCTACCTCAGCATAGACTTCGGCATGCTCCTTTTCTAAACGCGGAACAAAAAGATGACTCTCTCCTCGTCCGTCAATCATAAATGCAATCGGCCGCTCCGAAGGACGGAATAAAAATCCAGTCAAATAAAAAATATCAATATAATTAAAAAAGATAGCTGAATCAATTTTCTCTTCCTCAAGGAGAGCGATTACATTTTGTTGACGCTGTCTTAATTCTTCTCGACTAATTGATAATCTCATGTTGATCAACTCCTTACACATATCGTACAACCTTTTGTATAATATGTATAATACATAATTGTAAGCTAATGATATAAAATAAATATAACGGAGTGATAGCCATGCTGGAAACAAGACATCTAATCTATTTTAAAGCTGTAGCCGAGCATTTAAACTTTACACGTGCTGCGGAATCTTTAAATATGTCCCAACCACCCTTAAGTTATCAAATTAAACAACTAGAGGAATTTTTAGACGTCGAACTTTTTCATCGTACCAACCGAACAGTAGAACTAACTGAAGCAGGAGAATATTTTTATAAAATAACCATCCAAATATTAAATAATTTAGAAAAACAAGTTGAAACAGTACGAAAAATTGCTAAAGGGGAAATCGGTTTATTGCGAATTGGATTCGGAGGTTCGATCGTCTACGATATACTACCGAAAATTATCCAACACATACACTCGACCTATCCAACATTAAAATTAGACGTTCAGCAATTAACGACATCCCAACAAATAAATGCATTAAGAGATGGTGATCTTGATGTAGGAATTTTAGTCCCACCTGTAAAAGAACCCGAAATTCATACATTACCAATTCGTCAAGAGGAGTTTATTGCCTGCTTACATAAAGATCATCCCTTAGCCGACGCAGAAGAACCTTTATCAATTGCGGACTTCCGAGACGACGACATTATTATGACCCCTTATCAAGCAGGTTCTGGCTATTACGAATCTGTCATGAACTTATGCCGTATCGGTGGATTTTCGCCGAATATTACTCAAACAGCCCAAGAACAACATACGATCGTCTCGCTTGTCTCCTCCGGAATTGGCACTGCTTTTGTACCTTTATCCTCATACAAAATTAATCAAGATAATGTCGTCTACCGAAAATTAAAAGAAAAAGTATACAAGCAAACAGCCGTCGCCTGGCATAGCAATAACCCATCACCAGTTGTTGAACTTTTTTTATTTTTAATGAAGGAAAATATTTTAGAAAGTTAAAAGCTAAGCGAAAGAAGAAAATAACGAACTTGAGATGTTCTATTTATTTAGGTTGGTTACAAGGGACATTTATAAACACTTTACTATACCTATGTTAAAATTCTTATATCATAATCATGAGATTTATTTGAAAGTCCCAATAAAAAATTGGAAAAAGATCGAGGATTTACAAGCAAAACTCATTTACTTCCTTATCTTATTTCAATCATTTCACCAAATAAGATAAGGAGGTGGCGAAATGTCTAACTCGAATAAAAGACGCGGACCTATCGTAAAAACTGGCCCAACTTCCGGTAACGTTCGTTCCAGAAACGCTGATGGAACTTGGCGTAGAAAACGAAGTGACGCTGAAAAACCACGTAAAAATTAGACTTCATCAATCCTTAGCACTGGCTCATATAATGCTAGGGATTTTTATTTTATCATCTGTATATCGGCCATTAAAAAAATAAGGAAATGACTAGCCTCTTTCAAACACTGTGATAGATTTTATGGTGGCTAAAAATCATCCCCCTCCAACCTCTGCATCGTATCTACCGCATCTTGTAAGTTCAAGGGCGTGAAATAAAAGGTCTCATGGCCGATTTTTTGATTCGCAACAGA